>JBEBHE010000012.1:0-30291 GCA_040081205.1 Burkholderiales bacterium | reverse complement strand
ACGGCAGTCGCCAGGCGCACATCTTTGAACCACCACCAGACCGGAAAGAATACGCACAGGGCAAGCGTGAAGCCGATGATAGCGCCAGTGCGCGCTTCGCCGCCAACCACGCTGGCAAACGGCGCATGGCTCAACGACAGACCGCGTACCGCGATGGTTTCGGTTTGCGTGCCGATGGCATCGGCGAGATAGACGATGCCGGGCACGAAAAACGCGATGGCGATGTTCGCTTGCAGTGCCTGCTCGAATGACACCATGACCATGGTGGCAAGTATGCTGCCGGCGAGTCCCGCCAATAGCCACGGCAGACGATCGCGCGCGCGGCGCAGCGGCGGCGCCTCTATGGCATGGCGCGCACGCGTGTTTTCATGCCGTATGCCGGCGAGGCGGTGCAGGTCTTCGATATGCTCATGGCGCAGCACTTCGAGTAGCGCTTGCGGCGGTACCACGCCGAGCAGTTTATGTTGTGCATCGACAATGGGCGCAGCAGTCACGTTATGCCGGATAGCGAGCGAGGCTACATGTTCCTGGTCGGTTTCCGGATGCGCGGCGGGCGGCGGCGATTGGGACAGGTCAGCGAGCGGCGTTTGCGGCGGTGCCGCAAACAACACGGTAATCGGCACCAGGCCATCGAGCCGTCCTTGTGCGTCGAGCACGTAGACCGCGCTTGCATCGTCGAACTGCACGCCGACCAGTCGCGCGAGTACGGTGCTCGCGCTTTCCCCGGCGGTAGCGGTGGGCACGCGCGTCACCATGTGCTGCCGCGCGGTTTCGCCGTGACGATTGGTATTGAAATCGGACATTACGAGGTCAGGCGGGAAGTTTCTCGCGCAAATAGCTCACGATATCGTCGAGACTGACCAGTTTTTGGTAATCGCTTTCGGGAATTTCGACTTTGAGTTTTTCGTGCATGCCGACGATGAAATTCAGGTAGTCCATCGAGTCGAGATCGATCTGGTCGCGCAGGGGTGCGGCAGCGTCGAGTTCCGCCGGTTCGATTTCGGGCGCGATGGATTTCAGAATAGTGAATACGATATTGCGCAGTTCCGTGGTTTGCACGCGGCCTCCTGGTGGATTCAGAGTTTGTCCGGCGCTTGCAGCGAACGCGACAAGTCGGCCAGAAACAGCGCGCCCAGATGGCCATCCGTGACGCGGTGATCCGCCGCGAGCGAGGCAGTTACTACCGGCATCGCGCGCACCGCGCCTTCTTCCACCCACGACCGCTCACGCACGCCGCCGAAGCCGATAATGGCCACCTGCGGCGGATAAATCACGCCATGCACCAGGTCTGCGCCGCCGTCGCCGAGGTTGGTGACGGTGATCGTGGGATCGGAGAGTTCCGAGCTTCGCAAGGTGAATGCGCGTGCGCGCCGCACCAGATCGGCGAGCCCGCGCATCAATTCGTCCAGGCTCTTGCTGTCGCAGTCGTGCAGCGCGGGTGCGATGAGCCCGCCCTGACGCAGCGAAATGGCGACGCCGATATGCACGGCGTTTGCCGGTTCGAAACGGCCATCGCGGTAGAAGCCATTCAACGCGGCATGACGTTTGAGCGCGTGTGCCACGGCTTTCAGCAGCACGGCTGCCATCAGCACGCGTTCGGTGACGCTGCACTGAGTATTCCGCGCGGCAAGCCACTCCGTTGCACGGGCGAGGGGAATGTCGGTGGCGAGATAGTAGTGCGGTATTTCGCGTTTGGAGCGCGTCATCGCCGCGCCGATGGTCTTGCGTATTTCGGTCATGCGATTGAGCGGCGTCGTCGCGGCGGCGCTTCCGGCTTTGCCCGTTTTCTCCACATCTTCGATAGTGATCGCGCCCTCTGGCCCGCTGCCCGCAAGCGCGGCCAGATCGACGCCCAGTTCGGCGGCGCGCTTACGCGCGGCGGGTGAGACGCGCGTTCGTGCTGCGGGTGCGGCGGGTGAGACGAGCGTTGGTGGAGCAGGTGCCGCCGGCGAGTCGTGTGCGGGAGTGGACGGTGCGGAGGTGACGGTTGCCGCAGGTGGTAGCACTGCCGCGGTAGCGTACGCGGCGACGGGAACCGCAGCGTGATCGCGCTTCCACGCCAGCGCTTGCTCCTGCGTTTCTCCCGCTTCCAGCAGCAATGCCATCACTGCGCCTACCGGCACGGTCTCTCCCGGTTGCGTTAATAGCTCCCACACCGTACCGTCATGCCAGATTTCGACGTCGATGGCCGACTTGCTGGTATCCACCACGGCGACCACACTGCCTTTGGTCACATGGTCACCGGGCTTGACCGTCCACTCGACAAGTTTTCCCTGATCCATATCCGCGCCGAGGGACGGCAACTTGAACTCAATCATGTTCTCCCCTCATTTCCCCAAGACGGCTTTGGCGGCAGCGATGATCTTCGGCGTCTGCGGCAGAGCGGCGTCTTCGAGATGCTTTGGGTAGGGAATGGGTACTTCTTCTGTGCAGACACGTGCGATCGGCGCATCAAGATCGTAGAACGCTTCTTCGACAATACGCGCGCAGATCTCGGCGGCAAGGCTGCCGGTTTTCCAGCCTTCATCGATAATCACCGCGCGGTGCGTCTTGCGTACCGATGCGACAATGGCGGCAGTATCAAGCGGACGCAGCACACGCAGATCGAGCACTTCCGCGTCGATACCCAGCGCCGCGAGTTCGCGCGCTGCGTCGAGCGTCTTCCACAACGAGCCGCCGTAGGTAATCAGGCTTACTTGCGTGCCCTCGCGTCGCACGCGCGCGCTGCGGATATCGGCGCTTTTCCATTCGCCGCTGAGTTCGCCTTCGAGGTTATACAGCAGCGCGTGCTCGAAAATCACCACGGGATCGGGATCGGCCAGCGCGGGCGCGAGCATGCCGCGCGCGTCGTCGATAGTTGCGGGAGCAAGCACCTTGAGTCCTGGCACATGCGCGTACCAACCTTCGAAGCTATGCGAATGTTGTGCGGCCAACTGGCGGCCAGCACCGGTCGCCATACGGATCACCAGCGGAATCGCGAACTGCCCACCCGACATATGTCGCAACGTGGCGGCAGTATTTACGATCTGATCGAGCGCGAGCAGGCTGAAATTGACGGTCATTACCTCGACGATGGGGCGCATGCCGCCCAGCGCTGCGCCGATGCCCGCACCGACGAAAGCAAGTTCCGACAGCGGCGTGTCGCGGATGCGCTCCACGCCGAATTCATCAAGCAAGCCCTTTGATACCGCATACGAGCCGCCGTATTTGCCCACGTCCTCGCCCATCAGGAATACGCGTGGATCGGCGCGCATCGCATCGCAGTGCGCTTCCCGCAGCGCCTCGCGGTAGGTCGTTTTGTTACCTAAGGTATTCACGGCGCGGCGTAAACGTCCTGCGTCAACGTTGCGATGGGCTCCCACGGGCTTTCTTCCGCAAACGCTACGGCTGCCCTGACTTCGCGTTCGGCCTCTGCGTCGATTGCGAGAAATTCGTCCTCGGTGAGCCAGTTCTGCGCTTTCAGCCGGTTAGTCAGATTGTGTATGGGACCGCGCTTTTTCCATTCCTCGACTTCCGTCTTGTCGCGATACAGTTCGGCGTCGAACATCGAGTGCGCGCGGAAACGGTAGGTTTGAAACTCAACGAAATACGGCCCGCCAGTTTCACGCACGGCTGCGCATGCGGTGCGCGCCGCGTCATGCACCGCTACCACGTCCATGCCGTCGGCGCGCAGCGTCGGCAGATGGTATGCGGCAGCCTTGGCGCACAAATCGGTTTGCGATTCAGAGCGCGCGAGCGCGGTGCCCATGGCGTAGAGATTGTTCTCGCAGAAGAAAGCGACGGGTAGTTGCCATAGTGCGGCGAGATTGAGCGACTCGTGAAACGCACCTTCCGCCATGGCGCCTTCGCCGAAGAAGCACGCGGTAACTATTTGTTTTTGCTTAAGTTTTTCGGAAAGCGCCAGGCCCGTAGCGAGCGGCAGTCCGCCGCCCACGATAGCGTTGCCGCCATAAAAGCGCGTCGCTGCATCGAACAAATGCATCGACCCGCCGCGCCCGTGCGAACAGCCGGTGCACTTGCCGTACATCTCCGCCATGATCGCGTTGGCACTGATGCCGCGCGTAAGCGCATGTCCGTGCTCACGGTAGGTGGCGACCACGGCGTCCTGCGTGGTAAGCGCGTGAATTGCGCCCACCGCCACGGCTTCCTCACCAATATAGAGATGCAGAAAGCCGCGGATTTTTCCTTCGCCGTACAGCTGAGCGCAGGCTTCCTCAAAGCGGCGGATGCGCACCATGTCGGTCAACAGCGTGAGTGCGAGTTCGCGCGGCAATGTCACAGGCTTGAGAGGAATGACATCGCTCATTCGTTCCCTTCCAGCATGGAGACATCACCTTCCGGCAAGCCCAGTTCGCGCGCCTTGAGCAACCGTCGCATGATCTTGCCGCTGCGGGTGCGTGGTAGCGACGGTAGAAAGGCAATCTCTTTCGGCGCGACCGCGGCGCCGAGGCGTTTGCGTGCGTGCCCCAGCAGTTCCATGCGCAACGCTTCGGATTCGGCGATGCCGGCCTTAAGCGAGACGAAAGCCTTGACCACTTCGCCCACCATGGGGTCGGGCTTGCCGATCACGCCGGCTTCCGCCACCGCGGGGTGTTCCATCAGCGCGCTCTCGACTTCAAATGGGCCGATCAGGTGTCCGGCAGATTTGATCACATCATCCGCGCGCCCGACGAACCAGTAATAACCATCCGCGTCGCGCTTCGCCAGATCGCCGGTGAGGTACCAGCCGCCGGCGAAACATTTGCGGTAACGCTCCTCCTGATTGAGATAGCCACGAAACATCGACGGCCAACCGGGTCTTAGCGCGAGTTCGCCTTCCGTATCGGGCGTGCCTATTTCCTCAATGGAACCATCGTCACGCTTGCGCACGATGCCCGCATCCATGCCGGGCAGCGGCTTGCCCATCGAACCGGGCTTGATCGGCAGCGCCGGCGTGTTGGCAATCACGATGCCGCCGGTTTCGGTTTGCCACCAATTGTCGTGAATCGGCAATCCGAGCACTTCCTTGCCCCACCACACGGCTTCCGGATTGAGCGGTTCGCCGACACTGGCGATAAAACGCAGCTTGGGAAAGCGGTAGCGCCGTGCAGCTTCCGGCCCGGCCTTCATCAGCATACGAATCGCCGTGGGTGCGGTGTACCACACGCTGACCTCTTGCTCCTGCAAAAGCCGGTACCAGTGCTCGGCGTCGAACTCAGCTTCGTCGATGATGCTGGTGACGCCGTGCATCAGCGGCGCGACGATGCCGTACGACGTGCCGGTAACCCATCCCGGATCAGCGGTACACCAGTAAATATCATCAGCATGCAAGTCGAGTGCGTAACGTCCCGTCGCCCAGTGCGTGACGGCGGCGCCGTGAACGTGCAGCGCGCCCTTGGGCGTGCCGGTGGTGCCGCTGGTGAAATGCAGCAGCGCGGGATCTTCCGGCTGAGTGGCTTCAATGACGAACTCGTCCGGCACATCTGCCATCAGCTGCGCGAGATCGAGCGTGCCGGGTACGGTAGTGGGGTTGTTGTTTTCGCTTACCAGCAATACATATTTGAGTGCGGGCAGTTGCTCGCTTATCGATGCCACCTTACGCTTGTAGAGTGTTTCCGTGGTGACCAGCACCTTGCCTTCACCAATCGCGAGCCGCGTCTTCAGCGGTTCCGGGCCGAAAGCCGAGAACAGCGGGGACACTACCGTACCGTTCTTTAATGCGCCGAGGGCGGCGATGTACAGTTCCGGAATACGCCCGCACAGGATGAATAGCCGGTCACCTTTGACCACGCCCAGTTCACGCAGCACGTTGGCAAAGCGATTGGTAAGCTGCGAGAGTTCGCCGTAGCGGATATCACGCTGTTCACCACGCTTGCCGATCCAGCGCAACGCCACGTGCTCGCGCGTGGGTGTGGCCAAATGCCGGTCCACCGCTTCGTAGGCGATGTTGAGCGCGCCCTGCGATGAATTGGACAGACCCGCGAGCTCGCTGCGCGCCTGTTCCCACGTAAATCGTGCGCGCTGCGCATCGTAATCACGCAGATGCGGCGCGACACGCAGGTCGGCAGGTGTCTTGCGGATGATATTCGGGCGACTATCCATGAGATCAACCAAACAAGCCGCCGACCTTGGTGCCGGCTATCCGGTTGATAACAAACAGGCTCACAGCCGCGACCATGATCAGGATGAAGCCGAGCGCCGCCGCTTCGTTTTGCGAACCGGAAATGTAGAAAGTGAAGATGCCGAACGGCATCATTTCCCAGCCGCCGAGTGTGAGAAACAGCGTGGCCGACGCTTCCTGTAGTGACGTCATGAACGAAAACAGCGCACCGACGAGTATGCCTTTCCATACCATCGGAAAGGTGATGTCGCGGAAGATGCGCATTTGCGTCGCGCCCACGCTGCCGGCGGCTTCCTCCATCGATTTATGCACCAGCAGCAGCGAGGCATAGCTGCCGCGCACGGTGTACGGCAGCCGCCGCATCGCCAGCACCAGTGGCAGAATGATCCACATGCTGGTGAGCGCAGTATCGATGAATGGTAGCGGGAAGTGAAAGGCACGGATGTAGGCAATGCCGATGGCCGTGCCCGGAATTGCGAGAATCAGCGTGGTCATTGCATCGAGCGTGTTCTTGCCCGGCGCACGTGTGCGCGCGAGTACCCATGCCATGGGTACGCCGACGACAAGGCAAATTGTTACTGCAATGCCACAGTAAATGAACGAATTGAGTATGTACTTGGGCGTCTCTATGCTCACGCGCTCGAAGAACGCCGTCGTGTATTCCAGCGGAAACGGCGTCAGCGACCAGCCGCGACCGAAGGCGGCGAGCGTCACGCCGATATGCGGAATGAACGAGATAAACATCAAGCCACCGAGGAACGCCACCGCGACCCAGCGCTTGACCGGACCCAGCCGCCGCCGCTCGATCTTGGAATATGCGAGCGAGCTGTAGTCTTTGATGGTGACGTAGTGGCGCGCGACCAGTACGAAAATAATCGCCAGCAGCACCATCAGCGCCGAGATCACGATTCCCATCTTGAACAGCCGCCGGTCGACGAATTGCACGATGTTCAGATACGCCTGCGAGGCGAGGAGGTCATGCACGCCCAGCACCAGCGGCGTGACGAAATCGGCGAAGGTCCAGATGAATACCAGCAACGCGCCGGAGATGTATCCCGGCATGGAGAGCGGCAGCGTGATATCCCAAAAACGCCGCCAACCCTTTGCGCCTACGCTTTGCGCGGATTCCTCGAGCGACGGGTCCACCTTGGACAGCGCATCCAGAATACTTAACGTAATCATCGGGAACAGATGCAGCGTTTCCACCAGCAGCACGCCGTGCAGTCCATACATGAAATTGATTGGCTGCTGCAGACCGAAGTAATCCTGCAGTATTACGTTCACTGTGCCCGCGCGGCCGAGGATGAAGGTAAAGCCGAGCACACCCACCAGCGGCGGCGAAATGATCGGCAGCAGCGTGAGATACGAAAACGAATTGCGAAACGGAAACTCATAGCGGATTAACAGAAACGCCACCGCGACACCGACAACGGAGGTGGTAATCACCGTCGCCACGCCCAGCAGCATTGATTTCCAGAACGAGCGCAAGTAGAAGGAATCGTCAAAGAATTCCTGGAAATTCACCAGCGTGAACTGCCCGGCCTCGGTGGTGAACGCATCATAAAAAATCCGCGTCAGCGGATACACCAGAAAGATGGCGAGGAACACCCAGATCAGGCCATAGCCGACGGCAGCCAGTATGGCACCGCGCTTGCCGGTGACCTGGGACGAGCCGGTAGTGGCGGCGAACGCGCTCATGGCGTATCCGCCGGAATGACCAGCGTGCTGCTCACCGGAAAACTTACCGTCACAGGCGCACCCAGCGCGAGGGTTTGGTGATGCCACGGGTCGCGCACTTCGGCCTTGAAAATCATGCCGCCGCCCACATCGATGTCGTAGCGTAGTGAATTACCGAGGTAGGCTGCGAACGCGACCTGGCCTTTGATTGTGTTCATCTCGCCAGCGGACTCGCCGTTGACATGCGCATTCTCAGGCCGCACGCAGATCACGCACGCGTCACCGGCCTTGAGCCGGGCATCGCGCAAGCCAACGATTTCCCCCAGCGTGGTCGCGACATGCACCCGCTCCGCGCTGATTTCCGACGGGCGCACCGTGCCGTCGAGCAGGTTGTTGATGCCGATGAAGTCCGCGACGAAGCGCGAGGCGGGGCGTTCATACAATTCTTTCGGCGGCCCCACCTGAAACACCTTGCCCTGATTGAATACCGCGATACGGTCGGATAGCGTCAGCGCTTCTTCCTGATCATGCGTGACATAAATGGTGGTGATGCCGAGTTCTTTTTGCAGCTTGCGAATTTCGGCGCGCACCTGGATGCGAATTTTTGCGTCCAGATTGGACAGCGGCTCATCCAGCAACAGGATGTCCGGATTCAGCACCAGCGCCCGCGCGAGTGCCACGCGCTGCTGCTGACCGCCGGAAAGCTGTCCAGGGAAACGTTGCTCGTAGCCGCCAAGCTTCACTTTGTTCAACACACTTTGCACGCGCTCGTTGATCTCGGCCGGCGCCACTTTGCGCAGCTTCAGCCCATAGGCGACGTTGTCCCACACCGTCATGTGCGGCCACAGCGCGTAATTCTGAAACACCATGCCGATGCGCCGCTCGTGCGGCGGCATATCGTTGACTCTGCGCTCGTTGAAAAAAACGTCACCCTCGTCGGGCGCGTAGAAACCGGCGATCAGCCGCAGCAGGGTGGTTTTGCCGCAGCCCGATGGTCCCAGCAACGTGAACAGCTCGCCTTCCTCGATGGCAAGCGTCACGTTATTCACGACGGCTAATTGCCCAAATTTTTTTGTGAGGTTCTTGACGGAGATGCGCATGACTTGTGCTTCGCGTCCTTGTGGTTATGGGACTCTTTCGGGCTAGTATTTTTTCTTCAGTTCCTCCAGCACGGATTCGATTTCCTTGCGGAACTGTTCGTTGACCTGGTTGTAGCGCGCCTGCGCCTTGTCGTCGTCGTAGATGTTCGTCACTTCGCGGTCGAAGTACGAGCGCACGCCGCCGGTAAACTCGACGGCTTTTTCGGCGTCGGACCCCGGCGCGCCTTTGACGTGGTACTTTGGCGAAAGCGGGAACAGCCCGCGTTCCATGAATATTTTCTGACCGCGTTCGGTGAGCAAAAATTCGACGAACGCGCGCGCCGCCTGCGGATTTCTGGCGCCGGCGAGGATTCCCATCGGTTCCGGCGTGATCCACGCTGTCTTCGGCGCGGCGAAGCGGATATCGAAACCGGCGAGCCGTTCCTCGAATGCCATATAGCTCGGCACCGCAAAGCCCACGGCGAATTCGCCCTTCGCTACCACCGACGGCACATCGCGGCTGCGCGCGGTGAATAACCCGGTGTTTGCGGCCAGGCGCTTTAGCCATTCCCAGCCTTTCGCGTCGCCGTACTGCTGGAGTATGACTTCGTAGGTGGCGTGGCTGCTGCTCGAGCGGCTGGGGGCGCATTGCGCGACGTGGCCGCGCAGCTTGGGATTCAGCAGGTCATCCCAATCCTTGATCGGCGGCACGCCAAGCCGTTTCAGCAGTGTCGGGTGATACACCAGTCCGTACGGTTCGAGCGCAGTGCCGGTCCAGAATCCCTTGGGGTCCTTCAGGTAAATGGGTTTCGGCTTGCCGATCGTCGTGGGGATCGCGTCCGCCGTTGCTTTTGACAGATTGAGCGGAACCATCAATTTCTGTTCAGCGAGCTTGTCGAACAGTGCGCTTTCGCCGCCCCAGAAGATGTCCACTTCGGGCCGGCCTTTCCACTCGACGATGCGTCCGTAGGCTACCGGCGTGCCGGCGGCCAGTGCGCTGGTCTTGAGATTCAGCTTCCAGCGTTCCTTTGCATACTTGGTAAATTCAGCGAGGGCTGCATCGTGTATGAACTTGGACACCGGGGTAATCAGGTTAAGTTCAGCCTCGATTGTCTGCGCCCGCACCGGACCGGCCATTGCATACAGCGCAGCCAGCGAGGCGGTGAGGAATTCTCTGCGTTGAACCATGATGTTCTCCTTCCAAAGATTGTGGAAAACAGCGGATACGGCGCATGTGTTCATGTGCCGGCATGTGGCGGGGCTTCCGCCACATGCCTCGTGAGCATCCGCGAATCAGCGCCACTGCGCGCTGTAACAATCACATGGTGCTCGCAGCAAGAGGGGCGGCAGTTGACACAGATCAAGCGCTGGTGCTTTGGAATGGCAGCTCCATCCCGCAGGCATGGGACAACAGTTTGTTTATGGTTTCATCCACGTTGGCGCCGTGGTTTAGCACGGCATCGACGCCCAGCGCTATTGGCATGTCGATCCTGAAGCGGCGGGCCAGCGCCGCCACCGATTCGGCCGAATGCACGCCTTCCTGCACCGTGATGCGTTCGGCGAGGATATCGGCAAGTTGACGCCCTTCGCCCAGCGCCACGCCCAGCGACATGTTGCGCGAGCGCGGACTGTTGCAACTGAGTATGAAATCGCCGACGCCGCAAAGTCCAAGGAAGGATTCGAAGCGTGCGCCCATCGCCACGCCAAGCCGCGCCGCCTCGGCCAGTCCGCGCGCGATCAAGGTGGCGCGCGCGCTGTCGCCGAACTGTTTGCCGAGCGATACGCCGCATGCGATCGCCATCACGTTTTTCAGCACGCCGCCCACGTGCGCACCGATCACGTCGCTGCTCAGATAGGTGCGAAATCGCGGGGTGCCGATCATCTGTGCAAGGCGTTCACCCAGCGCAACATCGGCGCACGCCAGAGTCACGCCTGCCGGCAGATCAATAGCAATGTCAGTGGCGAATGACGGGCCCGACAGCACCGCGATGCGCGCGCAAGGCAGGGTTTCCGCAATGACCTGCGACATCAACGCACAGGTGCCACGTTCTATGCCCTTGGAACAACTCACTACGGGCTTGCCGTCGGTGAGGTGCGGACGTAACTGCGTCGTCACCGCACGCATATGCTGCGCCGGTGGCGCCAACAGCAAAACGTCAGCCGCCGCCGCCTGCGACAGATCTGTGGTCGCGATGATTCCCGGTGGAAGGGTTATGCCCTTCAAAAACCGTGTATTTTCCGCGCCGCAATTGATCGCTGCCGCCACCTCCGGCTCGCGTGCCCAGATGACGACTTCGTTGCCGCTGCGTCGTACCACGCATGCAAGCGCCGTGCCGTATGCACCTGCGCCTATGATTCCGATACGCGTCATCGTAGCTCCTTGCCGCCACGTGTTCGCCCGCAAGCCGGGTGCGAGAGCGGCAACGGATATGGTAGGCACGCCCCGGTTCGATCCGGATTGACATACATCAACGCGTGCTGCTGCCTAACCGTTTTTCCGGGTTGATACATATCAAGTTCGGGCGCCGCTTCGTCACCTAGCATTCACCTCATCAGGATGCGGGGATGCTCTTTGTCGCATCGGATCCGGCACGCAGGACGTGGTACTGCCGGATGTCGCGGCGTATCGCAGAAATTATTATAAGTAATTGTTTTTAAAGGATAAATTATGACAGAATTGATGCTGCATTCTGTGTTGCCGCTAACGCCGGACAAGCTCTACACGCATTGCGACACCGCGCAGTTCGGATTCAGCACCACCGCCGATCTCGAAGCGCTCAGCGAATTCATTGGTCAGCCGCGCGCGGCGTCGTCACTCGAATTCGCAGTGGGCGTGCGGCGCCAAGGATACAACCTGTACGTCATGGGGCCGGCAGGCTCGGGCAAACACGCGATGGTGGAGCAATTCCTCGCCGAACGCGCGCGCGGCGAGCCTTGTCCCAGCGATTGGGTGTACGTGAACAACTTCGAACACCCGCACAAGCCGCTTGCACTGGAATTGCCGGCGGGTCGCGGCAGCGCGCTACGCGAGGATATGCAGCGGCTCATCGGCGAGTTGCGCATTGCCGTGCCCGCAATGTTTGACAGCGATGAATACCGTACGCGCGGCGAACATATCGATGCCGAGTTCTCCGAACGTCATGAAAAAGCATTTGGCGCTCTGTCGGAAGAAGCGGCCACGCACAACGTCACGTTGCTGCGCACGCCTACCGGTTTTTCCCTTGCGCCGACGAAAAACGGCGAGGTGATCGCCGCCGAGGATTACGAGAAGTTGCCGATGGAAGAGAAAAAGCGCATGGATGAAGCTATCGTCATGCTGCAACAAAAGCTGGAGCGCATTATTCGTACTGTAATGCAATGGCGCAAAGAACGTTCCGAGCGCATCGGGCAACTGAACCGCGAGATGACGCTGTTGGCGGTGGAGCATCTTATCGACGATCTGAAGTCGCGTTACCGCGAATTGCCCCGGGTAATCACGTATCTGGATGCAGTGCAGGAGGACGTGATCGACAACGAGGGTGATTTTCGTCACACCGGCGAGGCGCCGCCGAATGTGCCGGCGTTCCTTGTCGCGCAGCCGTCCTTCCGCCGCTATCAGGTCAACGTGGTGATCGACCGCAATGGCCGTGACGGCGCACCGGTAATCACCGAGGCGCATCCGACGTATCAAAATATCATCGGACGCATGGAACACATGTCGCAGTTTGGTACGCTGACGACTGACTTCACGTTGGTCAAACCCGGTGCGCTGCACCGTGCCGCGGGCGGCTACCTGCTGCTCGATGCGCACAAGGTGCTGCAACAATGGGGGGCGTGGGATGGATTGAAGCGTGCGCTCTCCACGCGCACCTTGCGGCTTGAGTCCCTTGCCGAAATGTACAGTATGGTGAGCACGGTGACGCTGGAGCCGGAGCCAATACCGCTCGACGTGAAAGTGGTGTTGATCGGCGACCGGAATATCTACTATCTGCTGTATCAATACGATCCGGATTTCGCCAAGCTGTTCAAGGTCTGCGCCGATTTCGAGGACGAGATTGACCGCAGCAGCGAGAACGCTATGCTGTTCGCGCGCATGATCGGCACTGCGCTGCGGCGCGAGAAATTGCTGCCGTTCGACCGCGGCGCAGTGGCACGCATGATCGAACGCAGTTCGCGTGAGACCGGAGATACCAAAAAGCTGTCGAGCAACATCAGCATGGTGGTTGACCTGCTCGGCGAGGCCGACTACTGGGCGCGGCGCGCGCAGCGGCCGCACGTCACCGCTGAGGATGTGCAAAAGGCGATCGACACGCAGTTGTACCGATCCGACCGGCTGCGCGAACGGGTGCATGAGCAGATTCATCGCGGCACCGTGATGATTGACACCAGCGGCGCACGCGCCGGACAGATCAACGCGCTGTCGGTGTACCAGTTGGGCAATGTCGCGTTCGCCGAACCCACGCGCATCACGGCGACCACGCGGCTCGGTGCGGGTGAGGTAATTGATGTGCAGCGCGAGGTCGAACTCGGCGGATCCATCCATTCCAAGGGCGTGTTGATTTTGTCGTCGTTTCTGTCGGCGCGCTACTCCAGCAACCGGCCGCATTCCCTGTCGGCGAGTCTGGTGTTCGAGCAGACCTACGGCAAGATCGATGGCGACAGTGCTTCGCTGGCGGAACTGTGCGCCTTGTTGTCCTCGCTTGCCGATGCGCCGATCCGACAGTCACTGGCGGTGACCGGCTCGGTCAATCAACTGGGGCAGGTGCAGGCGATAGGCGCGGTCAACGAAAAGATTGAGGGATTTTTTGACATTTGCAGCAGTCGCGGCTTGACGGGTGAACAGGGCGTGCTGATCCCGGCGACCAATGTCGAACACCTGATGCTGCGCCACGACGTGGTAGCGGCCGCTGCTGAGGGTAAATTCCATATTTACCCGGTCGCCACGGTGGACGAAGCCATCACATTGTTGACCGGAATGGCGGCGGGAGTACCGGGTGTTACCGCCGCCGATGCCGACAGTACCATCAATGGCCGCGTGGCGAAGCGCTTGCATCAGCTCACCGCATTGCGGCAAAGCTTCAGCGGTAGCGGCGCGTCACGACGCCTGCCGCCGGCGTCATCTCAGCGCGAGAAGGAAAAGCATGCCTGAAGCGAACGGCCCCGAGACGCCCCGCATTCTGGTGAGCTGCGACGCCTCACCCCTTGGAACGGCGGCGCTCCATGCCGCGGTGGCACTCGCGCGCCGCCTTGATGCCGAACTCGCCGGGGTGTTTGTCGAAAACGTCAATTTATTGCGCATGGCGGCATTGCCGTTCGCGCGAGAGTACGCGCTGGCGAGCGCCGTGGGGCGCAGGGTCGAGGCGGGCGAGATCGAACGCACGTTACGCGGGCAGGCAGACGCCATGCGCGGCGCGTTGTCGCGCGCGGCGCATGGCCTGAGTCTGCCCTGGTCGTTTCAGGTGGTGCGGGGGGCGCTCCTCGACAGCGTGCTGGAAGCAATGCGGGAATCTGATCTTGCGGTATTCGGCTATACCGGACAGTACTCGGTCAATGCGGATATCAGCGCTGGCATTTCGCTGCCACTTGCAAAGGCCACGGTGTTGCAGCAGCCGATTCTCGTCTTGTATGACGATACACCCGCTGCCGGGCGCGCGCTGGCCGCGGCGAACGCGCTCGCGCAAGTGCATCACACCGGTTTGCTCGTGCTGACGATCGCAGGCGACGCGGACGCCGCGTCGCGGCTGCGCGCGCGCGCCGCTGCTCAACTAGCGCGTGGCCCGGCTGGCGTGCGCTATCAGTATCTTCCGTCGCGGGATTTCCAGAGTATCAAGAAGGCGGTGATGGCGAATCAGGCTGCGGCACTGCTGTGGCACGGCATCCAAACGTCCGGCGAGCGAAAAGCGCTCGCGACGCTCGTGGATGTTCTCAAGTGCCCGGTCGTGCTGGTGCTATGAGTATTCTTTGCTGGTGGCTAGTCGGCCGCGGCGGCCGGTTCAAACGGCATTGCCGGGCCGCCGATAGATAATGTGGTAGACCAGCGCAACCAGCACGCTGCCGCCGACCAGATTGCCCGCAATCACCGGTACAAGGTTTCCTGCCAGCCCCAACATGCCAATCGCGTCGCCGCCCGGCGGCAGGGCTGCGCCGGATGCCTTGAGCATCATTGCCAGCGGTACAATGTACATGTTGGCTATGGAGTGTTCAAAGCCGGCTGCCACGAAAGCAGAAATCGGAAACACGATGGCAATCATCTTGTCGGTGACGCTGCGCCCGGCCAGCGTCATCCACACCGCCATGCACACGAGCACGTTGCACATCACGCCGCTGAAAAATGCGTGCCAGAATGACATGGAAACCTTGGTCGCCGCGATGTGGAGGTAGGTTTTTCCCACGGCGCCGCCGTTCATCTCGGTGTGACCCGACAAGAACACGATCGTGGCAAGGACAAGCGCGCCGGCGAAATTCGCCGCGCACACCACGATCCAGTTGCGCAGCACGTCCCATGTGGAGAGTTTGCCGTCGGCCCACGCCATTACCAGCAGATTATTGCCGGTAAAAAGTTCCGCGCCTGCCACTACCACCAGCAGCAATCCGAGCGAGAAAACCACACCGCCCAGTACACGTGACGCCGCGAATCCCAGCGTGGCGTCGCTTACCACCAGAACATAGAACAGAGCGCCGAGTCCAATGAACACGCCGGCGAGCACGCCCAGCATCGCCATCGACAGCAGCGGCAACCGCGCTTTGGCGACACCGACGTTTTCCACGCGCTCGGCGATTTCTTTCGACGAATAGGCGTCGAATCCGAAGATTTCAGACATAGGACCGATATTCCATGGCAGCGGCGGCTGCCTGCTTGATTCAGATCAAATTGTAATCCGGTGCGTCGCCCACGGGTAACGCAAGGCAGACCCGAACGGCAAGCGCGCCCGGAAATCAGCCGATTCGCTCCCACAGGTGCGTTTCATCCTCGAGACGATTCAGTTCCAGGCCTTTAAAGTCGCCGCGCGACACGATGCCGATAATTTTTCCGTATGCGACAATCGGCAGATGGCGATAGCCGCCGTCGCTCATCGCGCGCAATGCATCAATCGCCGTG
Organism: Burkholderiales bacterium; assembly: GCA_040081205.1. Taxonomy (GTDB): domain Bacteria; phylum Pseudomonadota; class Gammaproteobacteria; order Burkholderiales; family SG8-41; genus UBA5216. Next base: position 14,357 of record JBEBHE010000012.1, on the reverse strand, counting down.
TGCTCCGGCGCGATCGTGCGGGGGCTGGGTGTCATGGCTTCTGCCAGCGTGGTTTCGGCGGCGTTCTTGCTTTCTGCGAGCGTGCGCACCGCATCGCGGCCGGTAAAAATGCCGATCAGACAGTGCTTTTTATCCGTGACCAGCACCGCGCCGACGCGACGCTCCATCATGCGCTGACACGCGTGCTGCACTGACTGGCTTGCCGCCATTGTGAGCGGATTCTGATCTTTTATGATGAACGCAAGTTTACGGTTGGTCATGAAATCTCCGCTATCGCTTACTGAAATATCGGGTAACTGCCCGTGCGAGTCCATTGTAGTATCCGTGGCATGCACGAGTATTGACCTGAATCAAGCAGGCAAGGTTACACCGTGCTTATTTTCTGCCCACGCCATTCGGCGTAATAGTCAGCGAGCAGGCCGGCGATTACTTGCCCGACCGGCTCGTAGGCTTCATCCGGCAGATTTGCGAGCGAAACGCGTACGGACATCTTCGGTGCATCAAAACCGCCGCCGTCCATCAGCACGATGCCTCGTTCTTCGGCCAGGCGAACGACAAAGTCAATCGGCTCAAAGCGGGCCGCGAGCCATTCGGCGAATGCGTCGCCGTAGCGCGTACGCGCGAGCGCAGGCACATCGAGCGTCGCGTAGTAACGGGTCAGCAGCGGATCGTCAGGCGGTGCCAGTCCGGCGCCGCGGTAGAGGCGCTCGAAGCGGGTGCGGAGAGTGGCGCGCGCTGCACGCTTGCGTATGCCGGCGGCGTCCAGCAGGCTGTCGAGCGCGAACAGACTCATCTGCACCTGCTGCGGCGACGACAGCCCGGCGGTGTGGTTCAGTCCGACGGCGCGGCTGTCGGCCACCATTCGGTCGATGAGCTTCATGCGTTCCGGGTGTGTCGAGACCGCGCCGTAGCGCGCCTGCGCGATTGCCTGCGCCTCTTCTGGCATGGCGGCGAGGCGCGCATCGAGTGCGTTAGACTCGTGCAAACCAATAACGCCAAGCCGCAGGCCGGTCGCGCCCCAGAATTTCGAGAACGAATAAATCACAATCGTGTTCCGCGGCGCCAGCGATGCCAGCGAGCGAAAGCCCTCGATGAATGGCGCATAGACGTCGTCGGTGATCAGGATGAGGTCGGGCCGCTCGCGCATGATCTCGCCGATGTAAGCGGCCGTTGCCGTATCGATGGCTACCGCGGTGGGGTTCGACGGATTCACGACAAGGAATGCTTTCACCCGCGGATCGCGCAGCTTGTCGAGCTGCGATGCCGGGTAGCGCCAGCCCGCTGCCTCGTCCTGCATGATCTCCACCAACTCGAATCGGTACTCAGCGAGGCGAGGCACCTCAAGATACGGCGTGAAGATGGGTACACCGAGCGCGATGCAGTCGCCTGGTGCGAGCAGCCGCGAGTGGACGAGAGACTGGAAAACGTACGTGATGCCGGCGCTTGCACCTTCGACCGCGAAAAGATCAAAGTGGCCATTGGCCGCATCGCCCGCAAAAAGCTCTGCGACGATATGGGCGCGCACCAACTGCTTCGCGCATGTGAGCATCCGCACCGGCAGCGGATAGTGGTCGCCGAGGGTACCGTCCACCCATTCACCCACGAGAAGATCGGGGTCAAAGCCGAGCTTGCCGCACGCGTAGCTAGCGCCGCGGATCAGCAGTTCGTTGCCAGAGGCGCCGGGACGTTCGGCGAGGAATTCCCGCAGTCGTTGTGCGATGCCGCGCTTTTTCGGCAGGCCGCCGAAGCCGGGCGTGAGCGCAACGCGCCCCGACTCAGCCACAGCAAATTCACCGAGACGGAAAAACGCAGCGCGCGGCTCGAGTGCAACCCAGTTCGGGTTGCCGCGTCCGGCGTTGAGCATCATGCGTTCGCCGCGGTGCTTGGCGAGTTCGACGAGCTTGTTCTTGAGTTCAAACGGGCTAAGGCCCGCGTAACGCCGCACTTCGCTCCTCTCCATCGCGTTTCTCCTGGGCGGTGCTGTAAGTCAGAAATGGTAGTGCAGGCGCAGTTCGGCGCGGCGCGAATAGTACTTTGCGCCGTACTCGCTTGCGGCGCCGCCGCCGAGCACGGTAAACCGTGCGCGCACCCCCCAGTGGCTGCGGACGTTGTAGAGCAACTCCGGTGCAATCGAATAACTGCCGTCCTGAAGATTCACGGTCAAACGAATGGATGGTGCGACGGGAACCGCAGCCTGACTTGCGCGAAAGTACAGGTAGTTTTGCATGGCCTTCTGGCGCCCGAATCCACCGTCGGCAAGCTTTTGCGCGCGCCCCATGAGCGCACTGCCCACGCCCGCCTGAGCCGCATTGTCAACAAGTGCAACGAAATCCCGAAATTCATCCGCCGAGAACCCCGTTCCGTTGTGATGCAACTCGAAAATGAAATGGCTTCTCTGTTGCGTCCGATAACGCATGCCGGCGAGGTAGCTGGTTGCCGCTTCGGTGCGCGTATAGCTGACACCCGCAGGCGTGGTGAGCCGGAAACTTTGCGCTTTAATCCGCGCCCACTCGCCGTAAATCTCCAGGTCGTTGGTAATGTCATGCGAGAAGTCCAGCCCGGCGCGGCCCGCGCGGCTGCCATTGTTGAGAAAATAAAAACCGCCTTCCGTATCGCCGAAATCCAAATGTAGTTTCGCCGCTGCGTTGAGATGTCCTGGTTTGCCGAAGTCGTGGTTCAGGTTCTCGCTGACCGGCAGGAGCAACGGGTTGAAGGTGACGGATTTCAGCGCGCCCGTGAAATGACGATTAACGGTCGCGGAGATCAGGGTGTAGCCCTCGCGCGGAAGCCGAGGGTCGCTGGCGTCCTTGGGACGCTCGACGAAAGCGACTGGATTCCAGGAGTGGCCCTTGCCCCACTTGAGTACCATCTTTCCTGCATCAAGCGAGAAATCGGGACGTGGTTTCCACGACGCGGCCAGTTCGTCGAAACGGTTCACTGTATCTCGTGCAAGCTGATCGTGTTCCACCGTACTGCGAGACTGAAAGCGGAACTGCCATTCGTCTGCGCGAGCGCTTCCCGTGAGCCGGAGCGTTGCGCCCGCGCGATCAAGCGTTGCGCGTTGCGGCTGGTCCGCGAATTCGACGTTGTATAAAGCACTGTTACGATTAAGCCGATAGTGCGTGAACTTTGTCTCAACGTAGCCTCCGAATTCATAGGGCTTGCGTTGCAACCCGCCGTGGCCGGTATCCTGACTGTGCGGCTGCGCAACCGCAATGCCGCTTGCGGCCAAGACGAGCATGACGAAGCGCACGGTTCGGAGCCTTTGGGTTGTGGTCACCAGAATCCATGGATCGCAAGTATTCGAACCAGGTTGAGACTACATCGCCGTGCGCGTCAATCGTTGATCCAGCGCAAGAACCTTTCGCATACATGACGGGCAGTGGCGGCTACCGAATGCTGTAAATCCTATGTGATTGACGTGAATCATCCGGGCAAGGCCATGTCCTCTCTGATCTATGTCAATGTTTTGCATGCGCACACCGATAGCATTACCGGACGGAGAAGGCTGGCGACCCGTGGCCGCCGATACGCCGGAGGCGATGGCGCTATGATAATTACTGAACAATCGTCCCGTACCCGCGTCGTGATCCTGGGCGCAGCGGGACGCGACTTCCACAATTTCAACATGGTGTATCGCGACAACCCCGCGTACGAGGTCGTGGCATTCACGGCTGCCCAGATCATTGACATTGCGGGGAGGCGTTATCCGCACGAGCTGGCCGGCACGCTGTATCCGCGCGGCATTCCGATCATCCAGGAGCGCAGCCTCGAAACGTTTCGCGGCCGGCATCGCTTCGATCAGGTGCTGTTCGCGTACAGTGATGTGACGCACGCGCAGGTGATGCATCTGGCTTCGCGCGCGCTGGCGCTGGGCGCCGACTTTGCTTTGCTGGGGCCGGCACGCACCATGCTCAAGGCGAGCATTCCGGTAATCGCGGTGTCGGCGGTGCGCACCGGTTGCGGCAAGTCGCAGACCGCGCGTTGGCTCTCCGTCCTGTTGCGCCGGCGCGGCCTGCGTGTCGCGGTGATACGCCATCCAATGCCCTATGGCGATCTGGCACGGCAGGCGGTGCAGCGCTTCGCCACACTGGCGGACATCGCTGCCGCCGATTGCACGATTGAAGAACGCGAGGAGTACGAACCGCATCTCGCCGCCGGCAATGTCGTTTACGCCGGTGTGGACTATGCACGCGTGCTGGCGCTGGCGCAGACGGACGCTGATGTGATTTTGTGGGATGGCGGCAACAATGACTTTCCGTTCATCAAGCCGGATTTGCACATTGTGCTGGCCGATGCGCTGCGGCCAGGCCATGAAGACACACATCATCCGGGCGAAGCGGTGCTGCGCATGGCTGATGTCGTGGTGGTGGCCAAGAGCGATGTTGCCGCTGCGGCGGATGTGCTGCGTGTGTTTCGGAACGCGCGGCGCATCAACGCGCGCGCGGCAATTGTGCGCGCAGGCTCACCGCTGCGGCTCGACGACGAGGCTGCCGTGAAGGGCCGGCGCGTGCTGGTCATCGAGGACGGGCCAACCACGACCCACGGCGGCATGGCTTATGGCGCGGGCCATGTAGCGGCGACTCGCGCACAGGCGGCAGAGATTATTGACCCACGTCCGTATGCCGCACCGGAAATTGCCGCCGTTTACGCTGCTTATCCGCATTTGGGCGCCGTGTTGCCCGCGATGGGTTACACCGCAGCGCAGTTGGCTGGCTTGGCGCAGACCATCAACGCGACGCCGGCGGATGTTGTTGTCTCCGCTACGCCGATCGACCTTGCCGCCTTGATCTCCGTAAACAAGCCCGTGGTTCGCGTGCGTTACGATTTTGCCGACATTGAAGATCCGGGGTTTGCCGGAATCGTGGATGACTACCTTCAACGCAGTGGGCTGGCGATGCACGAAGAATAAGATTTTCATGTAAATAATTGTTTTTAAACAATAATTTAATTACGATCATGTATCGTGAATTTCCAGCCAGCAGGCAATATGATTTACCGAGATGTGCCCCACGAAACTGATGGCGAAAACCAGCAGTACATTCTTGCCAGCTTAAAGGTGTCCAGAACTACATGAACACCAGTGCGCCGTCCCAGTTTATCCGCGACTGTACGAAAGCCGGAATGATCGTGACCACCCTGCCAAACGCGAAGCCGATGAAATTTTTGTGTGCGCCCAGCCATCGTTCGCTGATCGGGCGATTCCAGCCCAGCCAATACTTCACGAACGGCGGCGCCATATTGGCAAGGAAGGCCGGCAACCTCCGATACAAAAGCCGGGTGGCTTTATACAGAGACATGGCGATATCGGAAATGCTTGGATGAAATACTGCGTGCCTGAATGATGAAACGCTAGGCCACGGTTCGGCGGGCGTACTGGATATACCTCAGCGCCAGTTTTGTTCTGCGCAAATACTGCTGTTCAAAGCGCGACGCGCGGCGTCTAATGCGTGTCGGCTATGGTGGTTCATTCGACCCACCCGTGCTCCGCTACGGGAGTCGCATGGAAAACAAAATTCGGCAGTTGCTCGACCAGATCACCTTGCTCGAAAACGATCTGCGCACGGCGTTGCATGAGCAGGAACATCGCATGTTCTATCAACTCGACGGCAAACGGGTTAAATTCGAAGGCGCGATCCGCAGCGCCCATCGCAAAGTGAAGCGGGGAATTTTTCGCTGGATAGTCACCGACCGCCCGCAAAACCATCTTACCGGGCCCATCATCTATTCATTGATAATTCCGCTGGCGCTCGCAGACCTGTGCGTCACGTTTTATCAGGCAATCTGCTTTCCGGTATACCGGATCGCCAGGGTGCGGCGTGCGGATTACTTCGTCTATGACCGGCGGCATCTGGAGTATCTGAACTTCTTTGAACGATTTCATTGCACGTACTGCGCCTATGCCAATGGGCTGGTGGCCTACATGAGTGAGATCGTGGCGCGAACCGAGCAATATTTTTGCCCCATCAAGCACGCGCGCAAGGTGCTCGGCTCGCATGCGCGCTATGCACGTTTTCTGGCGTATGGTGAGGCTGCCGATTATCACGGCAAACTCGAACAATTCCGCCGTGCGCTGGAACGCGAGATAAAAAAATAGCGTTGCTTTGGTTGGGCAATGCCTGCATCCAGTGCCCTGAAGCGATACGAATATCGATGCGGCGCTTATCGCGCTGAGCGCGGCAATTGCGCCCGCAGCGCGAGCAGTTCCGCTTCGAGTTCGTCTATACGATTGAGCAGCCGCAGCGTCAGCGTGAGTCCGTTCGTGTCGAGATCAAAATCGTTGCGCAGGCGCGACGCCGCGCGTGCGAGCGTCAGGCATTGCGCACTGAAGCGTGCTTCCGCCGCACTAAGGTCGGCGGCCATTTCAGCCGCGGCCGGGTTGACAGCAACTACTGGCAACAGCGCGTCGCAGTCAACCAGATGCTGCAGTTCATCGACGGACAGCCCGGACAACTCCACGAATTCCGTCAGCGAAAACTCATGATGTTCATCGAGCCACAGTGCGTCGGTAATCTCGATTCTCATGTCGCCGCCTCCTTGAAATGGCTGCGCGGGTCGAAGGTTGAGCCGTCGGCCATTTGCTGCAACAACGTGCGTTCGTGCTCGCTCAATTCAGCGGGCAGCACGATCTGCGCCACGGCGTAGAGATCACCTATGCCTTCACGTGGATTGGGCAGGCCGCGTTTGGCCAGCCGCAATTTCTGGCCGCTGCGCGTTCCCGGGCGCACCTTGAGGTGTACGGCGCCGTGGAGCGTGGGCACTTCTACCGTGGCGCCGAGCGCCGCTTCCCACGGCGCTAGCGGCAGATCGACGTAGAGATCGTGGCCGCTGGCGCGGAATAGCGGATGCGGCAACAGATGGATGATGAGGTACAGATCGCCATCGCGGCCGCCGTTGAGTCCTTTGCCGCCTTTGCCGGGCAGGCGCAGCCGCTGGCCTTCAGAGGCGCCTTTGGCGATGCGCGCCTTGAACGAGCGCGACACGCGGCGCATGTAACCATCGGCGCCGGGTTCCGGCACGGAAAGATTCACCTCGAATTCGGTGCCGCCCGCAGCCTGTTCCAGTGTGATCGCCGCCGCCACGTCGTAATCCTGCCCGGGAATCGGGAAATGACCACCGTGCGCGCGTCCCCCGTGCCGTGCGCCCGTCAGACTCGCAAACAGGTCCGCAAGATCCATGTCGTCGAATGTTGCCTGTCCATCGCCGTGTGCCTTGCCCCAATCCGGCGGCGGACGGAAATCCTGCCCCGGCTGGTAGGCGTTGCCGAGCTCATCATAGGCCGCGCGCTTCCCGGCATCTTTCAGCGTTTCGTAGGCTTCGCCGATTTCCTGGAATTTTTCCTTGGCGTTGGCTTCTTTCGAAACATCGGGATGGAATTTATGCGCGAGCTTGCGGTAGGCCTTCTTGATATCGGCGGCGCTCGCGCTGCGTTCCACGCCCAGCGTTTGGTAGTAGTCCTTGTATTTCATAGTTGGCTATTTCCCCAGCCACGCGTGGCGAAAACCGGCATGAAATGTCCATGGAGGCGAACGCGCCGCATTATCTGCCGCCGACCGAGATCACGATTTCCCGTACTTTGCCGAACTCATGAATTTTGTCCAGAAAATAGTCGGCGCCGTGGCGTAAACAAAGGCGCCGGGTCGCGTCTTCGGCGCTGTGCGTGAGGACGATGACAATCACCGGTGGCTGATGATTCTTGATTTGCCTGAGCAGTTCAACGCCATTGAGGACGATGTCGAGCACGGTGATCCGCGGATTGCCGTTGCGGATGCCGTCCAGCGCGTCGCGTGCGTTGGTGGCGCGGCCGACGATTTCGGCTACGTCGTCGATGGCGGCGGCGAGCCGCTCCATGACGGCGGCCGATGGGTCGGCAATAAACACGCGTGGCAGGATGCTGCTTGTCATTGCTGGTGATTCTCGTCAGTCGCGCAGGTTGCCGTTGCGGCGGAATACCGCTACTGCCTTACAGTGCTGCTGATAGAATCTAATACGTGTGCCGGAATTGCGACTGATCTGGATCAAACGCGCTGCGTGGCGTCTCGTGTTACTGCCAGATCAGATAGATATACGGTAAGTATATGTTTTTATTCATACTTTTATGAAATCATTAAGCGTGACTGCAATGCCTTCAGGATCGGAAGAAATTGCTCGTATTCATGCGCTGGAAGATCACGACGCGCAACTCGCCGCTATCGTGCGTTCAGTCAAGCTCGCCGTAATCAGCATCGATGAGGCGCAAACCATCGTTTTATTCAACCCGGAAGCGGAAGTGATTTTCCGATGCAGCGCGGCAGAGGCGCTCGGCGGGCCGCTTGATCGATTTATTCCAGTGAGCGCGCGTGCGGCGCATCGGGCGCTGGTAGCGAATTACGACGGAAGGTCAGAGCACGGCACTCGCGGCATGGGCGGGGGCCGCATCCTCACCGGGTTGCGCGCAGACGGCGAGGAATTCCCGATCGACGCATCCATCACTTCCACCGAGGTAGCGGGCCGCAAGTGTTACACCGTGATTCTGAGCGACGTGACCGAGCGCGTACGATATCAGGGCGAACTGCGGCGCTACGCCGACATCGTCGATTCCACGAGTGACGCCATCATCAGCCGCGACCTCAGCGGCGCCATTCTGACGTGGAATGCGGCGGCGCAACGCCTGTTCGGCTATACGCGAGCAGAAATCGTGGGCAAGGACATCGGCACGCTGTATTCCCCGAATACGCCGCCCGGCCACCGCGATCTTGCCGGGCGCGCCGCAAGCGGGGAATCCATCGTGAATTTCGAAACGATACGCCGGTGCAAAAACGGTTTGGATGTGCAGGTGGCTATCACCATTTCGCCGGTGCGTGACCTCGACGGCAGGCTCACCGGTTCATCGGCGATATTTCGCGATATCAGCGAGCGCAAGCGCATGGAAACGGAAATGCAGCGCCTGATTCACGAGCAGCGACAGGCGGAAATGGAAGTGCGCGAATCGCGCGACCGGCTGCGCGAGCTGTCATCTGCCCTGCAAACCGTGCGCGAAGAAGAAAAAACCCGCATTGCGCGCGAATTGCACGATGAACTGGGGCAGGCGCTGACGGCGCTCAAGATGGACACGGCGACCATCGAGAGTGAACTCGATCACGCACAGGATGCGTTGCGCAAGCGCACCAGCGGTATGCGGCAGCTGATCGATACCACGGTAGCGTCGGTGCGGCGCATTGCCGCCGATCTGCGGCCGGTGATGCTGGACAATCTCGGACTGGTGCCTACGCTGGAATGGCTGATCAAGGATTTTTCGGGGCGCACCGGCATCCCGGTCGATCTGGAAATCCCGGACGAGAATCTCGGTGTGAGCGGCGATGCCGCCACGGCGATTTTCCGCATCGTGCAGGAAGCGTTGACCAATGTGTCGCGGCATTCCGGCGCGGATTGGGTGGGTGTGGAGGTGAAGCGTTACAGTGGAAATGTGGTAGTGCGCATCAGTGACAACGGCAAAGGATTTACCGATGCGGATAAACGCAAGGCCCGGTCATTCGGGCTGCTGGGGATGCACGAGCGCGCCTATGTGCTGGGTGGTGAGGTGAAGATCAGCAGTCCCGGGCAGGGCGGCACGCAGATCGAGGCGGTGATTCCCGCCTTTGGCACGGGAAGCGCCGGGCAGGGGCGCAGCGCATGACGCGGGTACTGGTGGCCGACGATCATGCGATCGTGCGCGAAGGACTGAAGCTGATTCTTGCCAAGAGCCATGATCTGGTAGTGGCGGGCGAAGCGTCCAACGGCAACGATGTGCTGAAAATGGTGCGCGAGCAGGAATGGGATGTGCTGGTGACGGATATGTCGATGCCCGGCCGCAACGGCATCGAACTCATCAAGCTGGTCAAGGAAGCGCGCCCCAAACTGCCGGTGCTGGTGTTGAGCATGTACGGCGAAGAGCAATATGCCGTGCGCGCGATACGCGCCGGCGCCTCAGGCTATCTCAACAAGGAGAGTGCGAGCGAGCAGTTGGTGGCGGCGATACGCAAGATCGCGTCCGGCGGCGTGCATGTATCGGCGGCGGTGGCCGAGGCGCTGTTTAACAATGTGCGCGGCGGTGACAGCACCAATCCCCATGAACAGCTATCGGATCGTGAATTTCAGGTGCTGCAATTGATCGCGGGCGGCAAGTCGGTAACCGATATTGCCCTGGCGTTAAATCTCAGTCCCAAAACCGTCAGCACCCACAAGACGCGCATTCTCGAAAAAATGCATATGTCCAATCAGGCTGAACTCATCCGCTACGCCATCGAGCATCGGCTGGTCAATTCCGTCCCCGGCGATAATGCCTGAAGAGCGTTTGCAAGTTACCCGGTGAACGGGTGTTACTGCCATAATTGTTATATAAGTATTTGTTTTTAAATAATATTTATTGTCATTACCACAGAGCGGAAATGTTAAAGGGGGTAGGAATTCCCCTACACACTGTCGCGGCACATCCCGATACCGTAATCAGCCATTGCTGATACCGCGTGATGCAGCGCATCCCTAAAGTGGGGGCGTCGCAACACAACCCGGGAGAACCACCATGACAGCCGTCACGCCACTTCGTCCCACAGCCAACCCCGCACCGGCATTTCACCCGCACCTGCGGGTGGTTGATGACGCCGTCTCTGCCAGGAATTCCTGCGAGCGCTGTGCGCTGAACGGCGTGTGCCTGCCCGAAGGGCTGGCCGGCCAGGAGCGAGCGGAATTCACCTCGCTGATCTTTCAGCACAAGCGTCTGCGCGCCGGTCAAGCGCTGTTCCGTGCCGGCGAATCGTTCAATCACCTGTATTTCGTCAAGACAGGCTCGTTGAAGAGCATGGTGTTGATTGACGACGGCCGCGAGCAGGTGACGGGATTTCATTTTGCCGGTGATGTGCTGGGCGTCGATGCCATCAGTTCTCCGGCACATCCGAGCGAGGCGATCGCGCTGGAAGACACCAATGTATGCGCGATTCCGTTTTCGCAGCTCGCACGCATGAGCCAGCGCGCCGAATATTTGCAGACGTATGTGCAGCGGCTGCTGGCGCGGGAAGTGGTGCGCGATCAGGGAATCATGTTGCTGCTCGGACGCATGCAGGCCGACGAACGCGTAGCCACTTTCCTGCTTAATATGTCGCAGCGTTTTATGGCGCGCGGCTATTCGTCTTTTGAGTTCACGCTGCCGATGGCGCGCGAGGACATCGGCAATTACCTGGGGCTCACGCTGGAAACCGTCAGCCGCTGCCTCTCGCGTTTCAGGAGTTCCGGCGTGCTCAACGTCGAGAACCGGCATATTCGTATTCTGAATATCGACGCGTTGAAGAAAGTGATCGGGGGCAGGGAAAATTTTCTAAACGGTCGCAGTATTCATTGATCGACGCGGGATCTATCGGGCTGGTGAATATCTGTCCAATGAAAAACTGAAAAGGAGATTGTCATGTTTTCGCACATACTGGTTCCCATCGACGGCAGCGAGATTTCCATGCTGGCCGGCCGCAAAGCGATTGCGCTCGCCAAGCAGGTCAAAGCAAAACTCACGACCATCATGGTGTCTGCAAGTTACCGGCGGCTGAGTGACGAAGGTTATATGGCCCCCGTGATAGATATCTCCCGGCGCGCGTGGGAGAAAAACGTCGCCGACCGCGCACAGGTGATACTGAACGGCCTCGCCGGCGAGGCGAAAGATGCGGGCGTCAAGTGCATCAGCATGCATGTATTCAACGACCAGCCGCATCGCGTGATTATCAATGCCGCGAAGACCAACGATTGCGACCTGATTGTGATGGGTTCGCATGGGCGCGGCGGCTTCAAACAGCTCATGCTCGGCAGCGAGACCGCACGTGTGCTGTCGCATTCGAAGATACCGGTGCTGGTGTACCGTTGATGCATTGAGGCGGCATGCGCCGTCGGCAATAGAAGCGCTTGCCGCAGTGCGCATAACCATGGATGCGCATGGCGTGACCTGCCATACCATTGTGACGCTGTGAATCCGTTGACTGCGAATCTGAACACCAGCCTGTGGACCCGCGAACTGCGCAAAACTGGCGCGGCAGCGTGGCTGCCTGCGTTTGTTGCCGTGGCGATTGCGATTCCGCTGTGGCTTATCGACTGGCCGGTGCTGGCGCAGCCTGCGGGCTTGCAGGGATTGCTGCGCGGGCTTGGCATTCTTACGGGCGTTGCCGGTGCCGCGCTGTGGGTGGTGAGTCTTGTGCTGATGCTGCGCTTTCCGGCGTTCGACCGGCGCTTCGGCGGCATTGAGCGGCAATACTTTGCTCATCATCTGACGGGTACGCTGGCGTACTTAATGCTGCTCGCGCACCCGGTGCTGCTGGTGGCCGCGGCATGGGTTGCAACGCCTGCGGCGGCTGCGGCGCTGGCCACGCCGTGGGCGCAGCCAGTCAGTATCGTCGCCGGCTGGCTCGCGCTCATCGGACTGATGGTGATGATGTTCGCCACTTTCTTTAGCGGCCTGCCGTATGCGCGCTGGAAGCGGCTGCATGCCACCTCGGGTATCGCTTACGTGTTCGCGATCGCACATGTGGCGGGTCTGCTGCCCGCATCGGGTGAAGGGCGCGCGGGGGCTATCGTGCTGATCGCGGCAATGGTGGCAGGATTTGCCGCGATTGCCGTGCGCCGGATGCTTGACCGCGGTACGCTTGCGGCGCGCCGGTTTCGGGTTGAGCGCGTCGAACGCTTGTCACCTGCCACGATTGAAGTAACGTTTTCGCCGCAGGCTGCGGAGGCGCCGCTTGCCTACGCACCGGGACAGTTTGTATTTGTGGCTTTCGATGCCGGTCCGCGCTACGCCGGTTGTCGCGAGTACCACCCGTTTACCATCAGTTCGGCGCCGGGCGCGCGGCAATTCCGGATGCTCATCAAGGCGCTGGGCGACTGCACCGCGCGCATGCAGCACCTCGCCGAGGGTGTTATCGCGCGCGTGCAGGGGCCTTACGGCGGGCTGTTTCGAGATGCGGATTTCACGCGTCCGCAGTTATGGATCGGCGGCGGCATCGGCATTACGCCTTTCTTGTCCATGGCGGCAGCCCTTCCAGCGGATGCCGCAAGCGTCGATCTCTATTGCCTTGCGCGCAATGCCGCCGAAGCGCCTCGGCTCGATGCGTTGCGCAACGCGTCGGCCACGAAACCCAATCTGCGCGTGTTTGCGCTGGTGGCGAATGAAGATCAGCAAATCGTGCGCGCGGCAGTGGAAGCATCGAGCGCGCCGCTCGCCAAGCGGGAGGTGTACCTGTGCGGGCCGCCCGGCATGCTGCAGGAATCACTGGCGTGGCTTGCAGCTGCGGGTGTTGCGCCGTCGCGCATCCACATCGAGCGTTTCGATTTTCGTTGAGAGGCAATCGCCATGAAAAAAACCGTGCTTGCAGCCACCATCGCGTTCTGGTGTTTTATGATCGGCGCTGTCGTCGCAGGTAACCTGTTGTCACCGGACGGCAAGACCACGCAGAGCGCCCCGCCGATACGAGTCGCGCAAGCGCCGGCAATGAAACAGTACTCGCTGAAAGAGGTCGCGGCACACGCTGCTGTCAATGACTGCTGGATGGCCATCGGCGGCAAGGTGTATGACTTCAGCGCTTACATTTCACAGCATCCGGCAGCACCGGCGGTGATGACCCGGCATTGCGGCAAGGAGGCCACGCGTGCGTTTGAAACCAAGGACCGCGACCGCCCGCACAGCGACTATGCCAGGAGCCTCCTTGGGAAATACCTTATTGGAACCATGCGCGAGTAGTGCGATGCATAAGATCGTTGCCGGCGATGCCCTGGTGCTGCACGGGCAGACGGACCAGCAGCGGGCGATTGCCTGAATCAAGTTTTTTTGGGAGACATCATGGCCTGGCTCATCACAAAATACCTGCTCACCGCTGCGGTGGTTGTCCTCGTATCCGAGCTGGCAAAGCGCAGCGACAAACTGGGAGGCTTCGTTGCAGCGCTTCCGCTGGTAACCGTGTTGGCGCTCATTTGGCTTTACATCGAGAAGGCGCCTCAGGACAAAATTGCGAATCAAGCCTGGTATACGTTTTGGTATGTCGTGCCGACGCTCCCCATGTTTCTGGCGTTTCCCGCGCTGCTGCCGCGTATCGGATTCTGGCCGGCGCTGCTGGTATCCGCAGTTGTCGCGACCGTTTGCTTCGGTCTGTTCGCGCTCGTGGTGCGCCGCTTCGGTATCGAGTTGTTGTAGTTCAGCGATTCGGCAGCGCATTTAACGAAGCGGAAGCACTTTGATATGGTGCAAGTATCGGAAATTCTGCGGCCGCTTGATTTGGGTCAAGCCCGCTTCGTATGGCGAGATTATCCTGCGAGCACGACATGGCAGATGAGAGGTGAGTGTTATGTATCAGCGCATCATGGTGGCAGTGGAC
>JBEBHE010000488.1:0-2246 GCA_040081205.1 Burkholderiales bacterium | reverse complement strand
GGCAAGGAGTTCCGCGCCGCGGTGGAAGCCCACTGGCTGCCGGCGCTGGAAGCGTTCAAGCCACAGATGCTGTTTATCTCGGCGGGCTTTGATGCGCACCGCGAAGACGATCTGGCGATGCTGCAGTTTGTGGAAGCCGACTATGCATGGATCACCGAAAAGCTTAAGGCTGTGGCGGATAAACATGCCAATGGGCGCATCGTGTCAATGCTGGAAGGCGGCTATTCGTTGAGCGCGCTGGGGCGTAGCGCCGCGGTGCATGTGAAGGGGTTGGCGGGGTTGTAGTTGTGGATGAAAGTCAAATTTGTAGGAATCAATTTCCCGAATTTTTCTAGGCTATATCCGGGTTACTTATTGATCGATGGCTTACGTTTTCGATAAGCCCAGCCACGTTTAAGACCAAGCTCTGTAACATTTGTAGGAAAGTTAAGAATTGGACGTTCTTCCATATTTGAGGTTAGCAGTGTTTGCTTGGTCAGATCGGCTACCGCGACGCGACCGAGCAGATAATCTGCCGTGTTCAACCCAGTAGTCGCTACACATACGCGCCCGCCTTCGCCGTCGATCGCTAGAACGATTCGACACGGGCCTTCGGGTGTTTCGGGCATCCATTTTGCCCGCACAATGATGCCGAGAACGAGATCGTGACTTTTGCGGTGCGAAACGCGCCTTCTGATATAGGGCATCCACTTCGTGCTTTGCATTTGACGGTCCATGCAAGCGTGTTTTGGCCAAGGCCAGCCTAAATCGTCCAGCCACACACTGCCACCGTTGTGTCTTATGAAGTACACAGAACAGCCGCATTTTGGGCAACGCGTTGGTGCACAATAGCTGTTGTCTATTCCCCAGCGTGCATCGCGAGGTATAGGCTCATATACGCTAGATTCTCTATAACCTCCGCCACCAAGGTGCCCTTCACCACCCCAGCCACACGTGCAATCAGGAGAATGATTATATGCATTGCACATACAGTGTCCTTTAATCACTCAAAAGTGATCAAAATCAAACAATCACCGCCGCAATCACATTCCGCCCTTCCGCCATCAAAATATTGAAGGTACGGCAGGCGGCTGCCGTATCCATCGATTCCATGCCAATCTGCGCGCGTGCGAATTCGCGCAGGGCTTCAGGCCCCGGAAAGCGGTGCGTGCTGCCAGTGCCCAGCAGCAGGATTTCCGGCTTAAGTTCCAGCAGAAACGCCAGTTCGTTCGCGCCGATGGTTTCAACGCCGGTCACCGCCCAGGTGTCGTGAATCGCTGCCGGCGTCACCACGATTGAACGCTCGTAGCGCTGGTTGTTCACCGCGACATAGCCGCTGCCGTATCCCGTGAACTGGTTTTGCCCTTCCGTCTTCGCTAAATGAAGTTTCATGAGAGTTTCATAAGTTTTTGATTTGCTTGATATTCCCTGCTCGGATAAAATTATACGCCTCCGTAATTCCTACAATGTTCATTTAGCGCAAGCAGAAATCCCCACATGGAAGAGTTTCCCCGAATCAAACGGCTGCCGCCGTATGTGTTTAACGTTACCGGCGAGTTGAAGCTCGCGGCGCGGCGGCGCGGCGAAGATGTCATCGACTTCAGCATGGGTAATCCCGACGGGCCTACGCCACAACATATTGTCGATAAATTGGTCGAGACGATACAGCGCCCGGACACGCACGGCTATTCGGTGTCGAAAGGCATCCACCGCCTGCGCAAAGCGATTTGCAATTGGTATCAGAAGCGTTACAACGTTGAGCTTGATGCGGATTCCGAGGCCATTGTCACCATCGGCTCCAAGGAAGGCATCGCGCATCTGGCGCTGGCGACGCTGGAGCGGGGCGACATTGTGCTGGTGCCGAACCCGAGTTATCCGATTCATATTTACGGGCCGGTGATTGCGGGGGCAGACATTCGCCATGTGCCGATGCAGGCGGACATTGATTTTTTTGATGCGCTGGAAAAAGCGATTCGTGACGGTTATCCCAAGCCGAAGATGCTGATTGTCAATTTCCCCAGCAACCCGACCGCGCAGTGCGTTGACCTCGCATTTTTCGAGCGCCTGATTGCGATTGCGCGTGAACACAATATTTACGTAGTGCACGATCTGGCCTATGCGGACATTGTGTTTGATGGCTACCGCGCGCCGTCGATCCTCGAAGTGCCGGGCGCGAAAGAAGTCGCCGTCGAATTTTTTACCATGTCGAAAAGCTACAACATGGCCGGCTGGCGCGTGGGCTACATGGTCGGCAACCGTGATCTGGT
>JBEBHE010000487.1:0-2250 GCA_040081205.1 Burkholderiales bacterium | reverse complement strand
ATGCCGCCGCCACCGCCGCGTTCTTCAACCACGATTTGCTGGCCCCATGCTTCGGTGAACTTTTGCCCGAGGATGCGCGCCATCGCGTCCGGTCCGCCGCCCGTTACCCAGCGTATGGGCTTGTAGGGATAGGGGCCGCTACGCATCGTGCCGGTTTGTGCGTGCGCGGGTAAACCCGCGATTATCAGTACGCAGACCGCAGCGCAGAACAAAACCATAGACATTTGTTTTTGAATGAGTATTCGCAAAGACAACGCCGCGCCTGCGCGACTATTAATTTTTCAAGCATATACTGCACGGCAATTTTCAATTACACAAGGCGAGGGATAACCATGGCAAAGCTGCGTGCGGTCGAGTGCCGCGAATTCATCAAGGCAGTAGTCGAGAAAGCAGAGGCAATGCGCGTGCCGGTGGCCATCGCCATCGTCAATGCCGAGGGACATCTGCTCGCGCTCGAGCGCATGGACGACGCAGGGTTTATCACGCCCGATACCGCGCACAGCAAAGCGTGGACAGTGGCGGCCTTTCGCACGATGAGTCCGCGCTTTCAGGACGGACTCATCATTCAGCAGTGGTTCAAGGAACGCAATCCGCAGATGCTGATGAACGCGTCGGTGTTCAGCGGCGGCAAAGCCGTGGTGTCCGGCGGTTGCGCGCCGGTGTTCAAGGGCGACGAACTGGTGGGCTGCTACGGCATCAGCGGAGGCACGTCCGATCAGGACGAGATCATGGGTCGCTACGCGCGCGAAAAAGTCGGCTGGGCGCACAAACCCGAGCATGACGACATGCCGCCGGACGTGAAAGAACACGTCAACCAGCTTTACGACAGCGTGGGATTGGGCGAGCGCAAGCTGTAGGATTGCCGTTTATATTTTCGGGTCGGCATGGCCGATGGCCGTGCCGGCGTCGGCGATGTGCGATACCAGCGCGCCGACCGGCAGCGTGATATCCAATTCGTGCGCAAGCTCCAGCGCCGAATGCAGATCTTTGCGTATGTTGGGCAGCGGCGCATCTGGCGCGGCGGGTTTCATCATACCTTTCCAGCGCGGGCCCATGTCGCCCCACACTTGCAGCACGGTGCTGTTGGCGAGACCGTCTTTGATAATCTGGCGCAGCACCTCGGCATCGACCCCGCCGGCCACGCCCAGTGACAAACCCTCCAGCAACGCCATGATATTGACGCTCATGATGAGCTGATGCGCGAGTTTTGCCGCTTGTCCCGCGCCTATATCACCTGCGCGCGTGATGGTCGAGGCGAACGCGCGAAACGCGGGTAACGCGCGATCGATTACGGCTTGTTCGCCGCCCAGCATCAACGCAAGTTTGCCGTCGGCTGCAGCGAGGTAGCCGCCAGTGATCGGCATATCGATGGTTGCGCAATCCTTCGCAGCGAGCGATACCGCGATGCGGCGTACCGGCGCTGGACCGAGTGTGCTGCCGGTGGCGAAAATGCTGCCAGGCTTAAGCGTGTTGAGAATGCCGAGCTTGCCGGAAACCACCTCATCGGTTTGCGGCGTATCGGAAACCAGGCTGATGATGAGATCGCTATGTGCAGCGACTTCCGCCGCCGACAGGCACGCCATTGCCCCCGCATTTTTCAGCGCCGATACCGGCTCGCTGCGCACGTCATACACGGCGACGTGAAAGCCGGCATTGAGCAAACGTTCGGCAATGGGCTTGCCGATGATCCCCAGCCCAATCACGCCGATGTCAGTTATTTCTTTCATGAGCTATTCAACCTTGATGTGGGTGTCACGCGCAACGCGCGTCCATTTTTCGATATCGGCGGCTAGCATGCGGGTGAAGTCGGCGCTCGGCATGGGAGATGGCACTGCGCCTTCGGCTTCGAGCCGCTTTGCTGACTCGGGCTGGCTGAGTATCGCAGCGATCTCGCCATGCAAGCGGGACACGACCGCCGCAGGCATACCCGAGGGTCCCAACAAACCCCACCAGATGCTCATGTCGTAGCCGGGTGCGCCCGATTCCGCGATGGTGGGCACGTCCGGCAGCAACGCAGAACGTTTCAGCGTGCTGACGCCCAGCGGCTTCATGCGGCCTGCGCGTATTTGCGCCAGCGTGATTGCCGCCGTGCCGAACATGATCTGCACCTGGCCGCCGATCAAATCGGTCAGCGCCTGCACGCCGCCCTTGTACGGCACATTGACCAGTTGCACGCCGGTGATGCGCGCAAACAATCCGCCTGCGAAATGATTGATACCGCCGGTGCCGGAGATAGCGTAAGTAATCGTG
>JBEBHE010000209.1:0-8626 GCA_040081205.1 Burkholderiales bacterium | reverse complement strand
GCGCACGCACCGGTCGCCGCTCGCTGTGTGCGGCCACTACGCCATCCGCAACAACTTCACCGCATTGCCGCCAACAATGGCATCCCGCTCGCCTGACGACAATTCTTTCAGCCGTTCCACCACATCCACCGGCCGCGTGTAGCTCATGTCTGCCGGGCAATCGCTGCCCATCACCACGCGATCGACGCCGACGAGTTGAATCAGGTTCATCAGTATCTGATCGCTGTGGGTAATAGTGTCGTAGTGAAAGCGCCGCAGATACGTTGAGGGCGGCTTGGTCATATGCTTGCATTCGGCGCGCACGGTTGTGCCGTGGTCCATGCGGCCGATCAGCCACGGGAAGGTGCCGCCGGCGTGCGGCAGCATCACGTCCAGTTTCGGAAACGCATCCATCACGCCGCCGAAGATCAGCGATGCGGCCGCAATGCCGGACTCATATGGATTGCCGAGGAAGTTGCCGAGGTGATACTTGGCCGTGCGTTCCTTGCCTACGGGCGCTACTGGATGCAAAAAGATTGGCAGGCCGAGTTTTTCGCATTGCTCGTATACCGGCCAGAATTCTTTTTCGTCGAGGTTTTTGCCGTTGACGTGGGTTGCCATGTAAACCCCGCGGATGCCGGGCAGCGTCGCCGCGCGCTTGGCCTCCTGCACCGCAAGATCGGGCGCCTGCATCGGCAGCATCGCCATGCCGATAAAACGGTTGGGATGTTTTTGATGCGCGACGGCGCACGCGTCGTTGAATACCTGCGACAACTTCAAACCAAAATCCGGTGATGCCCAGTACACCATCGGACTGGTGAGCGAGAGCGCATGCACGTCTACGCGTGCGTCGTCCATGATTTTGAGCCGCGTAGCGATATCCACATACGGCGGCGTGAACGTCGGGCGCAGGCGTATGCCGGGCGCCACCATCAGCAGGCGGCCCTGTTCGTTGCGCGAAATTTCCGCGCCGTGCTTGCCACCTTCGCGTTCGAGCAGTTCTACCCATTCGGGTGGAAACCAGTGGGCGTGCGTGTCGAGCTTCAACATCTATTTGCTCCCTGTTATACGTAAATATTTTTAAATTGAATTTTTAATGCTAGTCCTGCTGCATTTTCGATGCCACAATAATTTTGCGAAACTTCTCCACTTCCAGTTTCACTTTTTCCGAGAATATTTCCGGCGAGCTGTTCGTCACACTATGGCCGGTGGCTTCCAGTTTCTCGCGTACGTCGGGCAATGCGACGATGCGCGATGTTTCACGGTACACCGCTTGCACTACGGCAGGCGGTGTTTTCGCTGGCATAAACAAGCCGTACCACATTTCGACGCCGTAACCTTCAAGGCCGCCTTCCGCGATGGTCGGCACGTTCGGGATGTGTGGGCTGCGCTTAGTGCTGCTGATGCCGAGTATGCGCAGCTTTCCTGCGTCGATGTGCCTGGCGACGGCGACATAATTCGTGAAGGTCATATCCGATTCGCCCGAAAGGACGGCGATGGTGGCAGGTGCGCCGCCTTTGTACGGAATGTTTTTCATATCGATGCCGGTGAAGAGCATGATCGCGTTACCGGCGATCTCGCCGGTAGCGCCGGCGACTGCGATGTTGAGTTTGCCCGGCGATTGTCTGGCGATGGCGATCAGCGCTTTTAGATTGCGCGCAGGCACGGAGGGATGCGTTACCAGCACCAGGGCAGGCGCAGCGATTTCGCTTACCGCCACAAAATCGCGCACCGGGTCGTATGGCAGCTTGCGGTACAGCGACGCGTTGATTGCATGCGTGCCGGAGTTGCCGATAATCATCGAGGTGCCGTCGGGTGCGCCGCGCGCCGCGGCTTCCGCACCGACAATGCCGTTGTTGCTGGCGCGGTTATCGATGACGATATTTTGCTTGATCGCTTCCGACCATCGGGGTGCGATTAGACGCACAATAAAATCTGGTCCGCCGCCGGGCGGGTTGGGCACGATCACCTGCACCGGGCGCGTGGGTTGCCATTGGGTTTGTGATTGCGCATGCGCAAGACTGCAAGCGAGTGCCAGCGTGTATCCGCAAAGCGTGAGTAACGTTGATTTCATTGTCTCTCCACACGGTGTGATGCGAATTTTACGTCGTGCCCGCCGTACATGGCGAACCGGCAGGCGATTCGTCATTTTGCGAATACTATTGTTTGCCGGGGCGTGATGCTTGGACTAAGATGCTATTCAGGTTCGGCGATAACGGCGTTATTGGCGTTGCAGCTGAAAAATAAAATAATAATAAAAACATGTAGTTATATTAACCGGTCTTAACTAGCGCGAGGTGACACCATGAAGCTCATGTATTTCAATGATTTCCGGCTGGGTGTGCTCAAGGGCGATACTGTGATTGATGTAACGTCGGCCGTGCAAAATATTCCACATACCGGCCCCGGCAATCTGATTAACGGCGTGATCGAACGCTGGGCTGACGTGCGTGGCCGCATAGACGGCGCCGCGAATTCGGGCAAGGGACTGCCGGTCACGCAGGTGAAAATCCGTCCGCCGCTGCCCAAACCGGTTAATGTCGATTGCATGGCGGTGAATTACATGGAAGACGGCACGCGCAAGCAAGCGGCCGAAATCAACGCGTTTCATAAATCGCCGGGTTGTATTGTCGGTCATGGCGACACCATGATCATGCCGGACATCCCCTTGTCGATTTTCGAAGGCGAAGCGGAACTCGCAGTGGTGATCGGCAAACGTGCCAGGCATGTGACGCAAGCACGGGCGATGGAGCATGTGTTTGGCTACGTTAACTTCATTGACGGCTCGGCGCGCGATGCCACCAAACTTGGCAATTCGTTCTATCAGGTGAAATCGCGTGATACGTTTGCGCCGATCGGACCTTACTTGGTAACAGCCGATGAAATCAAGGATGTGCACAAGCTTCAGGTGAAGCTGACCGTGAACGGCGTGGTGAAACAAAACTTCAACACCGACGATATGGCGAACAAGATTCCGCGCTGTATCGAGTGGATATCCGGCATACACGAGCTGGAGCCTGGCGATATCATCGCCACCGGCACCAACCATCGGGGTTTGTCGGCTTTTCAGGGTGGCGACACCATTGATCTGGAATGCGAGGGCTGCGGCAAGCTCACGGTCAGGGTGAGAGACGAATTTAATCGCACGTGGGCGCGTGAAACGCGGCTGGATCGCCAGGAGAAAGGGTTGAAAGGGTTTACGCCGCAGTTGACGGGGAAATACGCGAAGGCTGCGGGCGGCAGTACGGGCGGATAATGTTGTTGAAAGCGGCGGGCTGCAAAGCGCTGGCGATGCTGCTGTTCACGGCGGCATCGCCCGTTTTTTCTCAGGCCTATCCGGCAAAACCGATCCGCATTGTTGTGCCCTTCACGGCGGGCAGCGCGAGCGATATCCTGGCGCGCTTTATCGGCCCAAAGCTGTATGAAACGTGGGGGCAACAGGTGGTGGTGGACAATCGGTCCAGCGCGGGTGGCACAGTCGCTGGCGGCATCGTGGCTGCTGCCACCCCCGATGGTCACACACTGATGCTGACCTCTTCCGCGTTCGCCGGCAGCGCCGCGCTCTATGACAAACTGCCGTACGATTCCATCAAGGATTTTTCCGGTGTCAGTCAGGTAGCAGCGACCGCGCTGGTGGTCGTGGTGTCGCCGGGGCTCGGCGCGAAAACACTAAAAGAACTGATCGCGCTGGCGCGGCAGAAACCGAAACAATTTAATTTCGCGTCATCGGGCATCGGTAGCGGCACGCACTACGGCTCGGAATTGTTCAACATGGCCGCCGGCATCAGCGCCGTGCATGTGCCGTATAAAGGCGTGCCGGAAGCGGTCAACGACACGCTCACCGGCCGCATACATTATTTTGTCACGCCGCTGCTGCCGACGATTTCGCTGATTCAAAGCGGTCGTCTGCTGGCGCTGGGCGTTACCACCACGCAGCGCGTGCCGATGCTGCCAGATGTGCCCACGATAGCGGAAGCAGCGATACCTGGCTTCGAGTACGACGGCTGGTTCGGCATTTTTGCGCCATCGAAAACGCCACGCGCGGTGATCGCAAAACTCAACAAGGAAGTGGTGCGCATACTCGAAACTACTGATGTGCGCGACAAGATATTGAAGCAGGGCGCGCTTGCCAGGGCCAGCACACCGGAGGCGTTTGACAAGCTGGTGCGCGATGAAATCGTTACGCGCCGCAAGGTATTTAGTGCGGCGGGTGTAAAGCCGGAGTAGTCCAGCCCGGCATTTCAGTTTTGTGGTCGCCGCATTCCTGATTGAGCGGTAACCGTATTTAGACCTTATTTCAATTGGTTGTGTGGATGCTGTGATGCAGCATCGCGCGGGACCGCTGACTTCGGATTCCACGTTGCGCACGCGTCGTCATGAGGCCGTAGTAATTGCGCGGGTCAGTTGCTAGAATCGATTCATAAACGGTGGCGCATTTAACAAAAACTATTTGCCGCTGATTACAGTTCGCCCCTTTCTCGTAACGAACCAACACTTCACTGGAGCATTTCTCATGCGGCGATTGGCTTTCCTTGCAACGGCAGCAGCATCCTGTTTGTTGTTTGCATCCCATGCGTTTTCACAGTCCCAGCAGGATCTCATCAAAGGCAGCGCCAACACCGACAACGTGGTGAACTACGGCATGAGCTATAGCCAGCAGCGCTATAGCACGCTTAGCCAGATCAACAAGGGCAATGCCAAGCGGCTGGTGCCGGTGTGGAGCCTGTCGCTCGAAAATGAACTCGGCGAACAGGCGCAGCCGATGGTGTACGGCGGCGTGATGTTTGTCGCCAACGCCAAGTTCACCGTGGCTATCGAAGCGGCAACCGGTAAACAGTTGTGGCGCACGCCGGTAAATTTCGACCCTGCCGCAACGCGCGTGGTGTGCTGCGGTCAGTCGTATCGCGGCGTCGCGCTCTATAACGGCAAGGTGTACCGCGGCACGCTCGATGCGCACATCGTGGCGCTTGATCAGAAAACCGGCAAGGAGTTGTGGAAAACCAAAGTCGCCGAATGGAAAGAAGGTTTCTCCATCGTCGGCGCGCCGCAGGTCGCCAATGGCGTAGTGGTCACCGGTGTATCCGGCGCTGAATTCGGCATACGCGGCTTCCTCGACGGTTACGATCCGGAGACCGGCAAGCAACTGTGGCGGCGTCACACGATTCCGGCACCCGGTGAGCCGGGCAGCGAAACCTGGCCCAAGGGACCGGCGGCGTCGCGCGGCGGCGGCTCGACGTGGATTACCGGTTCCTATGATCCGCAACTCGATTTGATGTATTGGGGAACGGGCAACGCAGCGCCGTGGAATCCGACGTCGCGTCCGGGCGACAATCTTTATACGGCATCGGTGATTGCTGTGCGGCCCAAGACCGGCGAAATCGCGTGGCATTATCAACTGGTGCCAAATGAAATGTTCGACCTTGATGCCAATTGGGAATGGATCATCGCGGACATTCCGTATCTGGGCGCCACGCGCAAAGTTGTCATGCACATGAGCCGTGGCGGATTTTTGTATGTAGTGGATCGCACCAACGGCCGCTTGATTGCTGCGCCTGCATTCGAGAAAGTGAATTGGGCAAGTCACGTTGATCTGACAACCGGCCGTCCGGTGGAATCGGATGTGGCGAAGAAGTTTCGCACCGGAGAGCAAATCGAACTGTGGCCGGGACAGTGGGGTGCCAAGAACTGGGCGCACGCCGCGTTTAATCCTGAAACCGGCTTGCTGTATGCGAACACCATGCACAATTCGCGGATGGTGAGACACCGCCCGGCGGAGTACAAAGTGGGCACGCGCTATCAGGGATTTGAAAACCTGCCTGCACCGCGTGAGGCGGGCCGGCCCATCGGACACATGGATGCCATCAATCCCATTACCGGCAAGCATGCATGGCGCATGCCGGTGCAGGATACGCCGAGTTACAGCTCAATGTTGGCGACCAAGGGCGGGTTATTGTTTACCGGCAAGGCGACAGGTGAATTCACCGCTGTCGATATGGAAACCGGCGAAACGCTGTGGCAATTCAAAACGCCGTCGGGCATTAACGCGCAGCCGATTACGTTTACACACAACGGCAAGCAGTATGTGACGATTCAATCGGGCCTTGGCGGCACGGGTGTGTTGCGCATGGGGGACTTTTTCCAGGGGCAGCCGCGCAATGGCTCGGTGTGGACATTCGCGCTGGCGGATTGATCGCCGTCTGAAATCATTGATGACAGGGACAACAACATGAAACTGAAAATTTTTGCAGGTGCGCTGTCGTTTGCGCTCATCGCAGGCTGTGCCACTGAAAACATGGGGCCGGTGCCTGAATCGACCAAAACGGGTGTCGGGCCGACTGACGCCGAGTTGATTGGCGATCAGGCCAGCACCGATAACGTGCTGACCTACGGCATGGGTTACAACCATAATCGCTACAGCCCCCTGAATCAAATTAACAGGAACAACGTCAAGCGGCTGACGCCGGTGTGGACGGCGGGCCTCGATAACGATTTTGGCGAGCAGGCGCAACCGATGATTTACGACGGTGTGATGTACGTCAGCAACGCGAAATGGACGGTTGCCATCAACGCGCTGACCGGCAGACAAATCTGGCGCACGCCGACCAACTTTGTGCCGGATACACCGCGCGTGGTGTGCTGCGGCGTGTCGAACAAGGGTGTCGCGCTATACAAGGGAAAAGTATTCCGCACTACGCTTGATGCGCATGTGGTGGCACTCGATCAAAAAACCGGCAAGGAAGTGTGGCGGCAAAAAGCGGCCGAGTGGAAAGAAGGCTACTCGCAAACCGTGGCGCCGCTGATCGCCAGTGGCGTGCTGATCACCGGTATTTCCGGTGCAGAGTTCGGCATCCGCGGTTTTATTGACGGATGGGATCCGGACACCGGCAAAAAACTGTGGCGGCGTTATACCACTGCCGGTCCCGGCGAAAAAGGCCATGAAACGTGGCAGCCGCCTGCATCCCACCTCAATGGCGGCGCAAGCACCTGGATCACCGGTTCGTACGACCCGCAGCTTGATCTTGTGTATTGGGGCACCGGCAACGCGGGTGCGTGGAATCCGGTGAATCGCAAGGGAGACAATCTGTACGCCGCGTCGGTGATAGCGGTGAAGCCCAAGACTGGTGAAATCGTCTGGCACTATCAGTTTGTGCCGAACGACGTGTTCGATTGGGATTCGTTGTGGGAGTTGATTCTTGCGGACGTCAACATTGACGGTCAGATGCGCAAAGTCGTGATGCAGATGAATCGCAACGGCTTTTTGTATGTGATCGACCGCACCAACGGCAAACTCATATCGGCCAAGCCTTTCGGCAAGGTTAACTGGGCCACGCATGTTGATATGGCCACCGGCCGCCCAGTGGAGTCCGCGGAATCGCAGAAGCTGCGCGCCGGCGGCGAAATTGAAATGTGGCCCAGCGTGCGCGGCGCGAAAAACTGGCCGCACGCGGCGTATAACCCGAACACGGGTTTGCTCTATGCCAACACCAATCATCAAAGCTCGTTCTATCGCTTCGATAAGCTGGCGCCGTATAAGCCGGGGCTGCGTTATCAGGGCATCGCAAACCGCTATCCGCCGATCAATCCCGGCGATGTCGTAGGCCATGTTGAAGCGATCGATCCGTTGACCGCAAAAACAAAATGGCGCGTGCCGTTGAAAGATCACCAGAATTGGGCTGCGATGCTGGCGACCGGCGGCGGCTTACTGTTCACCGGCAAGCACACCGGCGAGTTCTACGCGATGGATGCCGACACCGGCGCGACGATTTGGGAATATCGCCTGACTTCTGGCGTCAACGCGCAACCGGTGACCTGGACGCATCAGGGCAAGCAGTATGTGACCGTATTGTCGGGTCTCGGCGGACTTTATGGCCAGGCCAGCCGGGCGCGTCTGCCGAATGTGCCGCTGGGCGGTTCGGTGTGGACGTTTGCGTTGCCGGATTAGTCAGTTGCCCCATAAATTGATCGATAGGGGAAATTTGAATTTTGATAAAGGCAAACCGTTTGATATTGGCGGCTTTCGTGCTGTGCGCGAGTGCGCACACCACGATGGCGCAAGCGCAGGACGCCACACCCGATCAGATTAACAAGGGATCGGCCACCTATTCACAGAACTGTTCGCCCTGTCACGGCCCGCGCATGCTTGATCCGCAGGGCGCGTTTGATTTGCGCATTTTTCCGCGCGACCAGAAAGAGCGATTCATCACCTCCGTCGCCAAAGGCAAAAACCAGATGCCGCCGTGGGGTGGTCTGTTGAGTGCGGACGACATAGAATCACTGTGGGCTTACGTGATTGCTGGAGAGAAATAGTAACCGGGGGACTACGCACGTGAGCAACGCCGAACGTTACACCCGGGTCGCCATTATTCTGCACTGGCTGATTGCCATCGGTGTGCTGGCGCAGATCGCGTTTGGCTGGTGGATGATAGAAATACCCAAAAGCCCTGTAGGCGTGCGTGCCTACTGGTTCAACATCCACAAATCCATCGGCTTGACGCTGGGCATGCTGATATTGCTGCGTGTGGTGTGGCGCTTCACGCATGGCGCGCCGCCGCTGCCGGCGCATGTTCCGCAGTGGCAGCGGTTGGCCGCGAAAGCGAGTCACTTCCTCATGTATGCCTGCATGATCATCATGCCGCTATCGGGTTAC
>JBEBHE010000208.1:0-8637 GCA_040081205.1 Burkholderiales bacterium | reverse complement strand
CGCGCCGATTCTGGACGAAGTGGCCAAGGATTACGCGGGCAAACTCAAAGTGGCAAAAATCAACATCGACGACAATCAGGCCACGCCGTCGAAATTCGGTGTGCGCGGCATTCCGACGTTAATGATTTTCAAGAACGGGGCGGTAGAAGCCACCAAGGTCGGCGCCCTGTCGAAATCGCAACTCAAAGCCTTTATCGACAGCCATATTTGAGCGCTCATTTGACAGCCCTAGCTGATCGCTATACTCTATCTCTCAGCGCTTGAACCGCGCTTGTTGTAACGTAGCTTCAAGTCCATTCAGCGGTTCTTGCGCGGGCGCGGATTCCTTCCCGCCCGCCTCTCTGCTTCCCTTAGCCCCAATCGTGATATTCGTAGTATTCGTTGCAGTCCGTCCCACCCCGTAACACTCGATAGCCGTACCCAAAATCCATGCATTTATCCGATCTAAAAAACCTTCCCATCGGTGAACTGGTCGAAATGGCCGTTACCAACGAAGTGGAGGGCGCGAATCGCCTCAGAAAACAAGAGCTTATTTTTGCGCTGCTGAAAAATCAGGCGAAAAAAGGCGAATCCATCTCGGGTGCCGGCACGCTGGAAGTACTGCCCGACGGCTTCGGATTTCTGCGTTCACCGGATACCTCGTATCTTGCGGGAACAGATGACATTTACGTGTCTCCGTCGCAGATCCGACGCTTTAACCTGCACACCGGCGACACCATTGATGGCGAAATTCGCACACCTAAGGATGGCGAGCGTTACTTCGCGCTGGTCAAGGTGGACAACGTTAACGGTGAGCCGCCGGAGAATTCCAAACACAAGATTCTGTTTGAGAACCTCACGCCTTATCACCCAACCGAGCACCTGAAGCTCGAACGTGAGATCAAGGCTGAAGAAAACATCACAGGGCGCATCATCGACATCATCGCCCCGATCGGCAAAGGCCAGCGCGGCTTGATCGTATCGCCGCCCAAGGCCGGCAAAACCGTTTTGATGCAACACATCGCTCACGCGATTACCGCGAATCATCCCGAAGTCGTGCTGATTGTTTTGCTGATCGACGAGCGCCCCGAAGAAGTCACCGAAATGCAGCGTTCGGTCAAAGGCGAAGTGCTGTCATCAACTTTCGACGAACCGGCGTCGCGTCACGTGCAGGTCGCCGAGATGGTGATTGAAAAAGCCAAGCGCCTGGTCGAGCACAAAAAAGACGTGGTAATTCTGCTCGACTCCATTACACGCCTCGCGCGTGCTTACAACACGGTGGTGCCGGCATCCGGCAAAGTGCTCACCGGCGGTGTCGACGCCAATGCGCTGCAACGACCGAAGCGTTTCTTCGGCGCCGCGCGCAATGTCGAAGAAGGGGGCTCACTCACGATACTGGCCACCGCGCTGATCGACACCGGGTCGCGCATGGACGATGTGATTTATGAAGAATTCAAGGGCACCGGCAACATGGAAATCCATCTTGACCGGCGCATGTACGAAAAACGCATCTTCCCGGCGATCAACGTCAATCGCTCCGGCACGCGCCGCGAAGAATTGCTGCTGGCCAAAGATGTGCTGCAAAAAATCTGGGTGCTGCGCAAACTGCTGTACCCGATGGATGAACTCGAAGCGACGGAGTTCCTGCTGGATAAAGTGCGCGCCACCAAAACCAATAGCGATTTCTTCGACTCGATGCGGCGCGGTTAAGTCGCGTAGCGTCGCTAAGCAACGCCCGCAGCGTTCTCTGACGTCAGCGGCAACAATCCTTCCAGCCGGGGTCGCATCCCAACAATCCCCTTATTACCTTGCCATCCCAAGGCGTACTCGTTATTGATTGTTGCCAGCCCAATCGATCTATAAATTCTTTATAAAAAACAATAAGTTACGTTTCTTTAACACAAGATTCCGCACCGATCAGAAAAAGCACTCCCCCATTACGCTTCGTTGTATTGCATAACCACGAGTAGTAACATTAATTGTTAAGCATCTTATTTCAAGGAGCGCAATTATGTGGCGTGTAATAGCGATTGCGATTGCAGCGTTCTCGATAGCCGGATGTGCGCAACTACCACCGACGGCTCAGGATGTGCAAGCAAAAAAATTCGAACCCGTTGCCGGCAAGTCCGTGATTTATATAGTGCGGCACCCCATGGACGCGCCGACGGAAGGCCCGATTGTCATTGGCGACAACGGCACGATCTCGACACATCGCGGCACTTACTATCGCTGGGAAGCCACTCCGGGGAAACATCTTATTGCGGGATACGGGCCGTACAATGCGTCGCTCATTGTCCAAGCGGAAGCGGGCAAGATTTATTATGTTCAGCATAGCGTCTACGGCAATTGGCGTGACGGAACGTTATCGATGTCACTACGGCAAGTGGATGAACATACCGGACGTAAACTCGTAAGCCACGCACAGTTGCTGTAATGTTTTGGTTTCAAAGCGCGCGACTGCAATGCGCAGCGTCATGCTAAATCCGGCAACCGTGCTCGCGCTCGCCGCAGTATTGCTGTCGGGCTGCGCCTCGACACCACAGGCGGACACAGCGCGCAACGCAGAAGCCATGCAGTATGGAAGCAGCCCCGCCAGTTCAACTCTTTACGTGTATCGTCCCGATTTTGGCAATTATGATGGAGATACCGTATTGTGGATCGACGGTAGGCTGATCGGCGCGACACTCCCTAAAACGTTCTTTCGGGTAAATCTTGAACCGGGTAAGCACACGCTGACCGGCATGGGCTACGACAACGGGCGACTAACAATAGAAACCCGGCCCGGAGCGCTTTATTTTGTAGCCCTTTCGAGCCTTGGCGGCACCTCGCACTTCCTGCAGGTCTCATCCGAAATCGGTCGCCAGGCTATCAACCGCTGCTGCGCCCTGATGGAAAATTGGGCACCCGGCCAAAGACCCTTGCTTCGGTAGCCAAAATCGTTGATAATTCGCCCCTTTTTCGCTCCGGGACAACCCGGCAGGATAATGCTATGAAACTCGAAATTCACCCTGAATACAATGAGATAAGCGTGGCCTGCAGTTGCGGGGCCACGTGGAAAACCGGCTCGACGCTGAGCAAAGATCTTCATGTCGAGGTGTGTTCGTCGTGCCACCCGTTCTACACCGGCAAGCAAAAGATTGTAGATACGGCGGGTCGCGTCGAGAAATTCAATCAAAAATACGGCAAGCGCACCCCGGCCACCAAGGCCGCTGCGTAAACCCGTATTCGTCCGGTTTACAAGGGCAGCTTCGCGCTGCCCTTTGTATTTGTAATCATAGGAACCATTGGAATACTCACCATGAAAAAATTTCGCATCGCAGTTGTGCCCGGCGACGGCATCGGCAAGGAAGTGATGCCCGAAGGCCTGCGCGTACTCGAAGCCGTGGGCCGTAAATTCGGCATCGAATTTCAGTTCGACGAAAAAGACTGGTCATGCGATTACCACGCCAAACACGGCGTGATGATGCCTGACGACGGCCTCGAACAACTCAAGAAACACGACGCGGTTTATTTTGGCGCTGCGGGCTGGCCCGCTACCGTGCCCGATCATATTTCGCTGTGGGGATTGTTGATCCCGTTCCGCCGCGGCTACGATCAATACGTCAACTTGCGCCCGGTGCGTTTGATGCCCGGCATGAAATGTCCGCTCGCGGACCGCAAGCCCGGTGACATCGACTTCTGGGTCGTTCGTGAAAACAGCGAAGGCGAATATTCATCGGTAGGCGGCCGCATGTTTGCCGGCACCGAGCGCGAATTCGTCACGCAGAACGCCGTGTTTTCACGGCAGGGCACCGATCGCATTTTGAAATACGCATTCGATCTCGCCGCAACGCGCCCGAAAAAACATCTGACCTCCGCCACCAAATCCAACGGCATCTCGATCTCGATGCCGTATTGGGACGAGCGCGTGAAAGCGATGTCGGAAAAATATCCCGGCATCAAGGTCGATCAGTTTCACATCGACATTCTGTGCGCGCACTTCGTGATGCACCCAGACTGGTTTGATGTGGTGGTCGGCTCCAATTTGTTCGGCGATATTCTTTCCGATCTCGGCCCCGCCGCCACCGGCACCATCGGCATCGCGCCGTCGGCCAACATGAATCCGGAAAAATTGTTTCCGTCTCTATTCGAGCCAGTGCATGGTTCGGCGCCTGATATCTACGGCAGGAAAATCGCCAACCCTGTCGGCATGATCTGGGCCGGCGCGATGATGCTTGATCACCTGGGCTGCCCTGAAGCGGGCGCCGCCATCGTGAAAGCGATTGAAAACGTGTTGCAGGAAGGGCCGAAGACGCCCGACCTCGGCGGCAAAGCCAGCACTGCTGATCTGGGCAAAGCCGTGGCGGGAATGTTCTAACAGGTTTTCGCTGCGCCGCTGCGATCAAAAGTATTTGATTGCCTGCACCCAACCTCGCGTGTGGCGGTCCGAGTCGGAAGACAACGACGGCTCGCTGCCCAGACGCGAGGCCAGCGTGAGCTTCACCTGAAAGTCGCCCGCTTTCACCCACGATAGACCAAAGCCGCCCGCCGACAAATGGCGGCTGTTCGCGCCCGCCACGAACGAATTCTCGTTTATTGTCACGCCGCCGGTATCGATAAACACAAACGGCTGCACTACGCCTGGGATTGCCGCCATACTAAACGTGTAGCGCAGTTCGACCGTCGCAAGATAACCAGAGTCTCCCGACGCCTCCCCCGATGGATAAGCGCGCACGCCGTTGGCGCCACCGAGTGAGAATTTTTCAGAGGAATCGAGATTCGTACCCGCCTTCTGCCCGGCGAAAGAAACATACGCCGAGAGCCGTTCTCCCAAACGTTGCAAGCGCAGAAAATTGACATTCCATTTACCGAAGTGCCCGTGCGTCCGCGCGGTTACGTCGTCGATTGCGCGCGCCGAAGGCGTTTCAATATTGGCGCGCCCGCTGCCGTATCCAACCGAAAACACGCTGATGCCGCCGCCCAGCAATGAATCGCGTGCATCGCCACTGAAAGACAGTGTCGCGGCACGCGTCGACTTATCGGTAACCGTTGCCGTCGAGGCTACGCGATCCTGAAAGTCCCGTAACTCGTACGCGGCCTGTCCGTATAGATTGATATTACGGGTTCGTATGAAAGGGTAACTCACGTTCAGCGAAACCGTATCGGATTCACCGCTCGCGTCGAGCGCCGAAAAAAGCTTGCCGAGCCGATACTGGGTGCGACTGTACGCGCCGCCCAACTTGAAACCATCGCCGCCTACGGGCAATTGGTATGCCAACCGGCCATAGTCCAAACCGTTGAAACCTTTCGTCACTTGCGCGCTAAACAGATCACCCAATCCAAAAGGGCTGAGCACGTTAAGTTTCCCGGTCAAGCGGTTTGCACCGGTAAACCGGTTGCCGAAATTATCGAATTCAACGCTGCCGGTTGCCAACGACCCCGGTGTCAATTCCACACTCAAATCAGATTCACCGACATTCGCACCCGGGCTCAGCGTCGCGCGTCCATCGCCAACGCCCGGTAAATCATTGAGCAACAGCATCTTGCGCTCGATGCCGGCCTCAGTCACCGCCATGCCCGGAAACGCATTGGTGTAGCCCCGTGCCACGCCATCTCGCACGCGTGACCGGTTGTCGATATTCACCTTACCGAAGCGTCCTTCGATCACCGCGATCTCAACCATACCGTCTTTGATATCCTGCGCAGGTAGATACGCGCGCGCCACCAGGTAGCCACGCTCACGGTAGTAACGCGAGATGCGTGCTGTCGCCTGATCCAGATCCGCAAAACTGGCGTCCTTGCC
The DNA here is from genome assembly GCA_040081205.1 of Burkholderiales bacterium. Classification (GTDB taxonomy): domain Bacteria; phylum Pseudomonadota; class Gammaproteobacteria; order Burkholderiales; family SG8-41; genus UBA5216. The sequence goes on along the minus strand of JBEBHE010000208.1, from coordinate 2,876 downwards.
GGCATAGTCTCGCACCAATACGAGCAACTCGGATTCGGCAAACACGGTGTTGCCGGTAACGCGAAATCCCTTGAGCAGAAAACGCGCCGACGCCGACGGCTTCAACACCGGGCGCGCAGGCGCTTCCAGCTGGATGGCTGGCGCCGTACGCGTAGGAATATCCAGCGCCGGTTTTTGTTGCTCGCGCAAAATAGAGCCTGCATCAGGAGCCGCTTGAGCCCACGCGGCGGTGCCGAAACAGGCATTCGCAGCACAGATCACAAAAATTATGTAAGTATTTGTTTTTATTATTAATTTCATTCTTTTTGGGTCGCTTCTTCTTCCCTACTGCGTGACTCCTGCCGGCAGGTTCACGCCGCCGTTAACGACGCTCAACAGATTGTTTACAGCCCCCGTTGATATCGCTTGCTGGCCACCGGGCGGTGAAGCAGCACCACCCTCTGTCACGTTGTTAGGCTGCACGGCTGCGAACGTCGTAGGCACGGCCGGCGGTCCGCTCACAGCGGACGGAGGCAACTGGTCGCCACCGGCATTGATCGACGACAGTATGTCGGTAGGTACGCTTCCAACGCCTGCCGGTAACGCCGGCGCTGCGCCGACCGTCAATGCCCCGTTCACGTAGCTGATTGTATAGTTGGTGGCCGTTTGCCCGGACGGCGTAATGACGTATGCACCGGCTGGCGAACCCGCGGTGGCTGGCGTTGCAAAAGCGAGTGCGCCCGCGAGGCTGACGGAATTGTCGGCAAATGCAAAGCCCGCGTATGTCGCGGTGAACAGCGGCAAGGGATCGCCGGTGAGCTTCGTCTTATTATCAGCCGTAATCGTCAGCGCGCGCGGCGTGATGGTGAATTGCCCCGGCGTAAACGTGGTGACGTTGTAATTGGCATCGCTCGCCAGCGTACCTTGATTGATCGTATACGGCGGCGCGACGTTCTCGCCCGCCGCGCGCGCCAGCGCACCAGTGAACACGCTCGTTATTGTGTCGCTGCCCGCCAATCCCAATCCACCGACGTTGAAGACAAACGCGGGATCAGCATTACCGTATATCTTGGTGTCGTTGGTCGCTGTGACGGTGATGTCACGCTTGTCAATATTCGCGGTTGTGACTGCCGTGGTGTTGAACGTGTAATTGCCTGCATCCGTACCCGCGACATTAATGCCGCTCACGTTCACGGTCTTGCCGACGCCGAAGTTCTTGTCAACGAACGCCGCGCCGGTGTAGGAATCCGTGAACACGTCTCCCGCGACGCGGTTGTCCGACAACGTCACCGTCGCCGTCGTCGTCCCATCATAGGTTTTGTTCACACCCGTTGCGCTCACGGTGAGCGCCCGCTGATTCACCGTGTAGTTGGCGCCCGACGTAAATCCGGCAAAAGCGTAATTGCCCGCATCGGCGCCGATGATCGCGCCGGCGGCTTGCGTATAACTTCCGACAACCGGATTCCCGCTGGCGCTAAGCGCCCCGGTGTTGACACTCGCGGTGCTGGTCACCACATCGGCGCCTACGACATTGCCGAAACTCACCGCCCCGGCGGCAGCAGGCGTGCCGTAGGTCGTGGTCACCGCGCCAATCGCAGCACCGGTCAGCGTCAACGGGTTGACGGTCAGCGAGCCGTTGGCATAGCTTAAGGTATACCCAAGGCTGGTAGCCGTTGCAGCACTTGGGATGATGTTATGTGGGGTAAGTGCTGTCAGATGGCCGGCAGTAGAGGTTGTGCCGTCTACCGCGAAGCCGGGACCGGCGCTGATTGCGGCACCTATCAAATCCCCATCAATCAAGCCCGAAGTGCTATAGGTGAATGCAGGATTTGCCGCGCCGTAGGTTTTGTTCTGATTGTCCGCGGTGAGTGTCAGCGCGGGTTGATTGCGGAAATAAATCCGGTTGCCGGCGGCAATCGGATCACTGCCGTCGTCGACGTTGTAGCGCTTGCCCGCCTCAACTAATCCGCCGCGGTTGGTGCCCGTCGGGTTGCCGGTGTAAACACGCCATGCGCCGCCCGCGCCAGTTGTGATCGCGCCTCCGCTGTTAATCAGATTGCCGCCGGTGCCGGTTGCGTTCGGCACGGCGGTCACATCCGCAATCAACGTCACGGCACTGGCACTCGTGCTGGCGGTGGCGATCAATCCGGTTAGCGTCAAATTGCCCGATTGCGTGCGCGCATCAACCAGCCCTGCCACGTTCATCGCCCCAAGTTGCATCGCATTGATGTCGTTCAGTGTCACGTTATTACCGCTGGTGATCGACACTGCGCCGCCGAAATTATTGGCGTTGTCCAGTGTGATGCTGTTGGCGGCGCCAGCAGCGAGCGTGGTCGTGCCGGTGACGGCGACATTACCGCTGTCGGTGATCGCACCGTTGGCGTTGATTGCCAAATTGCCGCTGACCGTCGAAGCCCCCAGCGCAACGGCGTTGGTGTCATTGAGCGTCACGTTGTTGCCACTGGTGATCGACACCGCACCACCAAAGTTGTTGGCGTTGTCCAGCGTGATGTTGTTGGTAATACCAGCAGCAAGCGTGGTCGTGCCGGTGACGGCGATATTCCCGCTGTCGGTGATCGCGCCGTTGGCGGTGATTGCCAAATTGCCGCTGACCGTCGAAGCCCCCAGCGCAACGGCGTTGGTGTCGTTCAACGTCACGTTGTTGCCGCTGGTGACCGACACTGCGCCACCAAAGTTGTTGGCGTTGTCCAGTGTGATGCTGTTGGCAGCGCCAGCAGCAAGTGTCGTCGTACCGGTGACGGCGACATTACCGCTGTCGCTGATCGCGCCGTTGGCGGTGATTGCCAAATTGCCGCTGACCGTCGAAGCCCCCAGCGCAACGGCGTTGGTGTCATTGAGCGTCACGTTGTTGCCACTGGTGATCGACACCGCACCAC
>JBEBHE010000207.1:0-8655 GCA_040081205.1 Burkholderiales bacterium | reverse complement strand
GCGCCCGGGCAGGTTAGACGTGCCATCGTCGTCGAACATCGCAGATGGTCTGAAAAAAGAATCATCCGCTCCACCCGCGACGAGCTGATGGCGTTCAAAGAGTTCTAGCGGCTGGCACGTTCGTCGCACGATTCACCTGAAACCCTCGCGAACGTGCATCGAACAGATCGAAACCGCTGGTATAATACGATCAGTGTATTGCTAAAATAATTATAATAAAAACAAGTAGTTATCGGTAATATGTCTTGTGCGACAAAGGAGGAAGAGAGCCTTGGTTGCGAACAACGTAAACGAGTCACGCCGTCGTATGCTCAAGACCGGCCTGGGCACGACAGCGCTGTTTCTGCCGGCACCGTATGCGTGGGTGTGGGCGCAATCCGAAGGCGCGATGAAACTGTTGCGCCTACCCAAACTTGCGCTGGTTATCGGCAACAGTAAGTATGCCCGCGTCCCCACGCTTATCAATCCCGGCAACGATGCCAAAGCCATCAGTGACGTGCTGAGCCAAAGCGGTTTTGATGTGACGTCAAAGCTGGATGCCACGCTGGAAGACATGGCCGCGACCATGCGCACCTATGTGCAGACGCTGGCGGCAAAAAAAGCCGTCGGGCTTTTTTACTTTGCCGGGCACGGTGTGCAATTGTCGTGGCGCAACTATCTGGTTCCGGTGGATGCGGCGGTGCGCAGGCCGGAGGATATTCAGAAGACCTGCGTTGATCTGACCAGCTTGATCGAAGGCATCAACAAAGCATCCAACCCGATGAACGTGGTGATCCTCGACGCGTGCCGCGAGAACCCCTTTGGCGCGGAGGCGCGCCTGGATGCGCGCGGGCTGTCGCAGATGGATGCGCCGCACAGCACGCTGCTGGCCTACGCGACTGCGCCGGGCAATGTGGCGAGCGACGGCGAAGGCGCTAACGGGCTGTACACCGAAAATCTGTTGCGCGAGATGCGGGTACCTGAGGCGAAGATCGAAGACGTCTTCAAGCGCGTGCGGCTGCACGTGCGCCGCCGCACCAACGGCCAGCAGATACCGTGGGAAAGTACCTCACTTGAAGAAGACTTCTATTTCGTTCCGCCCAAAACCCTATCGTCGCTGGCAGACGCCGAGACGGAACGCGAGCGCAAGTTGGATGAGGCCGCGCGCGAGAAGCAGCGCGCCGTAGAAGAAGCCGAACGCAAGCGCAAGCAGGAACTAGCGTTGCAAGAGGCAAAACGCATGGCGGAAGACGCCGAACGCAAACGGCAGCAGGAACTGGCGGAGTTGGAAAAGCGGCGGATTACAGAAGAAGCCGAGCGCAAGCGCAAGCAGGAAATCGCGCTGAAAGAAGCGCAGCGTGTGGCTGAAGAAACCGAGCGCAAACGTCGCGAGGAGCAGGCATTGCGGGAAGCCAGGCTGGCCGAAGAAGATGCCGAGCGCAAATACAAGCAGGAACTCGCGCAGCGCGAGAAACAACGCGAGGCACAGGAGGCTGAGCGCAAGCGCAAGGAAGAGCAGGCGTTACGCGAGGCCAAACTGGCCGAAGAAGATGCCGAGCGCAAATACAAGCAGGAACTTGCGCTGCGCGAAAAGCAGCGCGCACAAAAACCAGCATCAGGCATTAAGCCCGATGTGGCAGCGACAGAGCGCTTGTTCGAAGAAGAACTCGTAATCTGGGAGAGGATCAAGACGTCAAACGAGCCGGAACTGCTGGAGGATTACCTGTTGCGCTATCCCAGCGGGCGCTTTTCGGAGTTGGTACAGTTGCGGCTTGATCTGGTGCTGACCCGGCAAGGCGAGAAGAAAATAGAGGTGGTATCCGACGCGAAGAATCCGTATTCCAAAGGCAGTGCGATGGGCGATACCCGCTACAAGATTGGTGACACCTATACCTACCGGCGGCTGGACCGGTATACCAAACAAGTGGAGGAGACCTATACCGGTACGATCATCGAGATCACCGATACCGAAGTGAGGTACGACAGCGGATTAGTTACCAATTTACTGGGAAATTATCTACGGGTACGCGATGGCAGACGGTTTACGGACAGTCAGGCCACGCCCTTGGAATTTGCGGTGGGCAAGCGCTGGCCGTCGCGCGTTAAACTGACATTTCCCAACGGTATGCGAGGGATCATCGATCTGGATTTTCGAATCGTGACGCGGGAACGCGTAACAGTGCCGGCGGGTTCGTTTGATGCATTCCGCGTCGAGGCGCGTGGCTGGTCCGTTGGAGACTATGGTTCGGCGCGGGTAGAACTGAATATCTGGCATGCGCCCGGCAAAGTCCGCCGCCCGGTCATGTCTGAGGTTCACCGGCAGAATGGGCCGAAAATCATTGAATCCAGTCGCGAGGAACTGATGGCGTTTAGGGAGTCATAGCTGCTTCGAACACGCGCGCGTTACTCCGCCTTGATATTTGCATCCTTTGCTACCTTGCCCCACTTCACCGTTTCTGCGGCAATGTGTTTGGCAAATAGTTCGGGCGTGGTGTTGATCGACTCTGCGCCTTCGGCTGCGAGGCGCTTGCGGGTTTCGGGCAGCATCATGACCGCATTGGATTCGGCGTTGAGTTTGCGCACGATGGCGTCGGGTGTGCCCGCAGTTGCTAGTACGCCCCACCAGTTGTTCGCTTCGTAGCCGGTTACGCCGGATTCGGAAATCGTCGGCACGTCGGGCAGCGCTGCTGCGCGCTTGGTGCCGCCGGTGCCGATGATGCGTATCTTGCCGTTGCGCTGGTGCGGCAGGATCACGATCAGCGACCCGATGGACATTTGCACTTGCCCTGCGATGAGGTCGATGGTGGCGGGGCCGCCGCCTTTGTATGGCACATGAAGGATGTCGACACCCGCCATGGATTTGAACATTTCCGAACTCAGGTGCTGGAAGGTGGCCACACCCGCAGAAGAATATTGCAGTTGGCCGGGGCGCGCCTTGGCGAGCGCAATCAGTTCCTTGACGTTCCTGACCGGCAGTGTGGGATGCACGGCAAGCCCGTTGGTGCCCGTGCCGAGCAGCACTATGGGTGCGAACGCTTTCATCGGATCGTAAGGCAGCTTGTAAAGCACGGCATTCATCGGAAATGCCACGGAAATCACCAGCAGCGTATAGCCGTCAGGTGCGGATTTCCACACCATTTCTGTGCCGACCATGCCGCCGGCGCCACCACGATTATCAATGACGAATTGCCGTCCCATTCGATCCGAGAGATGCGCCGCGAGGATGCGGCCCACGATGTCGTTGCTGCCGCCAGGCGCGAAGGGCACGACAACGCGCACGGTTTTTGTTGGGTAGTCCTGTGCGTAAGCGGTGGCAAACGTTGCAAGCGTAGCCGCGGCAAGCACGCAAGTCGCGCGTTTCATGTCATTCTCCCTTGATGCCTGCGATCTTCGCGAGCTTCACCCATTTATCGATTTCGCCGGCAACGTACTTGCCGAGCTCGTCGGGTGATTTCAGCACCGGTTCCGCGCCTTCGCCGCGCAGGCGTTTTTCGGTTTCCGGCGTTTTGAGCACGGCGCCGATTTCCGTATTAAGCCGTTGAATGATTGCCGGCGGCGTGCCGCGTGCGACCGCAACGCCCCACCAGTTTTGCGTTTCATAACCCGGCACGCCGGCTTCGGCGATGGTAGGCACGTCCGGCAGAATGGGCGTACGCACGGGGCCGCTGGTGGCGAGCGCACGCAATTTTTGGCTGCGGATGTGACCGACCGCCTGTATCAGAGACGCCAGACACAACTGCGCTTGTCCCGAAATAGTGTCGATCAACGCCGGGCCGCCGCCTTTGTACGGCACGTGAATCATGTTGGTGCCGGTCATGTGCTTGAACAATTCGGTGCCGAAGTGCGCATTGCTGCCGACGCCGGTAGAGGCGTAGATAATCTGACCGGGCCGCGCTTTGGCCAGTGCGATCAGTTCCTTAATGTTTTTTGCCGGCAGGCTTTGTGTCACTGCCAGCACATTCGGGCCGACGCCAAGCATCGCTACCCAATCAAATGATTTCAGCGGATCAAAAGGCAGTTTGTGAATAACGGGATTGGTGGTGAACGAGGTTGAAATAATCAACATCGTATAACCATCGGGCGGCGAGTTGGCGACGAGTTCGGTGCCGATGATGGAATTGCCGCCGGCGCGATTGTCCGCAACCACGGTGCGGCCCAGGCGCTCGGTGAGTGCCGTTGCCATCACGCGTCCGACGATATCGTTGCTGCCGCCGGGCGGGAAGGGGATGACGAAACGGATGGTTTTGGCGGGCCATTGCGGCGCCTGTGCCTGTGCAGGGGCGGTAGCGCACACGACCGGCACCAGGACGAGCAAATGTAAAATTTTATTTTTAAACATTATTTTCCCTATTTCTGATCCATTGCATCATGTCGGAACCACGCGCGGATTTTTTCCAGATTCTCTTCGATCAACAAACTCGCCATCATGTTGCGTGAATGCAGCAGGACCAATGCATTGATGCTGGCATCTCCCTCTATGGCGCGTTTAATGCGCTGCGCGAAAGCGAGGTTGAGTTTATCAATGTCCGTGAACAACGCTTCAAGTCCCTTCAAATCCGCTGCGGCCTTGTCGAGAAAACAAGCGAGCAAATGCATCGCGACGATGCGGTAGATCGTTTCGGTTTCACCGGCGAACGGCAGGTGCGTGTGCGCCAGCGGGCGCATGCGGCTCAGGATCGGGCAGCCGCTGGTCGCGAGAATCAGTCCCATCATCGCGCTCAGCGCGGTTTGCGTATCCGTCCGCTTGCTGACCTCGTATTCCGAACGCACCACGCGAACATCCGCTATGCCGATAGACGCTAGCGCTGAAAATCGCTCGACCAGCGGTACCAGATCCGCTGCCGCCGGACAGCGTGCGCCCGGTGTTGCAGGCAAGGGGCAGTGCGGGCATTTGTCTTTTTCCAGCAGCGTCCAGACCGGCAACTCGCCGCCGGGCGCGGGGCGGTTCAGATCAACATCGAAACGCACTTCGGCGCCGGAGTCGATCTGGAACACATAGGTGATGATGTCATCCATGGTGGTGCCGGCCTCCCGCGCCGAAGCGCCGTTGCATCGTTCAATCCCGAACCAGCCGCATTATGCGCCGTCCTGCGCCTCGGGCAGAGCGGCTACAACCCTTTCACCCCGGCAGCGGCAATCACCTTGGCCCATTTTGCGGTTTCGTCGCGCAGAAATTTTTGATACTGCTCGACGCTGTAACCGGCCGGATCGGAACCATCCGCCTTCAGCCGCTCGATCAGCTCGGGCGTTTTAACGAGCTTCGATACATCGGCGTTGATTTTGTTGATCACGTCGCGCGGCGTGCGCGCGGGCGCGGTAAGGCCGTTCCACGCTACGGCGAGAAAACCTTTGAGTCCCTGCTCGTCCAGCGTCGGCACATCCGGCATCGCGCTGGCACGCGCGAGGCTGGTCATGCCCAGCGCACGCAGTTTGTTGCCACGTATCAACGGAATCGCCGATGTCAAACCGTTGAACACCACATCGACATGGCCGCCCAGAAGATCGACCAGCGCAGGCGCGTTGCCTTTGTACGGAATATGCACCATCTTCACGCCGGCCATGCTGTTGAACAACTCGCCCGCGAGATGATTCGAGCCGCCGCTGCCCGACGATCCAAAATTCAGCGCGCCGGGTTTCGCTTTGGCGAGCGCGGCGAGTTCTTTCATGCTCTTCGCCGGCACACCCGGGTGTACTACGACCACCAGCGGCGTGGTGTTGATCAGCGTCACCGGTTCGAAATCTTTTTGCGGATCGTACGGCAGTTTTTTCAAGAGACTCGGCACGATGGTAAACGGCGCGGGCGTGACGAACAGGGTGTGGCCATCGGGCGGCGACTTGGCCACAATCTCGGTGCCGATCACCGTGCTGCCGCCGGGACGGTTATCGACCACTACCGTTTGTCCCCACATTTCCGTGAGGCGCGGCGCCAGCGTGCGCGCGACGATGTCTGTGCTGCCGCCGGCGGCAAAGGGCACGACCAGGCGCACGGCTTTGCTGGGGAATGTTTGGGCGGAGGCTGGGAGTGATGTAAAAAATAACAATAAAAACAAATACTTATTCATATTTTAGGCTCTGTGTGGATTTCAGGATCAATGACGGTTTCTTTGATCGCGCTTTCATTCCGCTTTCATGTTGGCGGCTTTGACCACCTTCGCCCACTTATCGATTTCGGTGCGAATGAAAGCACTGAACTGTTCCGGCGTGCCGGGCGCGGGTTCGGCAGCCATGCTGTTCAGGCGATCGGTGATGTCGGGCATGCGCAGCACGCGCGTGATATCGGCGTTGAGTCTGGCAACGATGTCTTTCGGCGTTGCCACGGGCGCCATCATGCCGTACCAGCCGCTGGCGCTGAAACCCGGTACGCCGGCTTCTGCGACGGTCGGCAAATCCGGCAGGAGTTTCGAGCGCTGCACACCGGTGGCCGCGATCGGGCGCAGCCGCCCGGATTTGACCTGCGGCAATACGATCAGTGTGTTTTCAAAGGTGATATCGACTTCGCCCGACATCAGCGCGGTTTGTGCGGGTGCGCTGCCTTTGTAAGGCACATGCACGACGTTGATGCCGGCCATCATGTTTAAAAGTTCACCGGCAAGATGCGGGCCGGTGCCCGCGCCCGACGTGCCGTAGTTCAATTTGCCGGGACGCGCTTTGGCGAGCGCCAATAATTCCTTGATTGATTTTGCAGGCACCGACGGATGCAGCGTGACGATATAGGCTACGTTAACCAGTTGCGTAATCGGTGCCAGATCGCGCAGCGTGTTGTAACCCAGCTTGGGATTGAGCGTCGGTGACACCGCTAATCCGCCGATAGTGCCCGCTAGAATCGTGTAGCCGTCGGGCGTCGACTTTGCCACCAACTCCGTGCCGGTGGCACCGCCCGCGCCGCCGCGATTATCGATGATGATTTGATGGCCGAGCGCTTCCGAAAGTTTCGGCCCGATGATGCGTGTGACCGTATCGGTAGGCCCGCCCGGCGGAAAGGGTACGATAACGCGCACGGATTTGGCCGGGTAAGGGGTTTGCGCGTACGCGCCGGCCGCAACAGTCGCGGCCATCATTGCAACTACTATCGGGAACTTCATGTGTTCAGCGCCTCACTCGACGAGATTATGCCGCGGTATCGGTTTCAGGTAAGCCGAATCAATCGATTTCCGCGCGACCGTTATTCAGCACGGTAACGCCGCGTGCGGGCACTGTCGAACGGAACGTGACGACCTTGCCGTCCATCCACATCTCCGTGCGTATGGTTTCGCCCGGATACACCGGCGATGAAAAGCGGCCTTCCATGCTTTTGAATTTGGACGCGTCGTAACCACAACAGGTTTTGAGCAAGGCGTGACCGGCCACGCTGAACGTTGCCCGGCCATGCAGAATCGGTTGCTTGTATCCGGCTTTGGCGGCGTATGCCGGTTCCGAATGCAGCGGGTTGTAATCACCCGACAAACGGTAGATCAAGGCGGCTTGCGGCAGCGTTGCCAGATCGCACACCTGATCGGGCGCGCGTTCGGGAATCGGCTGTACCGCCTTCTGCGGACCAGGGGTAGTCGAGGGGCCGCCGAAGCCGCCATCCTTGCGGCAGAACGTGGTGGATGTCAGCGTGCAGATCACATCGCCCGTGGTTTTGTCGCGCACATCGCATTCAGTCAATACCAGCGCGCCTTTGTCGGCGCCTTTGTCCAGCACCGCGACCACACGCGATTTTCCGGTGATCGCACCTTCGACCGGCAGCGGCTTGTGAATCACGAACCCCTGTTCGCCATGCACCACATGGCTGCGCGTGATGCCGGTATCGGTGGCGGCATGCCAAGGGCCGGGATAGCCGAGAATAATCGCCATGGTCGGCAGCGCTTTGAGATTTTTTTCATACACATACTGCAACTGCTGCTCGTCCATCGGATCGGCGCCGAGGCCTACACCCAGCGCGTAGAGCATGGTGTCGCGCTTCGTGAGCTGCTGTTCGACCAGCGGGATATCATGCTTCATCAGTTTGTCGTATTGAATGGCCACGGCGAGTCCTTGTAGCGGGTAATTTCTGAGGAGGGGCTGAGGGTAAAGCAACGCGTGCAGCTTATATTGCCGAGTTATACTATCACGGCAGTATTGATGAAATCCAAGGAGAAAACACATGATAAAAGTTGGCGACAAACTCCCCGGCGGCAAGCTGTGGGAACTGGCCGGCGAGTGGGAAAACACCTGCTCAATCGGATCAAACGACATCGACATTGAGCAGGCAGCCGCCGGCAAACGCATCGTCCTGTTCGGCGTGCCCGCAGCTTTCACCAAGACCTGAACGCAACGTCACCTGCCCGGTTTCGTGCAGGCAATCGATAAATTCAAAGCCAAAGGCATCGCCGAAGTGTGGTGCGTTTCCGTCAACGACGCGCCGACCATGTCTGCATGGGGGCGCGAATGCCAGGCGCAAGGCAAAGTGCGCATGATGGGCGACGGCAGCGCGCTACTCACCAAAGCAATGGGCGTCGATCAGGACCTCACCGCGCGCGGCATGGGCATACGCGGCCAGCGCTATGCGATGGTGATTGAAAACGGCGTGGTGAAACAGTTCCATCTTGAAAAGCCGGGGCAGTTTGAAGTGAGCAGCGCGGAGCATGTGTTGGCGCAGTTGTAGCCGAACCATAAAAGTGAATTCCCTCCCCCGCGCGCGGGGGAGGGTTAGGG
>JBEBHE010000486.1:0-2263 GCA_040081205.1 Burkholderiales bacterium | reverse complement strand
AGCCGTCGGCCGGGCTCTTGACCACAAAATCGGTGCCGATCATCGCGCTGCCGCCAGGCCGGCTTTCGACGACGACCGGCTGGCTCCAGCGTTCCGTCAGCTTTTGCGCGATGGGCCGCGCCGTAAAATCGGAACCGCCTCCCGCCGGATAGGTAATCACAAAGCGCACCGTTTTCGAGGGATAGCTCTGCGCGATAGCCGTCACGGACAGGCCTGTCATCACCACCGCCGCAGCGCCTGACCACCACAAGTGTTTTATTTTCATCGGTAGCTACCCTGTGTGATTACACAAAATACACAAAAATCCGGATCACGGGATTATAAGTCCATCTATCCGTAATGCATTCTTCAATCATCACGCTTTTCCGTCACCAGCCGGAAAACGTAGCTGTCGGCGACACCGCTTCTGGCCAACCGTCATTTTCTGATAACCTTCGGGTTTACCGACTGATATCAAAATGAGGCAATCATGGCACTACAATCTCCTGACGAACGCGGCGCTGAAGCCAAAATGGATGCGGACAACCTGTATCGCGAAGAAATCATTACTGACCGCAAAGTCGGCACGCTGCGCATGATGACGCCGGTCAAGAGCGACGGCTCGCACGATACCGCCCGCGCCACGATGTTTATCGGCGAAGCACAAATCATGACACAGGCCGGTCCGCTGCCGATCAATTTCGAAATCGAAGCCAATAATCTCAGCGAGGCCGTGTCCAAGTTCGGCGAGGCCGCCAAAGAAGGCGTGGAACGTACGGTGCGCGAATTGCAGGAACTGCGCCGCCAGCAGTCATCCTCCATCGTCGTGCCCGGCGCAGGTGGCATGGGAGGAATGGGCGGCATGGGTGGCGGTGGCAAGTTGCAATTACCCTAAGCATCACTCGGGGATCTTCAGCGATGAAAACTGTCGGGTTGCGCAATGCCGTATTGCTGCTGTCAGGCGTGTTGTTGAGCAGTGCGGTGTTAGCGCAATCGCGCGCGGACTATCCCAACAAGCCGATACGTTTTGTGGTGCCGTTCGTGCCCGGCGGCCCGATGGATGTGATCGGCCGCCTCGTCGGCCAGAAGCTGCTGGCATCCATGGGGCAAAACGTCATCATCGACAACCGCGCGGGTGCCGGCGGCATTATCGGCACCGAGACGGTGGCGAAAGCTGCGCCCGATGGTTACACCCTGCTGCATACCTCAAGCTCGCACTCGCAACTGCCAGCCTTCAATAAACTTCCCTACGATCCCGTGCGCGACTTTGCGCCCGTCACAACGGCCACGCGCACGGTAGGCTATGTGCTGAGCGTGCATCCGTCGATACCGGTCACATCGGTTGCGGAACTGATCGCGCTTGCGAAAAAAAATCCGGGCCGCCTCAACTACGGCAACTCCGGTTACGGTGGTGTGCTGCACGTCGGCATGGAAATGTTCAACGCCGCAGCAGACATCAAAATGACTACGGTGCAATATAAAGGTATCGGGCAGTTGGTGACTGATCTGGCGGGCGGACACATCGACCTCGCCATTCTGACATCGTCGAACGCCGTCGGTATGGCGAAAGCCGGCAAGATCAAGGCACTCGCCATCAGCGGCGCCAAACGCTGGAAGCAGTTGCCCAGCGTGCCGACCGTGAATGAAGCCGGCGTCAAAGGCTTTGAGTACTACGCCTGGTTCGGTTTCTGGTATCCCGCCGCAACACCCGCGGATATCGTCAACCGCATGCAGGGTGAAATCGCCAAAGCCACTGCCGCGCCCGACGTGCTCGCGCGCTTTGACGAACTGGGTTTCGAGGCGTACATACTGTCGCCGGCAGAATTTGGCAAAATCGTGCAGCGCGATATCGAGGTCACCAAAAAACTGGCCGCGCGGCTCGGTGTGACGCCGCAGTAAACATTGCGTGCGCAGGGTGATGGCACGTTGAAAATCGGTATCGACCTGGGCGGCACCAAGACGGAGATCGCCGCATTCGATGCGTCGGGCGCAGAAGTGCTGCGCCGGCGCGAGCTCACGCCATCCGGCGATTACGCTGCCACCCTCGCGCTGATCGCAAAACTCGTCAGCGATACGGAACAGACACTCGGTGCAAAGGCCACCATCGGCATCGGCACACCGGGTGCGCTGTCGCCGTCAACCGGCCTGATGCGCAATTCGAATTCAACCTGCCTTAATCAACAGCCGTTCAAGATCGATCTGCAGCGCACATTGAACCGCGAGGTGCGACTTGCCAACGACGCGAACTGTTTTGCTTTGTCCGAAGCCGTTGACGGCGCAGCAC
>JBEBHE010000485.1:0-2271 GCA_040081205.1 Burkholderiales bacterium | reverse complement strand
TCTGTATCGGGCGCATGGATAGTGCGCCAGCGCCACACGGTCAGCGACACCGCAATCGCGGCGTGCACGGCAAGCACCGCTGTGGCGAACAAGGCGTTTTTCGACAGTGGCGGAAAAATGAACTGTGCGACGGCATCCGCGCCGGAAACCTTGAGCAATCCCGGCAGCAGGCCATACAGCAGAATCAGATAAAACAATGTGGCGGCTTCGACGCGGCGCGGCTGTTTTGCCAGCGCGAAAAACTGGAAAATCGCGGCGTCGCGCACGGCAAACAATATCAGTGCGATGGGCGCGGTGCCGATTTTGAACGTATCGGCGGTTTCCTTGCCGCCACTGACGCTCGCCACCAGCGCCAGTGCGAGTCCCATCACGAGCGCCACCAGCCACAGCGGCAGTTCCTGCAAGGCGCGATGCCATTGTTTCGCGGCGACGCGCACGCGCAGGCGCTGCCACACTGCCGCGCCGCTTTTTTCCGCGAACAGCAACGCGTAGATGAAGACCATCGCCACCACCACGCCGACGGCCGTCACGGCAAAAAACGGCGACGGCCCGCCGGAATGCAGCTCGCCCTTAGTAAAACCCGCGACGTACGCGGCAGTGCATAGCAAAAACGCGGGCAGTGCCCAGGGCGTGGTGCGGATTTCGAGTTCGTCGCACATCGACCGGTACGCGCCCAGTACCGCCCATGCGCCGAAGGCCGCCGTCGTGCCCAGCGCAAAATTAAGTTGCAAGATGGTGAGCCCCCACCAAGCGACTGTCTTGTCCATGCTGTCGAGGACATTGAGTCCCGGCACCAACCACAGGAACACCAGAACAAGTAGGAATAGGGTGCTGGCGCTGCGCCGCGCGACAGTTTTTTTCGCGGCCATCACGCTGGCGTTGAGCGCCATCGCATGCAGCAGAATCGCGCCGCACAGCAGCAGCGCGGTGTAGCGCAGCACCGGCAGATTGGCGAGATTGCCGGAGAACATGAAGATGGCGAGCAGGATCGCGCCGCCGTACCAGGTGAACGACGGCGCGCCGAGAAGTTTGCCCCAGGTCATCGCCCACGGCGTGATGGCCGACATGCGCTGCGCGTCCCAGGTGCGTTCGCGCGCTTCATCGAGCACGCTGGCGGCCGCGAGCCGCGTGCCCCACAGCAGCACGATGGCGCCGTAACCGCCGGCTGCGGCCATCGCCAGACTTCGTGTCACGTTCTTGTCGTCCGACGCGATGATGAGCAGCGCGATCAGTACGATGACGGCCGGCACGGCGATCATGCGATGCAGTGAAAATTCCAGCCACAGATTGCGGCGCAGTTCGGGGTTCATTGCGGCCTCGCTTGCGGATCGACGGTGCGCAGATAGGATTGGTGCAGGTTTTCGGTTTCTTCGGCGAAGCTGGCCACCGGCACGCCGGCGGCGACGAGTTCGCGCAGCACGCGCGCCTGCTCGCCTGCGGCATCCGCGCTGACGCCCGCATGAACGGCGATGAGCGCATCGCTGTCGCTGGCTTCGACGACACGCACGCCGGCGGTTGCTGCCAGCAGATCACGCCAGCCCGCATGCGCGCCGGCGAGCCGCACGCGCACGTGGCGTTCCTGCGTGGCGGCACCGGCATTGCCGCCGAGCGGACGGTGTTCGAGAATTTTTCCGCCGCGCAGTACCAGCATGTGCGTCGAGTATTCGTCGAGTTCCGCAAGAATGTGCGAGGACACGACCATCGTCATGCCTTCGTCGCGCAGGCGCGTGAACAAACCGGCGAGCGCATGCCGTGCTTCCGGATCAAGGCCGGAAGCCGGCTCATCGAGCAGCAGCACGGCGGGCGCGTGCACAATCGCTTGTCCGATGGCCACGCGCTGGCGCAGCCCGCGTGAGAGTGCCGCACAGCGTTGTTCGAGGCGGTCGGCGATATCGAGGCGCGCCGCGGTGCGTTCGACGGTTTCACGCAGCGATGATTCACCGACGCCGTTGGCCGCCGCTGCGTGCGCGAGGCATTGGCGCACCGTCAGTGTGTCGTAGAGTCCGAAAAAATCAGACAGGTAGCCCATGCCGGCATGCGCCAGCCGCGGCTCTTCCAGCACATCAATACCCGCGACATGGATGCTGCCGGTCAGCGGGCGGTCAAGCCCTGCAAGGCAGCGCAGCAGCGTGGTTTTGCCCGCGCCGTTGGGGCCGACCAGCGCGGTGACGCTGCCGCGCGTAATCTCGAACGACACGTTATCGAGCGCGCGCGTGCCGGGATAGACGTAGGTGACGCCGGAAACGCTGATGGCGGTGTCGGTGTTCATAG
>JBEBHE010000484.1:0-2284 GCA_040081205.1 Burkholderiales bacterium | reverse complement strand
GCAAGTCAAGTCCCGCGAGGGCTGCCTGCGCCACTTTTACCGCCGGAGCTTCGGCTTTCCTGTCCTTATGCCGCTCATTTGGATGCCATCCTAGCACCGCCAGCAGCACGAAGAACCCGATCACATACGCCACCGCCACATGCCAGCCGTGGCGCAGCCATTGCCCCACCGATTTGGCTTCCGGAAAAATATTCGCCAGTGCGACGCCCGCCGATGACCCAAACCAGATCATCGAACCGCCGAAACCCACCGCATACGCGAGAAAACCCCAATCGTAGCCGCCCTGCTTCAACGCCAGCGCGGTCAGCGGAATATTGTCGAATACCGCTGACACGAATCCAAGGCCGAGCGCGGTTTGCCATGACGCGGCAGGCAGTTTTTCCACCGGCATCATCGACGCGCACAAAATCAGCGACAACAAAAACACGCTGCCCTTGAACGCCCCCGGCAGCACGCTCCAGTCTGGACGGCGCAGGGGCACGCACAACAAAATCGCCAACCACACCGCCACGCCGATAAACGGAAACACATCCGACAGATGGTTGTAGCGTGTGTTCACCACCACGTTTGCGGCTATCGCCGCCGCCAGTATGCACAGCACGATGGCGACGCGCGCCCAATCGATGTGTATGCCCGCCGGCGGGTCTTTCGCGATCGGCGAATACTGATGCTGCTGCAGCGCGGCCGGAATGCCGAAAATAACCATCGCCACCGACGCCGCGACATACGCCTCCATTACATCGAACGGACTCACACCGTCGATCCACATCATCGTGGTGGTGGTATCGCCGACAACGCTGCCTGCACCGCCGGCATTCGACGCCGCGACAATAGCCGCCAGATACCCGATATGCACCTTGCCCTTGAATACCGTCATGGCGATGGTGCCGCCGATAATCGCCGCCGCGATGTTGTCGAGAAAACCCGACAACACAAAAATCATCAGCAACAGCACGAAGCCGCCCTTCCAGTCGTCCGGCAAATACTTCGGCAGCATCGCGGGCACGCGGCTTTCCTCGAAATGCCGCGACAACAGCGCGAACCCCAGCAGCAAACACAACAGATTAGCGAGGATCACCCACTCGTGCTGCAAGTGCAGCGCGAATCCCGCCACGCCAGCACCCGTTTTAAAGCCGGTAATCAAAATCTTGTAGCCAGTAATCACGCCCAGCCCGGTCAGCGCGACCGCCAGCGTGTGATGATGAAACACCGCGACGCCAAGCAGCGTCAGCGCGAACAGAATGAAATCGATGGGGATGCCGAACAGCAGTGGGATTGTCATTGCGTCGAATTCGCGTTACGCATGCACAAGGATGATATGCACCCGATAAGGCCCGTGCGCGCCGAGCGTCAACGTTTGCTCAATGTCCGAGGTGCGCGACGGGCCGGAAATAAAGTTCACCGCGCGCGGCGGATAGTCTGGCGTTTCGCGCAGGCGTTGCCACGCCTCTTCCATGCCCGGCACAATCTGTGACTCACGCAGCACCGCGATATGCGTCTCCGGCAACAGGCTGGTGACCGGCGGCGTGTGTGTGCCGGAGAGCGTCATCAAGGTGCCAGTTTCGGCAATGGCGCAGAATACTTCGGTGATGCCGACCTTGTCCGACTCGCGCGCAGGGCGCGCCTCCATAGCCACGCCGTGGTTCGCCCAATCCATATCGCCCAGCGCTTTCCAGCACACGGCATTCATCGGCAAGGCATTCGACGACAAATACGCCGCGACTGCCGCCGGCACGCTTTGCCGATCGGGCACATTGGAGAGTGTGGTTGAAAGCGCCAACGCTTTCTCACGAAAGCGCGCGACTAGATCGCCCGCCACATTCGGACGCGGGCTCATCGCATGCGCGCCAATATGCGCACGCACTATCGCCGCCGCGCCGTCGTTTTCCGTGCGACGCAGCGAAGTACGTACGCGTCCAAGAATATTTTCGCGAGCGCTCATCGTGGCCTACCCCAACGTCGGCATATTAAATCCGGTCGGCACCGCGTTCGCATCCGGCCAGCGCGTCGATACCACTTTGCCGCGCGTGTAGAAGCGCACGCCTTCCATGCCATGCACATGCGTGTCGCCGAACAGCGACGAGCGCCAGCCGCCAAACGAAAAGAACGCCACCGGAACTGGAATCGGCACGTTGATGCCGACCATGCCGACTTCGATTTCGCGCTCGAACTTGCGCGCCGCACCGCCGGAACGCGTGAACACCGCCGTGCCGTTGGCATACGGATTCGCATTAATGAGATTGATTGCGTCGTCCAGCGTTTTCACGCGCAACACCACCAGCAC
>JBEBHE010000206.1:0-8725 GCA_040081205.1 Burkholderiales bacterium | reverse complement strand
TCAATAAAAACATATACTTATGATTATTTTCCGAATCGGGCTAACCGCATCTCTTGCGTGTGCGTGCGTGACGCAAGTACTCGCGCAGGATCCTTCGGCAAGCTCAGGACAGGCCTATCCGGTGAAGCCGATACGCATGATGATCCCCTTCGTGCCCGGCGGTGCGAACGACGTGATTGGCCGCATCGTCGGCATCAAGATTACCGAGGCGCTGGGTCAGCAAGTGGTGGTTGAAAACCGCGGCGGATCGGGCGGCTCGCTGGGCGTGGAAATCGCCGCGAAGTGGCCCAATGATGGTTATCACCTCGTGCTCGGCAACATCGCCAACATGGCGGTGAATCCCACGTTGTATCGCAAGTTGAGTTACCACCCGCTGCGGGATTTGCAGCCCATCACGCTGATCGCCAAGGTGCCGACAATATTGGCGGTGCATCCCTCGTTGCCGGCGAAGAACGTGCGGGAGTTAATTGCGCTGGCACGGGCGCGACCGGGGCAATTGACGTTTGGCACGGGCGGCGCGGGCAGCGGTGCGCATCTGGCGACGGAGTTGTTTCTGCTGCATACCAAGCTCAATCTGGTGCATGTGCCGTATAAGGGCGTGGGCCCTGCGCTGATCGATGTGCTGGCGGGGCAGATCACCATGACTTTCGGCGCGGTGCCCGGTGTGTTGCCGTACGCGCGTTCAGGCCGCCTGCGTGCGCTGGGTGTGACGGGCGCTAAACGTATTTCTGTTTTGCCTGATTTGCCGACGGTGGCGGAAGCCGGCGTGCCGGCTTATGAAGCGACATTGTGGTTTGGCGTGCTCGCACCGGCGGGCGTGCCCATGCCTATCGTGAATCGTTTGCACGGTGCGCTGACGCGCGCGCTGCAATCGCAGGACATGAAAGACCGGTTAACTGCCGAGGGCGCGGAGCCCATTGGCAACACGCCGCAGGAATTTCAGGCGTTCATCAAGAGCGAGATTGAACGCTGGGCGGTGGTGGTGAAGGCTTCCGGGATGAAGGCGGAGTGAGGCATTGACCGCGACATCAACCTCGCCGTCGTTCCCGTCTGCGCGAACAACAGCGAGGTTGGTGGAGGCATTGGCAGCAAACGGAATTCGCGCAAAACGGAAAGGGAGAAAAAATGCTGATTGTCGATAAACAACTTCATTTTGTTATGTGCGCTAAGCGAACGTTAAGGGATGCCGACTAATGGAAAAAATATCTGCCGATCGAGTGCGTCTCACCGCCGATGAGGCCCGCACGCTCTCCGTCAACGCGTTAAAAAAAGCCGGTTACGACGACGAACAAGCCGGCGTGATTGCCGGGCATGTGATGGATGCCGCGTTGTGCGGTTACGAATATTCAGGCTTGCCGAAATTGCTCAACGTGTTCGAGCACAAAAATTTGCGCCAGCCGCGGCGGCGGCTTAACGCGGTATATGAAACGCCGGTATCGGCCATGCTCGACGGCGGCAACAATTGCGGCATGTACACGCTGATGCGCGCTGCGGAAATGGCGATCGCTAAAGCGCAGCAACACGGCTTTGGTGTGATCGGCGTCAACAACAGTTGGGTCAGCGGGCGCGGCGCGATTTATGTTGAAACCATTGCGCGCGCTGGCTTGATCGGCATACATACCGTGAGTTCGACGCAGCATGTCGCGCCCCCCGGTGCGGCGACCGCGGCGTACGGCACGAACCCGTTGTCGTTTGGATTTCCGACGGCGGGTGATCCGTTCGTGATCGACCTGGGCACGTCTGCGTTTATGTCCACCGACATGATGTTCCGCGAACGGCGCGGCGAGCCGCTGCCGGAGGGCGTGGCCATTGATGCAAACGGCAATCCGACACGTGACGCCAAAGCCGCGCGGGCAGGTGCGCTGCTGTCATTCGGCGGCTACAAGGGCTTTGCACTGGCGATGGCGGCGCAGGCGCTGGGCGTATTCGCCGGGTCCGGCAATGATCAGGAAGGAAACTACGGCTATATGATGATGGCGATGAAACCTGATTTGCTGATGCCGTTGGCGGATTACCGCACGCAACTCAGCGAGAATCTCGCGCGCATCAAGGCCACGCCACGTCAGCGGGGTGTGGATGAAATACGCCTGCCGGGAGAACGCTCGTTCAAGGAGCGCGCGAAGCATCTGCGCGAGGGCATTGTGATCGACAAATTTATTTATGATGCGTTGCTGGCAGTGCCGGAGGGGGCGTTGGCGGCGTATGCCTGAATGGGCAGGTTGAGCCTGCGCACTTCAACCTGCAGCTGAGTGCCCGAGGGCGTCAATTGACATCGCCATCGCCAGTTCGCTTACGCCCATTTATCATGGCGGCCACCAGATTTTCACCATGCCGCCACGACGAAAAAATCACGCCGCCAATATGCAAGCCCACCAGCGCAATTAAAAAGTTCGTAAGACCTTCGTGCAGTTCTTCTACCCACTCAATACCCCAGAATCTTTCAGTGGTGTAGAGCCAGCCGGTGGCGCAGACGCCGATGATGGTGATGAGTAGCGCCACGATCATCCAGCCGCCCAACGGGTTGTGGCCGAGGTAGCGTGGTTCGCAGTAGCTGAGAATTTGTTTGGTGTATTGCAGGGTGCCGGCGGGCGAGCGCAGAAATTGGGTGAAGCGCGCGTAGCGTGAACCGCCGCGTGCAATCAGCCCCCACACGATGCGCAGCACCACAATGCCCAGCACCGCGTAGCCCAGCCACTCGTGCCATTTGCCGCGGGTAAACCACGCGGCCACGATGCCGATCACCAGACTCCAATGACCGATACGAACCAGCAGATCCCAAACCCTGACTGCCGGTTTGCTGTCCCCTCCGGCGGGCATCAGGGTTTGCGCACGCTCAGCGTGTTGGGTATCAGCGCAAATGTGACGGGATGATAATAGGCGTTAACACGATCGCCGTTCTTGTCGAACGCGTAAACCTCGTAGCAGCCGCCGTCTTCTTTGATGCGGCGGATCTTCCAGCCGTTTTGATCGACCAATTGCTTTTCAAGTTTTTCCTGGGGTTGCCAGCCGGATTTCGGGCCGGATTCACAAGTGGCAAGACCCGTGGCGCCCGCATGGGCGGCGACACTCAACGTCGCGAGAACGATGGCGCCGCGAAGCATGAATTTCATGGCAGTTTCCTCATAGGGATGCGTGTGGCTAAAAAACGATCTTACACAGAGACTTTGTGGTGGGCGTGAAGTTCCCGTGACGCACGACGGTGGATTCGCTTCCAGCCTTGTGATACGAAGAGCCGCGATTGCTATTTTTTCGACTTCTTGAGTTTGTCGATCGCTTTCTTTTCTTCGGCCTGTATCTGTTTCATCATCGCGGCGTCGGGATCTTTCCATTGGGATCCGGCAGCGCGCGCCATGTAGGCGACCGCGCGCGCGAATTCCTCCTGTGCGAGATCCGGTTTGCCGCCCTTGGGCGGCATATCGCGTACCCCCACCCAGCCATCTGCGGTGAGTGTGGCCTGCGGTTCCTTGATGAGCGGCCCCCAATCCTTTTTGTCCGCGAACTTCGGCGCCTTGAGTAACCCTGTGGCGTGGCACACGGAACAGGTTTCCTTGTAAACCTGTTCGCCGGATTTGAGATTCTGGCTTTGCGCCTGCGCCGTGGCGGACAGGGCGATGCCTGAAAGCAGTGCGATGGTGGCGATGATTCGGCTGGATGTCATGATGGTTCCTTCATTGGTAATGGGTTGTCGAAAGGTTTCTGATATAGTTTCTGGAGCAGCGCCAGCCATCCATCGCAATGTCATGCGGTTGCGTGAAGCTTGATGAAATTTGCGAATACGCCGGCCAGCTCGTCGTCCTTGAATTCCCATTCCTGCGGCGGCACGATATCGATATCCTGCTGTTCCGCGAACAGAATGTAGAGTTCGCTGCCCTTCATAATAGCGTGCGCTTTTTCGCCGACGTCGCGCGCGTGCGTTTTGTCGTTGCCGGGAACAATCAACGTGGGGATTTTGACCGATTGCAGTTGTGCGGCGGTCGCGCCGATTACCGGCTTATCCGCATCCTGCAAGAAACCGTCTGCCCATCGACTGAACGACGCGGTAAAGCGCGCCACATCCATGGTCATGAGGGCTTCGCGATTCGATGGCCGCTGCGCAATGCGATCGCGGAAATGTTCGGTTTCGCAAACGGCGGCCATGCCACCTTTTTTTGCAGCTTCGATGTATTGAAAATAATACTGATTGGCCAATCGCCGCGCTGCAAACGCGCCGCCGGTCACGCGCCACAGCAACAAGCCGCGCACGGCTTCCGGGTGGCGCAGCGCCAGTAGCAGCGACATGCGGCAGCCCGACGAACCACCGCCGACGAACGCGGGCAGCGCGTTGAAGTGTTGCAACATCGCGTAGAGGTCTTCGGCCCAGATTTCGTATTCAGACGCTGTGCCTTCGAGCACCACGTCGGAGGCGCCGCAGTTGCGGCGGTCGTGTATCAGCACGCGGTAGCCCGCCGCCGCGACGCGTTCGGCGAGATGCTTGACGCCTTCGAGCGGGCGGCGTCCGCCGGGCGTGAGCGCGACCCACGGGCCTTTGTCGCCCAGAATTTCATAGTTGATGTGGGCGCCGCGTATGGTGATGTGAGGCATGCAGTTTCTCCGTGAACGGGGGATGTGCCCGGGGTGACTAGCCTTCGGCCTTGATGCCCGCAGCCTTGATGACTTTGCCGAATTTTTCGACTTCGCTGCGGACAAATTTGTGGAAGGCTTCCGGGGATTCACCGCCGATCTTGTAGCCGTGCTTTTCGATCGCAGGGCGCACGTCGGGATGATTCATGGTTTTGCTCACGGCGTCATATAACTTTGCTACCACCGGTTTGGGCGTCGCCGCAGGCACCCATATGCCGAACCATGCGTTGACATCAAAATTCGGCAGTCCGGATTCGTGCGCGGTCGGGATATCAGGCGCATTGGCATTGCGTTGCAGCGACGTGATGGCAATGCCGCGCAGACGTCCTGCGCGCGCCTGCGGCAGCATGTACGAGATGCCGCCCATGACCAGATGCGTTTGTCCTGCGATGGTTTCCTGCACCGCGAGCGGCGACGTTTTGTAGGCCACATGCACCAGTTGCGTGCTCGTCGCCTGCTTGAACATTTCACCCGCCACGTGCGAAATGCTGCCGATACCGAATGACGCGTAATTCAGTTTGCCGGGATTAGCTTTGGCGTGTGCGATCAGTTCGCTCACTGTCTTTGCCGGTATTGAGGGATGGATGCCCATCAGCAGATCAATCATGCCAAGGCGTGTCAGACCCTGCAAATCGCGCGTGATGTCGTAGCTGAGTTTGTATAGGCCAGGGTTGATGGTGATCGCAATCGAGTTGGCCATCAATGTGTAGCCGTCTGGCGCGGCTTTCACCGCCATCTCGTCGCCGATGACGCCGTTGGCGCCGGGACGATTATCGACAACCACCTGTTGCCCCAGGATGTCGGACAGCTTGGGCACGATGGTGCGTATGAAAATATCCGTAGCGCCGCCAGCGCCCATCGGAATAATCAGGCGCAGCGGGCGCGTTGGAAAATTCTGCGCCGTGCTTTGCGCGTGAGCTGCGCCCGCAGCCAGCAGCGCCAGCATGATGACAAACGCTTTTGTTCCAATCATGAGGAAAATCCTAAGTAATTGTTTTTAAAGTATATTTTTAATTCTCATTACGGCGGCGTGCCTACTATACCTGTGTGCGGCGCGGGTGTGGCGGTGAGCGCAGGTATTGATACGAATGCCGATTCGTAATGTTTGTGCATTTTGCGAGACAATTGTTGTGCTGCATTCGCAGGCATGTATCTGAATTCATCAAAGGACCCGCATGAAAGAGCTGTTACCGCTGGCCGAAAAAGCCGCCGCGCTGTTGAAAGCGCGCAAACAAACCATTGCCGTGGCGGAATCGTCTGCCGGCGGATTGATCAACGCGGCGCTGCTGGCGTTGCCGGGCGCATCGGCCTATTGCAAGGGCGGCATGGTGATGTACACGCGCGATGCGTTGCTGGGCTTGCGCGACGTGACGCCGGACATGCTGCAGAGCGTGCGCGGGGGGACCGAGGCAAATGCCTTGTTCAGGGCGCGCACGATACGCGAGCGACTCAATGCGGATTGGGGACTCAGTGAAAGCGGCGCGGCAGGCCCAACAGGTAGCCGCTATGGCTACGCGGCCGGGCACTGTGTGCTGGCCGCGGTGGGCGGAGATATTGAAAAATCAATGACGCTCGAAACCGCCAGCAGCGACCGGCAGGCAAATATGATTGCGTTTGGGCAGGCGGCCCTCACCTTGCTGATTGAATGTCTCGAAAGCAGTAAGTGAATTTCGTGCGGGCCGCCGTGATTGCGCTGTGCGCGGCAACGCTTGTTGCAATAGCGGCGCACGCGCAAACGCCGCCGCCTGTGATCTACGAACCCGAATACGGCCAACCGGGCAAGGATGTTATCTGGGTGCCAACGCCCGATATCGTGGTCGAAACCATGATCGATCTGGCCAAGGTGACGGCTGACGACTATGTGATTGATTTGGGATCCGGCGATGGCCGGCTGGTGATCGCGGCGGCCAAACGCGGTGCGCGGGCGCTGGGCATGGAATACAACGGCAATCTGGTGCGCTATTCGATTCGCGAGGCGCAGAAGCAGGGCGTTGCCGACAAGGCACAATTTCTGGAAGCCGATATTTTTGCCAGCGATTTTTCCAGCGCAAGTGTGCTCACATTATTTTTATTGCCGGAAATGAACTTGCGGCTGCGCCCGCAATTTCTCGCGATGAAGCCGGGCACGCGCATCGTCGCCAATTATTTTGGTATCGGCGATTGGTCGTCGGATGAGGCAGTGCATGTTCCCGAGTCCGAAAAATGCGATACCTACTGCGTTGCCTATCTGTGGATTGTGCCGGCGCGAGTGGACGGCGTATGGCAAACCCCGCAGGGGGAACTCACGCTGGTACAGGGGCATCAGTATTTCAAAGGAACGCTCGGCATCGCGCAGGTCACACAGGGGCGCGTACGCGGCAACACGCTGAACTTTACGATTGAAGGTGTGTCGTACAGCGGGCGTATCAGTGGGGATAGTATTGAGGGTGTCGCCGGTACCAAAGGGGCGCGCTGGACGGCGAAGCGCAAGCTGCCGTAATCCTGGTGCTTGCAGCGCACCGGTAGCGCGGCAGTACGCGGTTTGGTTTCGACGGCGTTTATAAAAATGGTCCAACATTTATTTTATTACCTGGAGATTTTCATGACCGGTTCGCAATGGTTCCGCCGCTCCTGCGCTGTACTTGGATTCGCTGTTTTAGCGTGTCCAGCCTGGGCTCAGCCCGCAAAAAAAGAAGCGCCTGCAACAAATGAATTCACGCCTGAAGTCGGGCAGCAGGGCAAAGACGTGGTGTGGGTGCCTACCGCACTGACGCTGGTGAACAAGATGCTTGATATGGCGAAACTCACGCCACAGGACATTCTGTATGACCTGGGTTCCGGCGACGGACGCACCGTTATCACGGCGGCGAAGCGCGGCGCGCGCGCGTACGGCATCGAGTACAACCCGGATATGGTGGAGCTTTCCAAACGCAATGCCACCAAAGAGGGCGTTGCTGCTAAAGCCACGTTTGAAAAAGCAGATATTTTTCAGACGGATTTTTCGAATGCCACGGTGATTACATTGTTCCTGCTGCCCGAACTCAACGTCAAGCTGCGCCCGACCATACTCGACATGAAGCCGGGCACACGCGTGGCTGCGAATTCGTTCCACATGGGTGACTGGAAACCCGACCAGACGGCGCGTGTCGAAGGCGATTGTCAGTCGTGGTGTACCGCGTATCTGTGGATCGTGCCGGCGAAAGTGGCGGGCACATGGAAGCTCGCGCACGGTGATCTTACGCTCACGCAGCAATACCAAACCATTGCTGGCACGCTGCGCATGGGCGACAAAACCCTGGCGATATCCAACGGCAAACTTGATGGCGAGAACATCAGCTTCAGCGTCGGCGGCGTGCAATACAGCGGGCGTGTCAGAGGTGATGCGATGGATGGCGCCATGGCTGCGGGTGCGACACGATCGCCATGGAGTGCTGCGCGAAGCAAATAAGCTGATCGCGCCGCGTGCGCTATGATTGATTATTGCAAACGGATTTTTACCGGAGATTTT
The DNA here is from genome assembly GCA_040081205.1 of Burkholderiales bacterium. Taxonomy (GTDB): domain Bacteria; phylum Pseudomonadota; class Gammaproteobacteria; order Burkholderiales; family SG8-41; genus UBA5216. Next base: position 618 of record JBEBHE010000206.1, on the reverse strand, counting down.
TCATGAAGGCATTGCGTTTATTTTCCATTGTTGTATGCGCGTCGTTTCTGGCCGTTGCTGCCCACGCTCAACCTGCCAAGGATTTCAAACCCGAAGTCGGACAGCAGGGCAAGGATGTGGTGTGGGTGCCGACCTCGCTGGCGCTGGTGAACAAGATGCTCGACATGGCGAAGGCGACGACCAGCGACTACGTAATTGATCTCGGTTCCGGCGACGGCCGCACGGTGATCACGGCCGCCAAGCGCGGCATCAAAGCGCTGGGTATCGAATACAACCCGGAGATGGTGGAATTGTCCAAGCGCAACGCCACGAAGGAAGGCGTGACCGAACGGGCCACGTTCATGAAAGCGGATTTGTTCGAGACCGATTTCTCGCAGGCGACCGTGATCACCATGTTTTTGCTGCCCGATATCAACATCCGGTTGCGTCCGAAAATTCTGGGCCTCAAGCCCGGCACGCGCATCGTCTCGAATACGTTCACCATGGGCGAGTGGGAAGCCGACGAAACCGGTACCGCATCCAGCGATGAAGGCTCCAGTTACTACCGCACCGCGCTGCTGTGGATTGTGCCGGCGAAAGTGGACGGCGCATGGAAATCGGCAAGCGGTGACATCAGCT
>JBEBHE010000205.1:0-8733 GCA_040081205.1 Burkholderiales bacterium | reverse complement strand
CAGCGTGATGCAGAAATTCGGGCGCGTGGATTTTCTGGTGCTCAATGCGTCGGTGCGCACCGAAAAGCCGTTTCTGGAATTGAGCTACGATGAGTGGCGAGTGCCGCTATCGATCACGCTGGATGGTGCGTTTTATCTGGCGCAGGCCTGCATTCCGTCGATGATCGCCAACGGTGGCGGCAGCATTGTTACGCTGGGTGGCATGATGTCTTTATCGGGTGCAAAAAAACGCATCCATGGCTCGGTGGCAAAACACGGGTTGGTGGGTTTCACGCGCGGCATTGCGCGCGAATTCGGTGACCGCAATATCCGCGCAAACTGTATCGCGCCGGGCCAGATGGATACCAAACGCGCTGCAGGGCGTACCGCGCCGCTGGGCGACGCCATGATCCCGTTGGGACGCAAGGGTGATGCGGAAGAGATAGCGACGGTGATACGTTTTCTGTGTTCGCCCGCTTCGAGTTACGTGACCGGGCAGTCGTTGCAGATCAACGGCGGGCAGATGATGTTCTAGGTTTTTGCAGCAGCCAGCTTTGCATCCCAATCCTTCGGCAGCTGAATTGTCTTGCCGGTGGGGAAGCCCAGGAATCCGTTATGCGCAAACACATACATGTTGTTGCGCAGCGGATCACCGGATACCGCGATCATGAAATCTTCCGGTTTCCACACAATCGGCACCAAGCGGTTTTCGTCGTCGGATTCGTAAAACACTTTCGGGATGCGGCCGTTGCGCACGTCGTCTTTCAAATCCCACACGCCGCGGATGTTCCATACGCGCAGCTGGCGCTCGAACTCCCATGCCGGTAGCCGTGCGTGATCGTAGAGATATTGTTTGACATCGGCTTTGGTCCAGCCGGCTTTGGCGATGGTCTCCACGATGATCGGGCTTAACACCACCAGCGGACGCAGCATGCCGTTACCGTGACTGGTGGTGAAGGTGAGCTGCCACATGTGATACTTGAGCACGGAGTCGGCCACGTACGGCAGCAGTTCTTCCGGTGTGCTGCCCGATACCGACGAGAAAGATCCGCCGCCGGTGTAGCGCGCGACGGTGACGGTGTTGTCGCCGGCACTGTGTCCCATTTCCTCGGCCGTATTTTCCCAGCCGATTTGCTTGAGCACATCGTCGTTTTCCGCCAGCACTACACGCCAGGTGTTGCCAAAGGTGGCCTTGTCCGTTTTGTGCGGCAGAAAGCCCGCGACGTTGCGCAGGTACAGCCGCCAGAAACGCCCGATCGAGGTGTTCGCCATAAAGCCGTCGCGCAGCGCGCCTTGGGTGTAATTGAAGCCAAGTTGCTTGATGATCGGCCCGTTCAGAATCAGCAGCGTGTCGCCGCCGGGCGTGTTGCCGCTGTGTTCGACGCCGTATTTCGGGTCGCACATGCCTTCGATGGCAGCGATCAGCACCGGCATGTATTCAGGCTTACAGCCTGCCATCACGCCGTTGACGGCGATGCTCCAGATGGTTGCGGCACGGCTGTCGGGCAGAATCACACCCAGCACTTCATTCGGATCACGGTCGGTGAATTGGAGAAATGCTTCAATCGCTTCGAGCGTTGGCGGCACGATGGGCAGACCGTCCGAGAGCTCGTGGTCGTAGAAATACTGGTTGACGGCATTGAAGCCGCCTTTGAAAACGATGTCGCGCGCACCGGGCTCGCCGCCTTTGCCTTTCACCGCAGGCTGCACGGTAAGATTTTCGATCACGTGTTGTGCGGTGACGTCGATCACGTCGCGGCGTAGCTGCTCGTCGCTCTTGGTGCCGATGTGTCCCGGCACCAGCGCCAGCGGAATGTTGGGCATGCCTAGACCGATGGAGGTGGCGGCGGCCTGGCGGAAAAAACCTTCACACGTCAACGAAGAAGTCGGGTAGCCGAGTTCCTCGCACGCTGCACTGGCCCGCAACACGGCGGGCGTGCAGGAGCCTCAACAGGCCATGCCGGAGATGACGGCATCGACCCCCATTTCCTTGAACTTGCGTCCGAACTCTGCCAGCGCTTCCTTTTCGTCGCCGCCGTGCGAGCTGCCAAATTCACGCCAGCTGACAAATTTCACCGTGGGAAATTTTTCCTTGATGGCCGTTTCGAGATGCGCGAACACATCATCGCCGCGAAACAGAAAATCCCAAATCTGCGCGACGGTTCTGCCGTTCAGTGTTTCAAGTCGCCCGGCCAAAGGCTTGATGCCGGTCTGGCGCGGCGAGCGCGGCCAGTAAACTTCGTAGTACCCGTCGTTGCTCATGATGTATAAGTATTTGTTTTAAAAAGGAAATATATTAATATTATTCTGCATCATGTTCCGCGAAAAACACCCCTCACCGTCGTTCCCGCGCAGGCGGGAACCCATAACACAGTGCCACTTGCGACGGCTTATAGATTCCCACCTGTGCGGGAATGACAGGACTAGTGATTTGCCGTTGTTTACCTACTGCACCATCCCCAGTTCGGTCAGCACATCTTTCAAAATGCCGTGCTGCCGGCGGAGTTCTTTCGCCATGTCGGCGCTGTTCAAATAATTCTCGACCCACTGATTTTTTTCGACCGCCTGTTTCCACTCGTCTGATTTCACCATGCGCGCGAACACGCCATCCCAGTAGCGCACTTGCTCGGCGGTCAGCCCGCGCGGACCGATGAATCCACGCGGAATATCAAACACGGCGTCGATGCCCTGATCCTTGAACGTCGGCACGGATGCCGCACTGCCCTTGAGCCGCGTGTTGGAAGCAATGCCAATGATGCGCACTTTGCCTGCCTGCACCAGCGGCATCACGGTGGCGGGTGTAGCCGCCATCACATCCACATGCCCGCCGGCGGCAGCGATGACACCGTCGCTCGATGCATTGAACACCACGATTTTCATCTTCTTGATGTCCGCCTGTACCGAGCGCGCCACCAGTGCGGCGGTGATGTGAAACGCATTGCCGCGCGCAGCCGACAGCGCAATGCTTACCGATTCCGGATCGGCCTTTAACTTCGCCGTCAGATCGCGCGCGGATTTCAGCGATGAATTCGCCGCCACCACAAACGCAATCGGCTCCGAAATCAGATTCACAATCGGCGTGAATTCAAAGTAGTTCAGCTTGATCTGCCCCTGTATCGCAGCCGTGAGCGGTGTCGAGGTCTGCACCATCAATTTAGTCGCGTCGCCATTGAACTGGCCGAGATAATTCATCGCAATGCCGTAATTGCCGCCGGGCTTGTTGGTGGTGTTGATAGCCTGCTCGACCAGCTTGTTAGACTGAAATATCGATTGCACGGTACGTGCCGAGGCGTCCACGCCGCTGCCGGGGCCAGTGGGCACAATGAGTTCGATCAGCTTGTCGGGCTTCCAGTCGGCGGCGGTTGCCATGCCGGCACTGACTATCAGTATGATCAGTGCCCGCAGCAGATGTTGAGTGATGGTAAGCACGGAAACGCTCCGAATCATAGGGAGAACGCAGTTTACATGGCCGTAGATCAGGGCGTCGGCGTCTGTCCACTTTATGGCCGGAACACGGTATCATTTGGCAACTTAAATAACGGGGGAGTGCAACATGCGTATGACCAAGCTGATTACCAGTCTGATGGCCGCGTGCGGTGTGTTGATAGGTGCGGGCAATGCGTTGGCCGCTGACGCCTGGCCCGCGCGCTCGATCCGCTGGATCGTGCCTTACGTACCCGGCGGCACCACCGACATCCTCGCGCGCATCATGGGGGCGCGGCTCGGCGAACGCCTTGGGCAAACCATCGTGGTGGACAATCGTCCCGGCGCCGGCAACAACATCGGCACTGAAATCGCCATCAGGGCAGTGCCCGACGGCTATACCTGGTTTCTCACCAACCCGGCGAATGCGATCAATGCCACGCTCTACCCCAATCTCACGTTTAACTTCCTGCGCGACATGGCGCCGGGCGCGGGACTGATACGCGTGCCCAACGTGATGATCGTGCCGAAGAATGCACCGGCGAAAAACGTGCAGGAGTTCATTGCGCAAGCGAAAGCGAATCCGGGCAAACTCAATTTTACGTCCGGCGGCGTCGGCACGTCGGTGCATCTGTCGGGCGAATTGTTCAAGGCTGTGACTGGTACCAACATGGTTCATATCGCCTACAAGGGTTCGGCGCCGGCGCTGGTCGATTTGATGGCCGGACAGATGCACGTCATGTTCGAAAACATGCCGGGGTGCATTGCTTACGTGCGTGCCGGCGACTTGCGGGCGCTCGGCGTCACCACCGCGCAGCGCTCTCCCGCCTTGCCCAACGTGCCGACGATCGCCGAGACCCTGCCGGGTTTCGAAGCCAGCGCGTGGTTCGGCCTCGCCGTGCCCAAAGGCACGCCGGAAGCCATCGTCAGCCGCATCAATCGCGAGGTGAACGACGCGCTGAAAGATCCGAAGATGTTGCAACGGCTGGCTGATCTGGGCGGCACGCCGATCGCCGGAACACCGACTGAATTCTGGGCGCTGCATACCATGGAGACGGAGAAGTGGGCGAAGGTGGTTAAGGCTTCTGGAGCAAAAGTTCAATAAAACAAATAATTGAATCCGTCAAAGCTATGGCTCAACTCGGAATCAAAGATGCATTCGCACGCTACGGAGTCATACTTAAGAACGTTCAATGGTCAGTCTCCGCCTGGGCACCAGATGGCTCACTTGTTGTAAGCCTCTGGTCCCATCACTATCGCAAAGGCCCCGACGCTTCAGCGGAGTACATTGGCTCTATGTCTCGCTGGCGAGGCCCGGGTAATGCGGAGTTTCGGCGTAACGTGGAGAAAGCCTTTCGGGAGAAAAGCAGCGTGCGCCTCATCGTGTCGCGCACAGAAGACACCGATTATGTAGAGGCCGGCGGTGATGCAAGCAAAGTCAAGAAAGACTTTCATCTGCGTGACGACCTCATTGGCGAGATCGTCGAATATGATGGGGAGAATTATGTCTTTCGTTTTGTCTCCGACCCTGCAAAGGCGTAGCAAGCGTAGGGTGGGCACGCTGTTTTGTGCCCACGCGGTGTTGTGTGGTTCACGTGCGGCAGCGTGGGTAAAACAAAAAGCGTTTTGCCCACCCTACGCTTGTTGAAACGCAACGTTAAGTTCCAAGGCAACCGTGAGTCAGCCGACCTGCTGCAAGAAGCCATCATGGATTTCAGAACTCGATCTTGGTCACGCGGGTGGCTTTGAATACATTCTGGGAAAATGTGATGTGTGTGGGGCGTACCGGATGAATGTATTCTGTGTGGCGACAGGAATCACCGGCTTCGAGTCTGTCAGCTTGAGCGATATAGAACGAATGAAGTCCACCCCGGCCGGGCCTGAGCGAAAGGCATTAATGCGAAAGTGGGGCGAGGAGAATATTTGATCTGCGAATCGTTTTCTGCCCTTTCGTAAATCGACCTATTTCGCCCGCAACCCCGCCTCTTTTGCCACGCGCGTAAACGTCGCAATATCCGCGCGCAGCATCTTGTCGTATTCCTCCGGCGTGCTGGTGAGGATGTTGAAATCCACGCCGAGCAAGCGGTCCCGCACTTCGGGCATGTCGAGGATGCGCGCCGCCTCCTTGTTGAGTTGATGCACGATGGCGCGTGGCGTGCGCGCGGGCGCGAGTATGCCTTGCGAACCGTCGCGTCCCCAGCCGGGTACTACCTCTGCGCTGGTGGGTACATCGGGCAACAATGGCGCGCGGCGCAGCGTCGTGACGGCCAGCGGCAGCAGCCGGCCGTCCTTGATAAACGGCAGCGAAGGTCCTAACCCTGCCACGCCGTAATGCACGCGCCCCGCCATGATTTCCAGCAAAAACTCCGGCTGGCCTTTGAAGCCCACATGCGCGGCCTTGATGCCCGCGGCCATGCGGAACCGTTCCGCGTTCATGAAGGTCGCGCTGCCGCCGCCCGAAGAACCAAAAAGTATTTTCCCCGGCTGCGCGTGAGCGAGTGCAATGAGTTCTTTCACCGACTTCACGCCCAGCGAAGGGCCCACCACGAGCACGGTGGTGCTGTAACCGATTTGCGCCACGCCGCTGAAATCCTTGACGGGATCGTACGGCAGATTGGCATGCACCGCCGCGCCCACGGCAAATCCGGGCCCGCCCAGCAATAAGGTGTAACCATCCGCAGCGGCCTTGGCCACTATCGATGCGCCGATCATGCCGCCGGCGCCGGGGCGGTTTTCCACCACTACCGGTTGTCCGAGCCTGTCACCGAGTTTGGGCGCGAACAGGCGTGCGAGCGTGTCCTGCGTGCCGCCCGCGCTGGAAGGCACGATCATGCGTATCGGTTTGTTCGGGTACGGTTGCTGCGCCAATGCGTGCGATGCAATCGCAGTCACCAATGCACAGGCGCAGTACAGCCATCGCGACATGCACCTGTTTTTAATGTGGCGGGCGCGCTTACTTTGCCCGCAATCCCGCATCGCGCACCAGCTTGTTGAATGATGCGATATCCACGCGCAATGCCTTGTCGGTTTCTTCAGGCGTGCCGTGCGCGATATGAAACGCGACGCTCTGCAGGCGTTCGCGCACCTCCGGCAGGGCGAGTATGCGTGCGATTTCCTTGCTGAGCTGGTGACGAATGGCCAGTGGCGTGCCGGCGGGTGCGATCCACGCCTGATAACCATCGCGGCCTGTGCTGGGCAGGATTTCGGACAACGCGGGCACGTCGGGAAACAGCGGCGTGCGGTTGGGCACCACGGCCAGCAACTGCAAGCGGCCATCTTTGATCAATCCAATCGCGGGCCCCAAACCGGCCATGCCAAATTGCACGCGTCCGGCAACAACTTCAATCAGAAATTCCGGCTGCCCCTTGAAGCCCACGTGCACGGCTTTGATGCCGGCGGCGAGGCGAAACCGCTCCGCATTAATATGCGTGGCGCTGCCGGCACCGGCGGAACCAAAAAATATCTTGCCGGGCTGCGCGTGACCCAGCGCGATGAGGTCCTTGACGGACTTCATGCCGAGCGAAGGTGCAACCACCAATGCGTTGGTGCTGAAGCCGATGTTCGCGACGCCGGCAAAATCCTTGATCGGGTCATACGGCAGATTCGGTTGCAATGCCGCGACGACGGCAAAACCGGGTGAGGTTGCCAGCAGCGTATAGCCATCGGGTGCCGCTTTGGCGACGATATTGGCGGCGAGCGCGCCGCCGGCACCGGGGCGATTCTCGATGATTACTGGTTGCCCAAAGGTCTCGCCCAGGCGCGGCCCGATCAGGCGCGCCAGCGTGTCGGGAGTGCCGCCGGCGGTGAAGGCGACGACGAGGCGAATGGGTTTGCTGGGGTATTTTTGCTGCGCGTGGGCGATATTTGGTGACATCGCGGTCAGCGCCACCGCTGCAACGGTGACGGCGACAATGGATTTGTATTGCAGGTGCATGATCACTTGATACCCTCTCGTGAATAAATTTTCCAACTCATCGTTCCCGCGCAGGCGGATATCCCCTTCCTTCGGGGGAAGGTGGGTTGGGGGAGTCATATTTCCAGTGGCACGTGCGTTATGGGTTCCCGCCTGCGCGGGAACGACGGGCTATACACGCATTATGCCGAATGTCGGCGTGCAAAGGATTACGATTTACAATCCGCATTCACCCAAGGGGAGCAAACCTGATGGTAACGACTCTGGACATTCAATCCCGCACAACCGTTCTCGACGGCCAGTCATTTGGCGCCACCGGCGCTTACGAAAAAATCGCAGGCACGATCCGGTTTGCGGTGGATCCCAAACACCCATTGCATCAGGGCATTACCGACATCGGATTGGCGCCGCGCAATGCGCAGGGGCTGGTTGAGTTCGCTGGCGATTTTTATCTGTTGAAGCCTGTTGATCTGCGCAAGGGCAATGGCCGCCTGCTGATGGATACGGCGAATCGCGGACGCAAGGTGGCGCTCGGCATGTTCAACAGCACGCCGCGCGTGCCCGATCCCACCACGCCGGAAGATTTCGGCAACGGTTTTTTGATGCGTCAGGGTTATACCGTGGCATGGGTGGGCTGGCAGATTGATGTGCCACGACGCGACGGGTTGATGGCGCTGGATGTGCCGCGCGTGCCCGGTGTCACGGGATGGCTGCGCTGCCGCTTGCGGCCGAATGTGCGCGCGGACGTGCTGCCGCTGGCGGATCGTACGCACATTCCCAATCCCACCAATGATGTGAACGACCCCGATGCATCGATGACCGCGCGCGAGCATGGCGGCGCCGAGGTGGTGACTGTGCCGCGTGCGTCGTGGCGATTTGTCGATGCCGGAAATATCGAATTGAAAGGCGGCTTCGCGCCCGGCGTGATTTACGATGTGACGTACCGTTCGGCGAATCCGCCGTTGGCGGGTTTGAGTTTTTTGGCGGTGCGCGACACGGCGGCGTTTTTGCGTTGGGCGCCGGCCTCCGCCGGCAATCCGTGCGCCAATGCCATCGAATGCGCGTATCTGTTCGGTGTGTCGCAAAGCGGACGTTTTCTGCGGCAGATGCTGCATCTCGGTCTGGACGAAGACCCGGATTACGAAGGGGGACGCATGGTGTTCGATGCGGTGCTGCCGCACGTTGCCGGCGGACGACGTGGTGAATTCAATCTGCGCTTCGGTCAGCCGTCGCTGAATTCGCAAGGCACGGTGGGCAGCTTGCCGCCGTTCAACGACGAAGGATTGTTCGCGCGGTTGCGTGCGCGGGGAAGTGTGCCCAAAATATTCGCCACCAACACTTCGGCGGAATACTGGCGCGGCGACGCATCACTTATTCATACGGATAACACCGGCACGAAAGACGTCGAACCGGCGTCT
>JBEBHE010000483.1:0-2295 GCA_040081205.1 Burkholderiales bacterium | reverse complement strand
ACATAATATTTGCATGGCTATCATTCGTTACTGCCAGTGCGTTTGGCGCAGCACTGGAGCCCGTCCAGTCGCTCGCGCAAAAGGAAAAACCCCTGTTGATGGAAACGTTGAAGCAACTCACGGCCATCGAATCCGGTAGCCGTGAACTCGAAGAGCTCGACAAAATTGCCAACATGTTGAGTGCGCGATTAAAAGCATTGGGCGGTAAGGTAGAACTGATCGAACCCAACGACGCCGACACGGTGCGCCTGTCGGACACGCCGGAAAAAATCGGCAAAATGGTGAAAGCAACGTTCACTGGAACCGGTACCAAAAAAATCCTATTAATGGCGCATATGGATACGGTGTATCCGCGCGGCATGGCAACTCGGCAGCCATTTCGCATCGATGGCGACCGCGCCTACGGCCTGGGCATCGCCGACAATCGGCACGGCATCGCGGTCATTTTGCATTCCATTGCGATGCTCAACGCAATGAAGTTTCGCGATTACGGCACCATCACGGTGTTCATTAACGCCGACGAAGAAATCGGTTCGCCCGGCTCACGCAATCATCACACCCGGCTTGGCGCCGAACACGACGCGGTGATGTCGTTCGAGGGCGGCGGCAACGAAAAAGATGATCGCGTACGGCTTGCCACCAGCGGGCACGCGCTTGCGCTGCTGACCGTGCGCGGCCGCGCGTCGCATGCCGGCTCGGCGCCGGAGCGCGGCATCAATGCGCTCGACGAACTCGCGCACCAGATTTTGCAGATGCGTGATCTGTCCGATCCGAAAACCGGCGTGAAGGTGAACTGGACGCTGGCACGGGCGGGCCTCGTGTTCAATATGATCCCGCCTGGCGCACAGGCCACCGGCGACGTACGCGTGGCGCGCATTGCCGACTACGACGGTATCGAACAAAAGCTCAAGGAGCGCGTCAAAAATAAACTGCTACCCGAAGCCAGTGTTGAACTGGTGCTCGAGCGCCGCTTTCCGCCGCTGGAACCCAAACCGTCGTCACGCGCATTGAGCGCTCATGCGCAAACCATTTACGCCGAAATCGGCAGGAAGCTCAACGTGCTGGAGGATGCCGCCGGCGGGTTTACCGATGCCGCCAACGCATCACTCAAAACACAGGCGCCGGTGATCGAAGGCTTTGGCCTGCACGGCTTCGGTTCGCACACCACCAACGCAGAATACATTGTGATGAGCTCTATTGAGCCGCGGCTGTATCTGGCAACACGCATGATTATGGATATTTCCAACGGCAAGGCACCGCTCAAATAAGCGCAGAAAGAGTTATATGAAAAATCATTTAAAAAAAATTATTTACACTATTTTCGCGCTGGGGACATTCGTAACCGCTGTGAGTGTTGCGCACGCGGCGGCTGTTGAGCCGGTACTCGCGCTGGCAAAAAAAGAGCAGCCGGCAGTGCTGCAAACGATGAAAGCGCTGGTTGAAATCGAATCCGGCAGTGCGGACATCGAAGGTCTCGACAGGATTGCCGGTGTGATTGCGGGACGACTGACCAAACTCGGTGCAAAGGTGGAGCTGCTTGAAGCGGGCCCTGAAATTTACAAAATGTTCGACACGCCCGAAAAAATCGGCAAGATGGTACGCGCGACGTTCACCGGCACCGGCACGAAGAAAATTCTGCTCATCGCGCACATGGACACGGTGTACCCGCGCGGCATGCTCGCTGGACAGCCGTTCAAGATCGAGGGCGATCGCGCTTATGGTCTTGGCATCGCCGACGACAAGCAGGGCATCGCGGTAATGCTGCACGCGCTGACGATGCTGCGGGCAATGAATTTTCGCGATTACGGCACGCTCACAGTGCTGATCAATGCTGACGAAGAAGTAAGCTCTCCTGGTTCGCGTTTTCTTATTACGAAGCTCGGTACGGAGCACGACGCGGTATTGTCATTCGAAGGCGGCGGCGGACCGACCGTGGACCAGATACGTCTCGCCACCAGCGGCATCGGCGCTGCCACTATCGTGGTGCGCGGTCGCGCTTCACACGCCGGCAGCGCACCGGAGCGCGGCGTCAACGCACTTTACGAAGTCGCGCACCAGGTGTTGCAGGCGCGCGACCTCTCCAATCCGAAAGTCGGCACGCACGTAAACTGGACGCTGGCGCGGGCGGGCATTGTGCGTAACATGATTCCGCCCGGCGCGCAGGCGCAGGCCGACATCCGCGTTGATGTCGTCGCAGATCTCGACGGCATCGAACAGTCGCTGCGTGAGCGCATCAAAAACAAACTATTGCCTGAAACCGAAGTGACGCTCGATTTCGAGCGGCGCCGCCCGCCG
>JBEBHE010000204.1:0-8758 GCA_040081205.1 Burkholderiales bacterium | reverse complement strand
TGAAATTCGGCGCTCACACTGCCCGTCAAAGGCCGCTCGGAATGCATCGGCATGCCGGAAAATTTTTCCGCCATGATCGCGTTATTCGAAACCGTTCCCGCCGGCTCGGCAGGCGGCTTGACCGCTACCTGCGCCAACACGGTGTGCGATGACATCGCCGCACCCGCCGCTGCTGTGCGCACCAAAAATTCCCGTCGCGAAGAATTTCCTAAGTATTTGTTTTTATTCATATTTAATATCCTTTAGCGCAAGTTTCTCAAGCCGCCTTCGCCGGCCCGCGCGACCCAATCGCCGGGTACGGATGCAGCATATTAAGCGCAATACTCTGGTTCGCCGTTTGCACAATGCGCACATGCTCGCGCTTGAGTTCGCGAGCATGACGCAGGCCACACGAATGCGCAATCATGTCGATCTCTTTGTTCACGTTTTTACAGTAATTGGCGACGCGCAAATATTTTTCTTCGATCACCAGCCCGCGCTGCAGGCGTTTGTTGTGCGTGGTCACACCCGTCGGGCAGGTATTCTGGTGACAGCGCAGCGCCTGTATGCAACCCAGCGCGAACATGAAGCCACGCGCGGTGTTGATGAAATCCGCACCCACGCACAACGCCCATGATGCACGCGCCGACGTCACCAGCTTGCCTGCCGCAATCACGCGTATGCGCGATTTCAAATCAGACTGTATCAGCGAATCGACCACACGCGGCAACGCTTCGGCAATCGGCAACGCCATGTGATCGAACAGCGTTTGCGGCGCCGCACCGCTGCCGCCTTCCGCGCCATCGATAGCCAGAAAATCCGGTGCAAATTCACGCCCCCGGCGCAAAATCGCGTCGCACAAATCATTGGTGAAAGCCCAGCCGCCGATAGCGGTCTTCACGCCCACCGGACGCCCCGTCAGTTCGCGCATGTAGGCAATTTTGTCGAGCAGATCATCCACGTTGGCAATATCCAGATGGCGGTTCGGGCTGATCGAATCCTCGCCCACCGGGATGCCACGAATGCGCGAGATTTCCTCGGTCACCTTGCCGCCCGGCAACACACCGCCCTTACCCGGCTTGGCGCCCTGCGACAGCTTGATCTCGAATGCCTTCACCACCTTGGCGAGTTCCTTCACTTTCTCCGGCGAAAAATTGCCATTGTGATCGCGCATGCCGTATTTGGCCGTGCCCATCTGCATAATGACATCGCAGCCGCCGGCAAGATGATGCGGCGCGAGCCCGCCTTCGCCGGTGTCCATCCAGCAGCCCGCTTCCGCCGCGCCCATCGACAGTGCGCGCACCGCCGGCTCGGAAATCGCGCCGAAACTCATACCGCTGACGTTCACAATGGAGCGCGCCTCAAACGGGTGCGTACAGTAGCCCTCCCCGATAATCAGCGACGGTGTCGGCAGCCGGTCTTCCTCCAGCACCGGATACGGATGATTCACAAACAGAATGTTGCCCGGCTCGCGCAGATCATTGGTGGAGCCAAAGCCGATAATGCCGCCTTCGTTTTTGGCTTCTTTATAGACCCAGCCTCGCGTAGCGCGATTAAACGGCATCTCGTCGCGATCACCCGCGAAAAAATACTGGCGGAAATATTCGCCGAGGTCTTCAAAAAAGAAACGCAGCCGCCCGATCACCGGATAGTTGCGCAGCACCGTGTGCTTTTTCTGCGTGACATCGTGAATAATCGCGACCACCAGCCACGCGATGATTGCAAAAGCGATCAACGTGCCGATGCCGTAAGTCACTACCCCAATCATGCCGTCCATAGTTCCCCCATTCCCCTGATAGAATTACCGGCACGTTGCCGCTGGAGCGACAACTGCATTGACAGACTGCTTTTCGACTTGTGTTGTTGCCATTGTCCGCGTTTTAGCGGATTTGGTCTTTTTAATGAGCCCCCGGAATATAGAGCAATTCATGGATATCGTATCCGAAATCAAGCGCAACGTGGCCGCAGCCCTCGTCGAGGACGTCGGCGCGGGCGACTGGACCGCACAATTGACGCCGGCGAACACTGTGGCCCGCGCAACCGTCGTCTGCCGCACTGCCGCAATCGTTGCCGGCCGGCCTTGGTTCGACCAGGTATTCCGCGAACTGGATGCCGGCATTGCCATCGACTGGCAAGTCAGCGAGGGACAAGCGGTGACGCCGAATACCACGCTGTGCTCGCTGCATGGCGCCGTACGCGCGCTGCTCACCGGCGAACGCGCCGCGCTGAATTTTCTGCAAACGCTATCCGCCGTCGCCACCGCGACACGCAGCTATGTCGATGCCGTCAGCGGCACACATGCCGCTATCCTCGACACGCGCAAAACCTTGCCCGGCCTGCGTATCGCCGAAAAATACGCGGTCAAAACCGGTGGCGGCATGAATCACCGCATAGGGCTTTACGACGGCATCCTCATTAAGGAAAACCACATCGCCGCCACCGGCGGCGTCACCGCCGCATTCGCTGCCGCGCGCAAACTCGCACCGGCAGGCGTGTGGATACAAATCGAAGTCGAAACGCTGGATCAGTTGCGCGAGGCGCTCGCGGCAGGCGCAGAAATGATTTTGCTCGACAACATGAGCACCGCGCAAATGCACGAAGCGGTGAATATCACCGCCGGACGCGCCAAGCTCGAAGCCTCGGGCGGCATCACGCTGGATAACGTGCGCGCCATCGCGGAAACCGGTGTCGATCGTATTTCCATCGGCGCGCTGACCAAGGACATCAAGGCGGTTGATCTGTCGATGCGGTTTGGGTCGAGTTAAATTGTCGAGCTAATCATAAACACGGCTGCCTCGGCTCACTTGTGTGCGCCATGCAGTTTTATTGATGTCGCGTTCTCTGCGAAGGCTAGCGTCCCCTCGAGAACAATGCTGCGCACCGGATTGCGCCCGTAACGCTAACCTGGCATGCAAGTCCGTGCCGTCGCCAATTCAAACTCCAGTCCCCGCCTGAGATTTAGGCGTTCGCGGCGCACACGCTGCGAGCCCCTCCTATTTGCAGGTGTCCAGCCAGTTCAGCAGCACGCGATTGAAAGCCTCCGGCTGTTCGACGTTAGGCAGATGACGCGCACCGGCGAAATCGGCGTAGCTGCCGTTGGGAAACAGGGTCGCGATGTGTTTGCTCTCGGCGGGTGCCGCACTCGGATCGTCGGTGCCGCACACCACCAGCGTCGGCGTGTTGATCGACTTCAGCCGCTCCGTAAAATTGAAATTGCCGATTGCCTGCGCGCAGCCGATATAGCCGGTGGGCCCGCAGCCGACAATGCTGTCGTAAATCTGCTTCCAGCGGCCAGGATGCTTCTTCCGGAAATCCTCGGTGAGCCAGCGCCCGATGGTCGCGTCCGCGATGGGTTTGAGCGATCCGGCCTTGAGCACCGCGTCGATGCGCGGGCCCCAGCGCGTCGCCGCGTCGGCAGGCGACTGTGTTTGCGTGTCGCACAGCATCAGTGATTGCACGCGACCGGCGTGGCGCAGGCCGAGCGACTGACCGATCATGCCCCCGATCGAGAGGCCGACGAAATGGCAACGGTTGATGCCGAGCCCGTCGAGCACGGCAACAACGTCGTCTGCGAGCGCGTCGATCGTATAGGGTGCGGGCGGCGCGCCGCTGCCACCGTGGCCCCGCAGGTCAATGCGCAGCACGCGGTAGCCTGCGGCGGCAAGGGCAGTTACCTGTTCGGCCCACATGCCGAGGTCGGCGGCGAGGGAATGCGAGAACGCGACGACCTGGCCCGATTCGGGACCGATGAGGTCGTAGCAGATATTGCGTTCGGGTAGAGGCAGCAGCATTACGATTTCTCCGTCGCTCGTGTTGTTTCAGGACTCAGTGCCACGCGTTTGCGTTCAGCGTCCAAAGAATTTCCGCACCGTTTCGTACGCGATCTTCTGGACGAATTCCTTGGTGTCCTTGTCGATCGCGCCGAAGTAGTCATACGGATTGCCGACTGGCGACCGGTCGTAGAGGCTGGCATATACCACGCTGGAGGCAAGGTACTGCCCCGCGATGGTGGGATGGTAGTCGTCATAGCCCATCTGCAGCTTGATGCCTGGCCGCTGCCGGTAGGCTTCCTGGAATGCGAGTCCCACTGGAATAATCAAAGCCCCCACTTCGTTGCCGACCGACAGCGTCATTTCCTGCAACCGGCGGGCAAGTTCGCCCGGGGTGACAGCGCTGCCCGGCTGCCCATGCGGCGGAAGCCAGTACAACGCCGTGCGCCCACCGTGCTTCTTGATGAGGGCATCAAACTCGATCACTGTCTGCCGATACTTCGCGCGGCCAGCGTCCGTCAGTCCGTCGCGGAAGTTCCCCCCCAGCACGACGACCTGGAACGGCTCCTTTTTATCCAGATTACCCGGCTTCAGATAGTGCTCGATCGGGTAGTGGTGAAGCGCGCCGGTGGTGATATGCACCGATGTATAGCCCGGCCGCAGATTGAGAGGCGGCGTATCGGCAGCCGCCAGCCGGTGGGTATGGGTCTGCAGCGCGCCGGCGTAATACATGATGCTGCTGCCGACGAAGAGTACGCGCTGCGGATTGTCGACCGGTGATTTTTTCACCACGGGGGCCGGCAAGGTCTGGCTTAGCGCGGCAGACGAAAACAGGGCCAGCGATACCGCCGTCCACAGGGATGCAATGGGGTGTTTCAGTTTCATGTTGAGTCTCCTCCTGAAAAAATTTTTTGAGAGGCCGGGTGGCCCCGGCGCTTAACGTTCTGCGGCCACCGTCAGTTCCATCGTGCCGATGCCGTCGATGGTGCCTTTCAGGTGGTCGCCGTCGGCGAGCTTCGACACGCCGGCAGCCGTGCCGGTGGTGATCAGCGTACCGGGCTTTAGCGTCGTCACCGACGACAGAAACCGGATCAGGTCACGCAGGCCGTTGATCATGTCCGCGGTATGCGCCTGCATCACGTTCTTGCCGTTCTGCTCGACGTTGATGTGGAGATCCTGCGGCTCACGGATTTCGTCGCGGGTGACAATCCACGGACCGAGCCCGCAGAACGTGTCGAAGCCCTTGCGAATGTTACGCGTGTTGTGGCGGCCCTTTCCCCAAGGGTCGCGGATACTGATATCCCAGCATAGGGTATAGCCAAACACGTAGTCGAGCGCATTTTCCGCCGAGACCTTCCTCGCCGTGCGGCCGATCACCGCGCACAGTTCGCATTCATAATCTACGTGATTTGCAATCTTCGGCAGGATCACGATGCCGCCGGGACCGACGAGCGAGGATACGGGCTTGAGGAACACTTCGGCCATCAGGTCATCGGGGGGGAACTTCGAGCGATCGTAGGCGCCCACGCGCTCCGTCATCTCAGCCTGGTGGGAGCGATAGTTGGCCGCCGCAGCCCAGATGGCCGGCGGATTGCCGATCGGCGCTTGCAATGCCACGGAATCGAGCGCGACCGGCTTGCCCTTGCGCGCGGCAGCCAGTCCTGCTGCCGCGGCGGGATGATTGGCGAGTGCGTCGATGACTTCCGCCATGGTCGCGCCCGCGCGGGCTGCGCCGGCGGCCGCGAGCGCGTCGCGGAGCGGATAGAGAAAGGCGCCTTCGATCAGGGCCGGGGTACCATCGTTGTAAGTGCAAAGTTTCATAGGGGTGCTTCCGTCAGTCAGTCGGTTCGATGTTGGCGGCCTTGACCAGCCGGCCCGTGACCTCGATGTCGCGTTTCAACTGCGCGACAAATTCCTCCGGCGTGTTGCCGATCAGTTCAAAACCGTCGGCGGTCGCCCTGGCGCGCAATTCAGGCACGGCAACGGTTTTTGCAACCGCTGCGTTCAGGCGAGCAACGATGTTCCTCGGCAATCCCGCCGGCGCGAACAACCCGGTCCAGGTCGGCGGCGGCTCAAATTGCGGCAGCCATTCGGACGCCGTCGGAACACCCGGCAGAATCTCCAACCGCTTGTAGCCCAACACCGCGAGCACGCGCAGGCGCCCGGTGCGCACATGCGGCGCGACCGGAGAAATTATATTAATGGCGACCGGCACATCCCCCGCCAACACGTCGATGACCTGTCGGTTATTGTTATAAGGTACATGCAGTAGCGACGCGCCGGTAATGCGCGCGAGATGGGCGCCCGCGAAATGCGCCTGCGTACCGATACCTGACGTGCTGTAAGACACTTTGCCGGGATGCGCCCGGGCGTAAGCGATCATTTCCTTCAGTGACTTCGGTGGAAACGACGGGTGCGAAGCGAGCACCAGCGTCGTGCGCCAAAGCGCGGCAATCGGCGTTAGGTCGACATGCGGATCGACCGGTTTGCTTTTCGACAAATAGCGCCGGGTTACCGGCACATTCTGTGACGCGATCAGCAGCGTGTAACCGTCTGCCGGGGCGCGCATCACTGCCTCGATGGCAAGCAGGCCACCGGCGCCAGCGCGATTTTCAATGATCCATTTCTGCTCCGTCGCTGCGGCCAACTGCGCGGCAAGCGGGCGAAAGAAGACGTCGCCGCCGGCGCCGGCAGCGTATTCGGAAATCAAACGGATCGGCTTGGAGGGATAACTCTGGGCGATTGCCGTGCCAGTCGCAATGGCGAGTACTGCGGGCATCAACAGGCATTTTGCTGGTAGCTTGCGCGCGGCGATTGCGAAGGCGCGCGCCGCGCGGCGAAACCGGACCTTCATCATGCAGCAAGCGGACGGAAAGGAAAAGCGTTGCCGGAGGCGGCCAGCTTCTCGTTATCGCGGCTGGCGATGCCCCAATGATCGTTGCGGCCGGGCGGCCACTGCCAGGACTCCGGCGTGCCGGTCGGGTAGGAATCATCAACGCGCTGCACTTCAGCGGTGTATTCGATACAGGCGCCGAAGGGGGCAACAAAATAGGAGAACGCATTGTTGCCGGGACCATGGCGGCCGGGCCCCCACACTGTCGGACAGCCGGCGTCCTTGAGGCGGCCCATGCCACACAGGACCGCGTCGATGTCCTGCATTTCGAATGCGATGTGGTTGAGTGAAGCGCTGTTGGAATCGGCGTAGGCAACCGCATGGTGCGTATCATCGCAACGCAGAAAATTCATGATGCGCGTGCGGTCAGACAGCTTGAAGCCGAAGACGTCGGTCAGCACGCGCGAGGCCTGTTCGCGATCACGCGTGTTGAATACCACGTGCGACAGCATCAGCGGGCACGCGCTGGCGCCGGGCAGCGCGTCGGTTGCGTCCCGCTCCGCGACGAATCGGTACGGTTCGCCCTCGGGACCCGTCACGCAGAAACCAGCGCCCCGACCAGGCTCGTCGAACGCTTCGACCCATGCGCCGTGGTGCAGGCCCGACTGGCCGACGCGCGTCCAAAGCGCCTCGACTTCGGCCCTGTTGCCGGAAAAAGTTGCCGATGCCAGCGTGTTGGCTTCGGCCTCGCTAATGGCAAGCACGTAGGGGCGCGCGGCAGTCGCGCGCAGGAACGTTGTGCCGCCTTGGGAGCCAGCGTCCAGCAAACCCCAAGGCGCTTTGAGAAATTCGACTGCGGCGGCACGATCTGTTACTTGCAGTTCCACGCTGCGTAGGTGCATAGCGATCTACTCTTGTTGCCAAAAAAACGGGCTGAACGCCCTGTTTGTTTATGATATCAGGGAATGCATCCAGGGGCATGAAAGCGCGATTCGAAATTATTTCAGCAAATCGGGCTGTATCGCGCTGGAGCACGTGCGCGCCATCGTGGAAACCGCCGTCGATCGTATTTCCATCGGCGCGCTGAATGAGAATATCAAGGCAGTGGATCTATCGATGCGATTCGGGCGAGTTATCTCACTCTAGCGACAATAATACAACCAGCCCGGCCGGCGTGTGTTCGTCTAATTTCATTTTATTGATGATAAGAGTCTGCGACACCCCTACGGTCGGGAACCGGACTTCTCGCCTTCAACGCTTTATTAACCAGCTTCAGGTCACGCCCTCCTGCCGAGGGTGAAATAGAATACGGCACCTTTCCCTACTTCGGCTTCTGCCCATATTCGCCCTTCGTGCTTGGCGACAATTCGCTGCACTATGCTCAGGCCGATCCCGGTGCCCTCAAATTCACTTTGTGTATGCATTCTCTGAAATGCCCCGAACAGTTTCTCCGAGTACTTCATGTCAAAACCGGCACCGTTATCGCGCACAAAATATATCTGCTCTCCATCACACTTATGTTGTCCTACCTCGATTTTGGCCTGCCCCGTTCGCGACGTAAATTTCCATGCATTGCCGAGCAGGTTCTCCATCACGATGCGTATCAGGTTAAAATCGCCTTCGACCTGCATATTCGGTGCAATCACGACGCTGACATCGCGCCTAGGCTGCTCGCGCGCGAGGACTTGAGACACCGTAGCCGATAGATCACTCAAACTAAAATCCATCCTGCGCATTACGACGTGCGATACGGAAGATAGTTGCAGCAGATCGTCAATCAATGAGGTCATTCGCTGCGCCGCTAGCGCAATTCTTTGCAAATAATCAGTGGACGTAGCGTCCAGTTTTCCTTCGTTCGCCTGCATTACCAATGCGGTGAATCCGGCGATATGACGCAGTGGTACGCGCAGATCATGAGAAACCGAATAACTGAATGACTCGAGTTCGCTATTCACACATTCCAGTGCCTCAGTCCGGGCGGCAACACGCTGCTCCAGTATGGCATTCAATCGCCTAAGATTTTCCTCCCTAATCCTGCGCCTGTTCTCTTTTGAAAAAAAATCCGGGGCTTCCGAATTTGCTGCTAACTCATCCTTTAACGATCTACGATTCAGGCGCAAACCGATATTTCTTTCATTCGAAGTGATTAGTTGCTCAAGCAGTTGATTCATGGCTG
>JBEBHE010000482.1:0-2298 GCA_040081205.1 Burkholderiales bacterium | reverse complement strand
GCCGCGCGCATGGCCGCCGAAAAAGCCGCAGACGACACCACCAAAATCTACGTTTGGGCCGATCTGGGCAACGGTGAATTATTCGTGCGGTTTTTTTTGTTGAAGCACGGCGCGTTGTCGGAAGATCACGGCACCGGCAGTGCCGCGGCCAATCTCGGCGGCTGGTTCGTGGCCCGTAAAGCGACACTGCCGGTCAAGCGCGTGATTCGCCAGGGCGAAGTGATATCGCGGCCGTCGCGGTTGCTGCTCGATGTAGATGCCGATGGCGGCATCTACGTCGGCGGGCAGGTGATTGAATTGGGTACGGGGTCGGTGACGCTGTAGCTGGTCCGCGCTATAAATCCTGAGGACGCTATCTGGCCAACCAAGCGTCTCTACTTGCTTGCGTCTCGCGCAGCTTTTTCAGCTTGCGCCGCGCGCACGCGCGCGGTATCGGCCTTGAGCGTCACAAAACCAGCTTCGCTGTAGCCGTAGTTCACGCGATCATGCAACCACCATTTCATTTGTCCGTCCTGTGTCGATCGCGAATAAGATAACAGCACGATGCGCTCGCGGCTGGCTGGAGGGTCGAAACGCTTGCGGCGCCTGCCCTCTTCGATGAACTCAATGCTCTGCCCCGGCTTTAATTCGCCCTGGGCAACCGCGCGAACCGTCGCCGTGTGCGTGGCGCTGAGATTGCCGCGGCCGCGATCAAACGGAACCGACTTCTGGATTTCAACATGCAGCAGGGCGTTGTTAGTGGAGCGCAGCAGGTAATCCGGCACGTGCATGCTGCCCGTGAGCAGTTCGGATTTGCGCCGGTACTCGGTGAATCGGCCGACCAGCGCATCGCGCTTGGCGGGCGAGTATTCCTCGTCGAGCAGTACACCGCCGTCACCGTCGCGTCTGAGTAACAACAAACGCTGGCTTACTGCGGGCTTGACGTATTCGCCTTCGACACGCTTCGAATAGGCCATCCATTCTCCGGCGGCATAGTCGCCGAACAGCACGTCCATGATCTTGGCGCCAATTTCTGCGATCGGGCCGCTCGAGGTAACGCCGGCTAAGCGCCCGGTCTGCACGTCCACATGCAACACGGCGCCGGTACGGCCCAGCATCTCGTCCGTGACAGCGGGTAGTTCCTGCGCACCGGCTATGGAAGCAATCATCAACCACGCGACAATAGTGGCGCGCCATAGAGGCAATGAATTTTTCAGGATGTTCACTTTGGGTTGCAAGTCAGCCAATGGGTTGAAAAAAATACGCGCGATCTCTAATTATGCTTCAGCCTGCATGCGTAGCAGGCGCGCCGCTTCTTCGGCGCGCGCATCGTCGATTTCCCGCATCACGTCGGCGATATCCACTTCACCCAGCTCGCGTTCAAAAGTGCCGGTGAGCTTGGCCTCGATCGTGAGTTCGCCGCGCTGATATAAATCCCAGATCTCCGGACCAAAATCCGTGTGCAGCAACTCCGGCGCAAAACGGCCGAAGAAATCGCGCAGGTTCACTACATCGCGCAGCAGCATGCGCTGCGCGTGGTTGTTGCCGGCGGCATCCACCGCCTGCGGTAGATCGATAATCACCGGGCCGTGCGCACTTAGCAGAATGTTGAACTCCGATAAATCGCCATGCACGACACCGGCGCACAGCATGCGTACTACTTGCAGCAACAGCATCGCGTGGTGCGCGCGCGCCTGTTCGGGCGTGAACATCACATCGTTCAGGCGCGGGGCGGCTTCGCCGTTTTCATCAGTGACCAGCTCCATCAGCAGCACGCCGTCCAGAAAATTATGCGGCGCAGGCACGCGCACGCCGGCGGCGGCCAGCCGATAGAGCGCATCCACCTCGGCGCTCTGCCACGCCGCCTCTTGCGACTCACGGCCGAACTTGGTGCCCTTGGCCATCGCGCGCGCCTGGCGGCTGTTTTTGGTTTTGCGGTTCTCGGTGTAATCGACGGCCTGCCGGAAGCTGCGCTGCGTGGCTTCTTTGTAAACTTTGGCGCACAACGTGTCGTTGCCACAGCGCACTACGTAAACGGCGGCTTCTTTACCGCTCATCAGTTGCAGCACCACCGTGTCGATCAGGCCTTCTTCGATCAGGGATTGCAGGCGTTTGGGTGGTTTCATGAGGGCATTGTACGCTACGGGCTGCATAGGCTACATGGGCTGCCGCGTACAACAGCGCGACCCCGCGATCGTCTTGCGGGGCCTCGCTGCATTACCACATTTTAATGCGATAGGTCGTCACGCACTGTGACGGTTGCTGGTGAGTAGTTTCCAGCGTTTGGGTGGAGATATAAAAAATTTCATCGATAGATTT
>JBEBHE010000203.1:0-8763 GCA_040081205.1 Burkholderiales bacterium | reverse complement strand
CCAATAGCCGGCGGCCAGCGCGACCAGCGTGATGGAAAGTATGCCCGTCCAGATGTAAAGGCTGACGCCGAAGTAGGGCGTCATGATGCGAGAGGCGAGTAATTCCAGCGCAAGAATCGCGCCGCCGGAAATGAAAATTACGGTTTGCAGCTGCATGGGTTTGTGAGGGGTGTCGGGTATAATCAATGTCCGCGAATCTACCATAGCTATCATCGCTGCATTGCAATAGCCGGGCTGCGGTATCCCTGCCGGGTGGGTCAGGGGAACGGCGCGCCGGCGCCCGTTGTCACAGCCACGTTCAATCTGCAAGGAGCTTTCACTGTGTTTCGAATGAATCCGCGTTTTGCCGGCGCTGTCAGCCTGTTGTGCGCTGCGATGCTGGCATTGCCAGCAGGCGTTACGCGAGCGCAAGAGCCGCGCGTGCCGTATGTGCCGACGCCGCAGGTGGTGGTGGACCGCATGCTGCAAATGGCGAAAGTCGGCGCGAATGATTACCTGATCGATCTTGGTTCCGGTGACGGGCGCATTGTGGTGACGGCGGCGAAGCAGTATGGCGCGCGGGGATTCGGCGTGGATATCAATCCGACACGTGTCGCTGAGGCGCTCGACAACGCGCAAAAGAGGGGCGTGACGGATAAAGCGGCGTTTTACCAGCGCGACCTGTTCCAGACGGATCTATCGCAGGCGACCGTGATCACCATGTATCTGTTACCACGTGTGAATATGGAATTGCGTCCAAAGCTGCTGGATTTGAAACCGGGAACGCGCATCGTTTCGCATGATTTTTCCATGGACGACTGGAAACCGGATGCGTTCGTCAAGCTCGATGTGAAAGAAAAATACGGCGGGGCCCCCGGCCAGAGCGATGTTTATTTCTGGGTGGTACCGGCAAAAGTGGCGGGCAACTGGCGCTGGGAACTCCCATTGCGGGGAAAGACGCAGGCCTACGCGGTGGCTCTGAATCAAACGTTCCAGCAGGTAACGGGTAGCGCAAACGTCAATGGCCGTACCAGTGCTTTGCAAAACATCAAATTGCTTGGCGATGAAATCAGTTTTTCATTTACTGCCGATTTAGGGGCAGGACCGGTGAAACATGAGTTCAGGGGAAAAGTCGATGGGGAAAGCGTGACAGGCAGCGCAGCGCTATCGGGCAGCCGAACGCAAGGACAATACGACTGGAGCGCCGCGCGCGGGCAAAGCAAATTGGGACAGGTGAATTGATGCAAACGATACTTTTCAGAGTTTTTGTGCTGGTGCTGTGTTCAACCATGCCGGCATGGGCGGCAGCGCAGGACTATGGCGACACACCGTATGTTCAAACGCCACAGGTGGTGGTCGACAAAATGCTGGAAATGGCCAAGGTCACATCGAAAGACTATCTGATCGATCTCGGCTCCGGCGACGGGCGGCTTATCATTACCGCCGCAAAAAAATACGGTGCGCGCGGCTTCGGCGTCGATCTGAACAAGAATTTGGTTACGTTGGCCAATCGTAATGCCGCCAAAGCGGGCGTGGCGAACCGCGCGGTGTTCTATGAGCGCGATTTGCATGAAACGGATATTTCGAAGGCGGACGTGTTGACCATTTATCTGCTGCCCGAAGTCAATCTGATGGTACGGTCACGGATACTCGAATTAAAGCCCGGTACGCGTCTGGTGTCTCACGACTACGGTTTTGGCGAATGGCCACCGGATGTCGAAATCGTGATGGATGCACCGGGCAAACCGGTCGGACGTGATCAAAAGAGCAAAGTGATGTTCTGGGTGGTGCCCACACAGGTTGCGGGCAAGTGGGTGTGGCAAGGCGCGGGCGCAGGCGCCGGACAGTGGTACGAATTACAGCTGGACCAGGCGTTCCAGAAAATTTCCGGCACGATGAGCCTGGCAGGACGCAACGCCAAAATTGAAAACGCCGTGTTGACCGGCGAACAAGTCAGCTTTGCGGCCACGCTGCAAGAAGGCGGCAAGCCGGTGCGCTTCGAGTTCAAGGGCAAGGTCACGAATAACGCGATTACCGGTGAGATGCGCCGCGACCGTAACAATGGTTCCGGCGCAGCAGAGGCGTGGAACGCCACCCGCACCGAATTGCGTGAAGCGCGCATGACGGATCTTAAACCCGGCGTGATGGCGAGGTAACCGGGTGCGAGTACGCTGCTTCGCGCCGATAGTGCGGCTTGCGATGGCGCTGTTTGCCGCAGCCTCCGCAAGCGCAGCGTCGCTGGATGTGCCGACACCTTATATTCCCTCGACGCGCGGTAATGTCGATGAAATGTTGCGGCTCGCCAATGTGACGCCGCAGGATGTGGTATTTGATCTGGGCTCCGGCGACGGGCGCATTGTGATCGCGGCGGCACACGATTACGGCGCGCGCGGCATCGGCATAGAGCTCGATGCGGCACTGGTGCGCGAGAGCACGGAGAACGCACGTCGCGCCGGGGTGGGCGAGCGCGTGGAATTTCGCCACAGCGATATTTTTGCCGCGGACTTGCGCGCGGCAACCGTGGTTACCATGTATTTGCTGACGTCGCTGGTGAACAAACTGGAGCCCAAGCTGCTGGCGGAACTCAGGCCGGGCACGCGTATCGTGGCGCACGACTATGGTTTTGCTGAGTGGCAGCCGGATCGCAAGGTGCAAATTTCAAAGAGTTACCTGTTGTACATCGTACCGGCCAAGGTTGCTGGTGCATGGCGGCTGGAAGCGCCGATAACCAAAGGCCGGGAATTCGTACTGGATCTACAGCAGCGTTATCAGGAAGTGCGCGGCGGCGTGCGTGTGCAAGGCGGATTTTTGCCGGCGTTTGAAGCGCGTGTGTCGGGCGAGCGTGTGCGCTTTGTGCTGGTTGAAGATGACGTGAGCTACCGCTTTGAAGGGGATGTGCGTGGCGATGGCATGGAAGGCGTGGTACGGTACGGCAGCGGCCCCCAATTGATGGAGCAGCGCTGGCGCGCACAACGTGCTGCGGCGGCGGCTTCACTGCCTTGAGCTAAATGATGGTAAAATTACTTAAGTATATGTTTTTAAATATAAATTCAATAGTACTGTTCATGCGGTTATGCCTGTTGTCAGGCGCACTCGCGGCTCCGGCGAGCCATGCGCAATGGCCGTATGAAGTGCCGTTTGTGCCGTCGCCGCAAGTGGTGGTCGATGAAATGCTGCGTCTGGCGAACGTGACGAAAGATGATTTTGTGATGGACCTGGGATCGGGCGATGGGCGCATCCTCATCACGGCAGCGCACAAATTCGGCGCGCGCGGCACCGGCGTGGATCTCGATGAGAGCCTGATTGCGCAGAGTGAAGAGAATGCGCGCGCGGCTAACGTCACCGAGCGTGTGCAGTTTCTGCGGCAGGATTTGTTCAAGACCGATTTTTCCAAAGCGAGTGTGATTACCATGTATCTGCTGCCGGGCGTGAACATGCGTCTGCGGCCGTCGTTGCTTGCGTTGAAACCCGGCACGCGCATTGTCGCGCACGATTTTGATCTCGGTGACTGGCAACCCGATGTCAAAGTCACCATCCGCAAGAATGTGATGCTGTGGATCGTGCCGGCGAAAATACAGGGTCGCTGGCGCTTGCAATTGCCGCTGCCCGCAGGTGCCCAGACGTGGGATATGGATATCCGCCAAAAGCATCAGGAAATCGATGGCGTGGTGCGCGTGGCGGATCGTCCGCCCGCGGGTCTGTGGCAGGCATCGCTGCGCGGCGACCGCGTCAGTTTCGTCCTGGTCGATAACACCGACCGCGAGAACGAAGCGAATATGTATTTTGAAGGCGTGGTGCGAGACGGTGTGATGGAAGGCGAGTTTCGCCGCGGTGTCGGAAATGTGCAGACGCGGCATAAATGGCGTGCGACGCGAACGGGAACGGCCCCATGATGCCTGCTGCGCGCCCTGCCGTGCAGGCACTGACAACGGTATCGCTGGCGCTGTGGTTGTGGGCGGCCCCGGTGCGCTCTGCCGACGTGCCGTATGTGCCGACGCCATGGAACGTGGTTGAAGCGATGCTGAAACTCGCGGCGGTTGGGCCAAATGATTTTCTGATCGACCTGGGTTCGGGAGACGGGCGTATTGTGACCACCGCCGCCAAAAGAATCGGCACGCGCGGCTTCGGTGTCGATCTTGACGACAATTTGGTGCGCACCGCACGGCGCAATGCCGAGCGCGAAGGCGTTACGGATCGCGCCGCGTTTTATACGCGCAATTTGTTTGATACCGACTTGAGCAAAGCGACGGTCATCTCGATGTATTTATTCAATTCGGTGAATCTGCGTTTGCGGCCATCACTGTTCCAGTTGAAACCCGGAACGCGTCTGGTCTCCCACGATTTCGATATGGGGAAGTGGAATCCCGATGAGAGACTTTCTGTTGAAGTGCCGGATAAATCCTACGGTCCGCCATCGAGCGAGATTTTTTTGTGGATCGTGCCTGCGGACGCTTCAGGGCGCTGGCGCTGGCAACTGCCGGGTAATGTGGATTACGATGCAACTTTCGATCAGACGTTCCAGGTGATCTCCGGCAATGTGCAAGTTGGCGGAAGGGGTCTGCAAGTGCGGGATGCGCGTGTGCGTGGCGAGAGCGTTAGTTTCACGGTTCTTGCAGCACAAGATGGCCGCGCGGTACGTCAGGAATTCAGCGGCCGTCTAATGGGCGACGCCATTGAAGGCCGCGTGATGGTGGAGGGTGTGCAAACGCCTTGGCGGGCGACGCGCAGCAGCCGTGGCCGATTGATTACTGACATTTAAGTGATTGCAATACAGCGGCGGGTAGCCGCATTATTTTTGACCAAGGAGCAGCAATGAAATTACTGAAGCAGATGTGGATAGGGGCAATCGTGGTTGCGTCGGCGCTGGCTGCAGCGTCACCGTCTTGGGCGCAAACCGGTGTAGGCGATGTGGTGTATGTGCCGACGCCGCAAATCGTTGTGGATGAAATGCTGGCAATGGCCAAGGTGACCAAAGCGGATTACCTGATCGATCTGGGTTCCGGCGACGGTCGCTTTGTCATCACTGCCGCCAAAAAACATGGCGCCAAGGCGCTGGGTGTTGACCTGGATACCTATCTACTCAAAATAGCCAACGAGAATGCGCGCAAGGAAAACGTGGCTGATCGCGTGACTTTCCGTGAACAGAATCTTTTTGAAACGGATTTTTCCGCAGCCACAGTGATTTCCACCTACTTGCTGCCGGAGATGAATCTCAAGCTGCGTTCGAAAATTTTGCGATTGAAGCCCGGCACGCGCGTCGTGGCGCACGACTACAGCATGGGTGACTGGTATCCGGACGAGCAGAAAACGTTGATTGTTCCCGAAAAGAAGGTGGGCAATCCCGGTATAAGCTACATCTACCATTGGGTGGTACCGGCGGTGGTGGCCGGGAAATGGCAGTCGACGGTCAACGTAGGCGGCAAGGATGTGCCGTATGAATTCGACATGGAACAGTTTTTCCAGAACATTGACGGTGATGCGCGTGCGGGCGGTGTCATCGGCGAGATGCGCGGGAAAATGACCGGCGAGCAGGTCAAGTTTTCACTGACCGGCAAGAGCGGGCAGAAAATCGAGCGCCACGAATTTCAGGGGCAGCTTGCAGGCGAAACGATTACCGGCACGGTGCGCATCGGCGAGGGGGCTACGGCGCGTCAGGCGGCGTGGACTGCCAAACGCATCAAGCGTGGTGAACTGGTGCGCGCGCAAGACGAACCGGGCGGGAAATAATATGAGCGACAGTCAAAGCGCCGGTACAGTCGCGGGTGCGCAACCCAAAGCGTCGTTGTCCGTATTCGATGCGTGCACCATGATTGTGGGGTTGATCGTCGGCGCGGGTGTTTTTGGCACGCCGGCGATTGTGGCGGGCGCGATGGGCGATGAAACCATGATCATCGCCGTGTGGGTCGCAGGCGGCGCGTTCTCCATCATTGGCGCGTTGTGCTACGCGGAGCTGGCGACCGCTTTCCCGTCGGCGGGCGGCGAATATTATTTTTTGCAACGCGCTTTTGGCCGCTCACTGGCATTTTTGTATGGCTGGGCGCGTATGACGGTGATCGTTGCCGGTTCGATCGCCGTGTTTGCGTATCTCTTTGGCGACTATATGTCGCGTGTAGTTAGCCTTGGTGAATATTCATCGGCGATCTGGGCAGCTCTGGTAGTGCTGGTGCTGACGGTGGTGAACTATCGCGGCATTCACGAAGGAAAGGTCACACAGAACGTGTTCACCGTGCTGGAAGTGGGCGGCCTGCTGCTGATTATCGTCGCAGGGTTGTTTCTGGCTGCGCCACCGCCGCCGGCGCCCGTGGTTGTGGCGGGTGCTGCTGGGGGGCCGTGGTATCTGGGTGCTGGCCTGGGCACAGCAATGTTGTTCGTACTGTTCACCTATGGCGGCTGGAACGACGCTGCGTATATATCGGCTGAAGTCCGTGACCGTGAGCGCAACATGGTGCGCGCACTGCTGATTGCTATCAGTGTCGTCGCGGTACTCTATGTATTAATTACGTTCGCTTACCTCAAGGGGCTCGGGTTGCACGCGATGGCGCGATCCGATGCGGTTGCGGCTGATTTATTGAAGGCGGTGTGGGGTTCGGGCGGTGAAAAAATCATCTCCATTATGATTGCCATTGCCGCGCTGACGTCAGTGAACGGTTCGATCATTGTCGGCGCGCGTTCCAATTATGCGCTGGGCAAGGATTGGCCGATCTTCAACTATATCGGCCAGTGGCATGAAGCGAGCGGCTCGCCGCGTAACGCGATGGTGGTGCAGGGCGTGATTGCGTTGGCGCTGGTGGGTTTGGGGGCATTTCAGAAAGCTGGCTTTAAGGGGCTGGTGGAATACTCACTGCCGGTTTTCTGGGGTTTTTTCCTGCTGGTCGGCATAGCGCTGTTTGTGTTGCGCTCCAAAGAGCCCGCGGTGGCGCGGCCTTTCCGCGTGCCGCTGTATCCGGTGTTGCCGGCGATTTTTGTGTGTATGTGCGGCTACCTGCTGTATTCCAGCCTGACGTATCACAAAGGGCATGCACTGGTGGGCTTGGGCGTGTTGGCGATCGGCGGTGTGCTGTTGTTGTTCGCGCGTAATCGTGAGGCTCAGCAGGCGCGGTAATTTTTTCGGCCCGGCGAAACTTAACCGCAGGTCGAATGCAAAGCAGTGTGAGGGCGGCGCTTGAAATTGGGCGAACCGCCCTCATTTAGTTCTAAATTATATAAGTATTTGTTTTAATTGAAATAATTGGATATTACACATGACTACCACCACTACTAAAGAAACGCACGGCTTCCAGGCTGAAGTCAAACAACTGCTCAACCTGATGATCCACTCCTTGTACAGCAACAAGGAGATCTTCCTGCGCGAACTGATTTCCAATGCCTCCGATGCGGCGGACAAACTGCGCTTCGAAGCGTTGACCGACAAGTCGCTGTTCGAGAACGACGCCGAGTTGAAGATACGCGTGGCGTTCGACCCCAAGGCACGCACCATCACCATCAGCGACAACGGCATCGGTATGTCGCGCGATGAAGTCATCGCGAATATCGGCACGATTGCTAAATCCGGCACGCGCGAGTTTCTGAACAGGCTCACGGGTGATCAGGCGAAAGACGCCAACTTGATCGGCCAGTTCGGCGTGGGTTTCTATTCGGCTTTTGTGGTGGCTGACAAAGTGACGGTGGTGACGCGACGTGCAGCGCAGCCTGCCGCAAGCGGCGTGCGTTGGGAATCCGACGGCGGCGGCGAGTACACGCTCGAAGCCGCAGAAAAAGAATCGCGCGGTACCGAAGTCACACTGCATCTGCGTGACGGCGAAGATGATCTTGCCAACGGCAACCGGCTGCGCGGTATCGTCCGCAAGTATTCCGATCACATCACGCTGCCCATCCTGATGCAGGAAGAGGAATGGGATAAAGACAACAGCGTCTATCGCACCACCGGCAAGGACGAAACCGTCAATCAGGCAAGCGCGCTGTGGGCGCGCCCGAAGAGCGAGATCACCGAGGAGCAATACCACGAGTTTTACAAGCACGTGGCGCATGATTTCGAGGCACCGCTCGCGTACTCGCACAACCGGGTCGAGGGGCGCAAGGAATACACGCAACTGCTGTATATCCCGGCGCGCGCGCCGTTTGATCTGTGGGATCGTGAGCACCGCCGCGGCATCAAGCTCTATGTGCGCCGCGTATTTATCATGGATGACGCCGAACAACTGCTTCCGGTGTATCTGCGCTTTGTGCGCGGCGTGATTGATTCTGCCGATTTGCCGCTGAATGTGTCGCGCGAAATACTTCAGGAATCCAAAGACATCGAAGCCATGCGTGCCGGCAACGTCAAGCGCGTGCTGTCGATGATCGAAGACCTTGCGGAAAATCACAAAGAGAAATTCGCGACCTTGTGGAAAGAATTCGGCAAAGTCATCAAGGAAGGCGTGGTCGAAGATCACGGCAACCGGGAGCGCATCGCGAAAGTGCTGCGCTTTGCCTCCACGCACACCGATACCGATGCGCAGGATGTGTCGCTCGCGGATTACGTGTCGCGCATGAAGCCGGAACAGGAAAAAATCTACTTCGTCACCGCCGAGACTTTCGCCGCGGCCAAAAACAGCCCGCACCTCGAAGTGTTCCGCAAGAAGGGCGTGGAAGTGCTGCTGATGTGCGAGCGTGTCGATGAATGGGTGAGCCAGCATCTCACCGAGTTTGAAGGCAAGCCGTTGCAATCGGTGGCGAAAGGCCGGCTCGAACTCGGCAAACTGGAAGACGAGGCGGAGAAGAAAGCACAGGAGAAAGAAGAAGGCG
>JBEBHE010000481.1:0-2305 GCA_040081205.1 Burkholderiales bacterium | reverse complement strand
GTCGAGCGTGGATACGCCGATTTCATTGCCGGTGGTCACCATCTGCCGGAACGCGAGCCCGCCGTCGAGCGACGACAGACTCAACACGGAAAAACCAAACCCGCCCGACTGCGACACCATGCTCACCGCGCCCGCCGGATACTCCGAGAAGAACACCGAACCGAAGCCGGCGTAGGCTTTGTCGGCCACGTTCATCATGCCCTGACAGTTGGGGCCGATAACGCCGATGTTGTATTGCCGCGCGATTTCCGTCAGCCGCTTTTGTAGCGCCACGCCATCGCCGCCGGTCTCCGAAAAACCGGAACTAAAAATCACCACATACGGCACGCCTTTTTTGCCGCATTGCTCGAGCATGTCCGCCACGCGAGAAGCATTGATCAGGATCAGCGCCAGTTCCGGCGTCTCCGGCACGTCGGCGAGCGACGGGAAACACTTATGGCCAAGTATCTCCTGATAACGCGGATTCACCGGATACAGCTTGCCCTGATAACCGTGCGACACCAGATGACTCAACGGCTGGCCGCTGATGGTGATCAGATCCTGCGAGGCGCCGATGATGGCGATGGATTTCGGGCTGAAGAAACTTTCGAGATCGCTGCGAGTGGGATGCGTCATTGCGAAAAAATTCAGGTAAGTTGAGCGTAAAAGAGAGGGCCTGCATTATAGCCGGAGTCATTGCCGCACTCTGCCGATGCTATAATTTTCATTCTGAGTCTTCTTCAAATTGAGACTTACCGGAAGTTCATGCGTATCAATACCAACGCCATCTTTCCCATGAAGGCGGGAATGACAAGGTTCGTTTTGCTTTTCTTGGAATGACGGAATTGATAATCACATTGTGACCGCCGCGACAAAATCATTCACCCAGTTGCTGGGATTCAAAGATATCTGGCTGATCAGCGGCGGACACCTGATCACGCACTGGTATCCGGCAACGTTCTACGTGCTGCTGCCGATCATCGGCAAGGAACTCGGCCTCACTTACACGCAGATCGGTCTTATCATCTCGCTGCAACATCTGGTGGGCGCGATTTCCAATCTGCCGGGCGGCATGCTGGTCGATGCGGTGGGGCGCAAAGGCTACCTGATGGCGACCTCGCTGTTCTGGGTGGGGTTTCCGTATCTGCTGATTGCTTTTTTGCCGCCCAGTTATGCCACGCTGCTGATCTGCATCGCGCTGGTGGGCATCGGCAACAACCTGTGGCATCCCACCGCGATCCCCACACTCGCCAATCGTTATCCGGAGCGCAAGGGGCTGGTGCTGTCGGTGCACGGCATGGGCGGCAACATGGGCGAAGCACTCGCGCCGCTGTGCATCGGCTTTCTGCTCACCTACATGAGCTGGCGTAGCGCGCTGGTGATCAACGTGATTCCCGGCGCGGTAATGGCCGTGCTGATACTGGTGTTTCTCGGCGCGTTCGCGGTCGAATCCAACCGCAGCGCAAGCGGCGGCGAAGCCAAGCGCGGCGCCGGCGCGGCGGCCTATCTGCGCGACGTATTCCGTCTGTTGCACAATCGCGGCCTGATGCTGATCGCCTGCAGCGGCATGTTCCGCGTGGCGACGCAAGCCGGGCTGCTGACATTTCTGCCGGTTTATCTGGCTTACGAACTCGGTTACTCGCCGTGGGCGGTGGGCATGGCAATGACGCTGCTGCAGGTGATGGGCTTTATCGCCGGCCCGATCGGCGGCCATGTCTCCGACAAAATCGGACGCAAGAAAGTGGTCATGGCCAGCATGGCGGGCACTGCGCTGGTCATCCTCGGCATCGTGTTCGCGGGCAAGACGCCGGTGTTCATCCTGATTGTGGCGCTGCTCGGATTTTTTCTCTACGCCACGCGCGCGGTATTTCAGGCATGGACACTCGAACAAACGCCGCCGCATCTCGCCGCCACCGGCATCGGCATCAACTTCTCGCTGCAGGGCGTGGGCGCGGCCTTTGCGCCCTTCATGTTTGGTTACATCGCCGACCATTACAGCATTTACACCGCGTTTTATTTTCTGGCCGGGCTGGTGGTGATCGCCAACATCCTGATCTGCTTTATGCCAGGCATGCGCACGGAGGCAAAGCCCGCATCAGTGTGAATGAGTGTGACATTCTGCGCGCAGCGATAGCGTGCGCGCATACGGGAGGTTCCAATGAACGGGAAAGCAACGCTACCGCTCGCCGTCGGCACGATGTTCGCCGCGTGCACCGTTGCACAAGCGCAAACGGTGTCTCCCGATAAGCTCCCGGATTTCCCCAAAAAACCCATCCGCGTCATCGTCGGCATTGCCCCCGGCGGCGGGCTCGACAACATGGTGCGT
>JBEBHE010000202.1:0-8816 GCA_040081205.1 Burkholderiales bacterium | reverse complement strand
AACCGAAGAAGAGGCGAGAGACGGCGTAGCGATGGTTGCGGGCGCGGATGTCGATCCATCGCGCATGAAATCTGTTTGAGCGACAGTGCTGAATGGCATCGGATAAATTTCGGATTTGTGACTTGCACTGGCAATCCTGACTACATAAAAAAGGTGACTTATGAGCGAGCAAAAACCCCCCACCAAAGTTCCTGACGGGCAAGCGCGTTTTTTGACAACGCGTCAGATGGCGCCAAACGAAAAGGGGTTTGTTGGTTATAAAACCGTCTGGGAACCGTTCCAGAAGGAAGTCGAATACAAGACGCCGAAACAGCCGTAGGCGCCATGCCGTGGTATGGATGGGTGATGGGAAAAGCGCCCGTTTGTCGCTTCATTGACTGAACATACGTTCGCAAGGCCGAAAAAAGCCGCTCTCGAGAGCGGCTTTTTTGTGCGCAGAACCTTATGCGGATTATATAAAATAATAAATAAAAACAAATGCTTACATATTACCTCTGATGGTCGACGCTTCAGCGGGCGGAATGCCCGGCTAGTTTGACTTCAACCTTATCTTTTTCATCGATGGCGGCGTAATACTCACGCAGGATTTGCAACACTTCCGGGCGGCTGAATTCAGCGGGAACCGCGTCGCCTTCGGATAGCCATTTGCGCAATTTGGTGCCAGACACCTGCAAGCGATCTTTTTCCTCATGCGGACAGGTGCGCGCCGACGCCATGCCACCACAGGCATAGCACCAGAACGTCCAGTCGATTTTCAGCGGCTGTGTTTCGAGTGCGCCTTTGGGGATTTCATCGAAGATGTGATGCGCGTCGAACGGGCCGTAATAACTCCCGACCCCGGCGTGATCGCGTCCGACAATCTGGTGCGAGCAGCCGTAGTTCTGGCGGAACAGCGCATGCAGCAGCGCTTCGCGTGGGCCGGCATAGCGCATGTCGAGCGGGTAGCCGGATTGAATCACCGTGTTTTTCGCGAAATATTTTTCGACCAGCACGGCGATGGTTTTGGTGCGTACATCGGCGGGGATGTCGCCGGGCTTCAGATTGCCGAGCAGCGAATGCACCAGCACGCCGTCGCACACTTCAATTGCCACTTTTGCGAGATATTCGTGCGAGCGATGCATCGGGTTGCGGGTTTGAAATGCTGCCACCGTGGACCAACCGGCAGCCTCGAACGCAGCGCGTGTCTGCGCGGGCGTCAGGTAAAGCGCGCCGTAGTGTTCGGGAAAACCGCCTTGTGACAGCACTTTCACTGGACCGGCAAGATTGACTTCACCTTGCGTTATTACCATTTTCACGCCGGGATGTTCGGCGTCAGTGGTTTTGAATACCGACTTGCATTCGTGTGCCTTGTCGATGGAATACTTTTCGGTGACCTTCATGGTGGCGAGAATTTCGCCGGACTCATGGTCGGTAAGTGCAACGTCCGCGCCGATTTTGATGCCGTTGGCTACGGTTTTACCGGCAGAGAGCGTGATCGGGATCGGCCAAAACACGCCGTTCGCCATTTTGTAATCGTTGCACACGCCGCTCCAGTCGGCCTGGGCCATGAAGCCATCCAACGGGGTGAAGCCGCCAATGCCCAGCATGAGTAGATCGCCTTTTTCGCGCGAACTTACCTTCACTTTGGGCAAGGTCTGAGCGCGGTTGGATTCCTCCAGAAGCGCCGTGCCGGACAGCAGTAGCGGCGCTAAAGACTTTCCACCATGTGGTTTTACCAACTGTGACGGCAAAATAGCTCCGAACAGGCTACGGTTTGAAGAATTTCTGCGCGAGACGATAACAGGAAGCCCGGACGCGTTGCATCCATTTATTTTATTGATTGATAAGAACTATTTGTTACGGTTATAAGTTCTTCATGGTGGAGGGCGCTTGCCACGGGCTTTGCGTTCGTGTGGCGCATAAGGAAAACCACCTAATTTTCAGAGTTTGATGCTATGCTTTATTTCTTATATATCAACGGTAAACCTTGCTTCGGCAAGGTAAGAATCAAAATATGAGGCTTTCTGGAGGGTGGGGCGCGGCGTCCTGCGTGGGCGTCGCGTTGGGTTTTGTGGGGGCGCCTGTAGACGCTCAGTGGTGGAAGGATCCGTTTAATACAGGGCAAATGACTTCACCGGCGCCGGACAAGCCGTGGGAGTCGTCGGCACCGCTTCCCACCATTGCACCGCTTGCGAATGCGGAATCGTTGCCGAGCGACCAGCCGCTTACGTTGCCGGAACTGACTGAATTTGGCTTGCGTAACAATCCACGTACGCGACAGGCTTGGTTTGCAGCGCGCGCGGCAGCGGCGGCGGTGGGAATGGCCAAGGGTGACGATTTTCCGAATATCACCGGCTCGCTCGCTTTTCAGCGCCAGCGTCCGGTGTCAGGAACGTCGGGTGCCGCGTCGCCATGGTTGAATCGTTACGGCCCCGCCATCAGCTTCAGCTATACGTTATACGATTTTGGTCTTGGCGATGATCGTACCGAGGCAGCCGAGTATCGCTTGCTGGCCGCGAACCTCGCGCAAAATCGCGTATTGCAGGATGTGATGTTTCAGATTGAGCAGTCGTACTATCAATTGATCGGTACAGAGGCGCTAGTGCGCGTCAACGAGCGATCGTTGAAAAATGTGGAAACCGTGCTGGATGCCGCTCGCCGGCGCCGTGAATCGGGCGTGGCCACCTCTGGCGACGTTTTTAGAGCGGAAACCCAAGTGGCGCAAGCGCAGCTCGTACTAACCCGCAGCCGTGGCGAGTTTGAAAAATCTCGCGGAGTACTGTCCACGGCGCTGGGACTTGCGACCAACAGTTCGGTACGAGTGCAAACCTTATCGGCGCCGCCGCAAATTCAGCCTGTCGTTTCATCGATCAACGAGTTTCTAGAGAGAGCGAAGGCGACACGCCCCGACTTGGTGGCAGCTGAGGCGCAGGTGCGTGCAGCAAAAGCGTCAGCGGAAGCCGCGGCCAAAGTGGGTTTGCCTTCGATAGAGTTAGTGGGAAGTTACGGGATAAACGAATACACCAGCAACTGGCATCCGGACCGGCCGTCGACGAGGCCGCAGTCTTACACGCTGAACGTGCGTATTCCGATATTCTCGGGTTTCAAGGACACCTACCAAATTCGGCAGGCACAGGCCCAGGCGGAACAGGCAGAGGCGGCGCGCGACGTGCTTTACCGCCAGACCCAACTCGAAGTGTGGCAGGCATATCACGACTTGCAGACAGTGACGACCAGTCTGAAGACGACCGGGGCGCAAGTGAGATCGGCGGAACAAACCGCGCAGGCGGTGTTGGCGCGTTATCAGAGCGGTTTTGGAACCATCCTTGACTTGATCACCGCGCAGCAGGACGAAGCCAATGCGCGCACGCAGCAAATTCAATCTTATCTTGATTGGTATACCGTTCTGGCACGTTTGAATTACACGCTGGGCGCTAACAAATTGATCCCGGCAACCAAAGAGAAAAAATAATGAAGCGCTTATCAATACTCATGGTGTTTGGCTTGATTGCAGCGGTAGCAGGAGGTGGTTACTGGTATTGGCAGAAATCCACTACTGGCGGCAGCGACAAAGCCAAGTCGGAAGGCAAAGTTGATGGAAAAAAAGGAAAAGGCAAGGGTAAAGGCGGGCCCGTCGCGGTACGTACTATTCCTGTAAAACGGCAGGCGATGCCGGTAGTGATCGATGCCGTTGGTAGCGTGGAATCCGAGCACAGCGTTGCTGTGCGCCCGCAGGTAAATGGTACGTTGACTGCAGTGAATTTCAAAGAAGGCGATTACGTCAAGCAGGGCCAGGTGTTGTTCAGTATAGATTCGCGTGCCATGCAGGCGTCGGTGGCGCAAACGCAAGCGGCGATGATGCGTGACGAAGCACAACTCGCGCAAGCGCGGGCGCAGGAGGCGCGCCTGCGCCCGCTGGCTGAAAAGGAATATATTACGCGGCAGGAGTACGACGTGGCTGCCACGCAAATGAAGTCGCTGGAAGCAACTGTTGCCGCCAACAAGGCGGTAGTGCAAGCGGCGCAATTGCAGCTTTCTTATGGTCAGATCATATCCCCTATTGCCGGACGCACCGGCGGATTGAGCGTCAAAGTGGGTAATCTGGTGACGGGCGGCACCGGCGGATCTCCGCTGGTAGTGGTAAACAGCACCAAGCCGATTTTGGTTGCGCTGAGTGTGCCGCAGCGCAGTTTGAATGATATTCGCGAACTGTGGGGCAAGAAGGAACTCAAGGTGGAAATTGCCGCCAGCGGCGGTGGGGCTGCAATTGCAACAGGCGCGTTGGTGTTTATAGACAATGCGGTGAACCCAACGACGGGAACGATTTTGGTCAAGGCGCGTGTAAAAAATGACCGCGAAGAACTGTGGCCGGGACAGTTTGTGTCGGCGCGCATCGTATTGCGGGTTGAAGAGGACGCGATGACCTTGCCTGAGGGTGCCATACAGCCTGGGCAGGACGGGCCTTTTGTTTTTGTGGTGAAGGATGGTCGCGCCCAGATACAACTGGTCACGGTGGATCGCCAACTGGGTGAGCAGGTCGTGGTTTCCAAAGGGTTGAAAGGTGACGAGCAAATTGTGATTGAGGTGCCGCCCACGTTAACAGCGGGTTCGCAAGTTACGCTTCGTGGCGAAGGTGACGGCAAGGGTGGGAAGGGTGCTAAGGGTGGAAAGGGTGGTAAAGGCGGCAAGGGGAGCAAGGAGGCGGCTGCGGCTGAAGGTGACGACGCGCCCAAAGGCAATAAGGAAGGCGCAGAAGGCCGTAGCGGTAAATCCAAGGAATAACCGGATCAAGGAGTAAGTTCATGAATATTTCGCGTATTTTCATCGAACGTCCCATAGCAACCAGTGTGTTGTTTGTGTCGATCATGTTTTTCGGCTGGCTGGGCTTCAACGGTTTGCCGGTGAACGACCTTCCCAACGTCGATTTCCCAACCATCTCAGTAACGGCGCGATTGCCCGGCGCCAGCCCCGAGGTCATGGGCAACACGGTTGCTTTGCCGCTAGAACGCGAGTTCAGCCGAATTTCAGGTGTAGATGAAATGACGTCGTCGTCATCCTCTGGAAACACGCGTATTACGCTGACGTTTTCGCTGCAAAAAGATATCGATACTGCGGCGCAGGACGTGCAGACCGCCATATCTCAGGCGATCCGACGACTTCCTACGGACATGCCTGAGCCGCCGACGCTGCGGAAATTGAATCCGGCAGATGCGCCGGTATTGATTCTGGCGGTGTCGTCCAACAATCAAGTGCAGATGTCAAAGCTGGACGAATTCGCCGACGCCAATATTGCGCAACGATTTTCGACTATTAACGGGGTAGCGCAAGTACAGGTATTTGGTTCGCAGAAATATGCTGTGAGGGTGTTTGTCGATCCCAATGCCTTGTCCAAACGTGGTCTTGGACTGGAGCGGGTGGTCAGCGCGATTCAGGGGGCAAACTCCAATATTCCGTCGGGATCGCTTCAAGGCAAAGCGCGCACCTATACGGTCAGGTCGAACGGCAAGCTGCAGACCGCCGAAGATTTTAATCCGTTGATCATCGCCTACAAGGATGGTATGCCGGTACGCCTTTCTGATGTTGGGCGGGCGGTTGACACAGTCGAAAACGAAAAGATTCGTAGCTGGTTTAACGGTGAGCGGGCGTTGATTCTGGCTGTTTATCGTCAGCCAGGATCCAACACGGTTGAAGTCGTGAGCAAGTTGAAGGAATTGTTGCCGCAAATCCAGCAAGGCATGCCTGCAGGTTCAAAGCTGGACGTGCTGGTTGATCGCTCGGAGTTCATCCGTGACTCGATACACGAGGTGAATTTCACGCTGGTGCTTTCCATCGTGCTGGTGATTGGTGTAATCATGGTTTTTCTGCGCAATGTCCGTGCCACCCTGGTTACTGCGCTGGTATTGCCGGCGTCCGTGCTCGGGACGTTTGCGGTAATGAGCATGATCGGATATAGCCTGAATAACTTGTCATTGATGGCAATCACGCTGGCGGTGGGGTTTGTAGTTGACGATGCGATTGTTGTTCTCGAGAACATTACCCGTCACCTCGAGATGGGCAAAGATCGTGTTCGCGCGGCGCTGGATGGGGCAAAGGAAATTGGCTTCACGGTCGTCACTATGACTGTTTCGCTGTCGGCGGTATTTCTGCCTATTTTGTTCATGGAGGGAATGGTTGGGCGGCTATTCCGCGAGTTTGCGGTTACCGTGGGGATTGCGGTGTTGATTTCCGGTGTGGTGTCGCTGACCATAACGCCTATGTTGTGCAGCCTGTTTTTGAAAAATGAGCATCAGCATGGCCGTCTCTTTGACTGGTCAGAAAGGGTATTCGACGCAGCTCGACATGGGTATATATCGAGTTTGCGCTGGACGCTCAAGTATCGTGGCTCGGTGCTGATCGGATCGGCGCTTATGTTATTGGCGACGGGTTGGTTGTACACCATCGTGCAAAAAGGATTCATCCCGCGGCAGGACACCGGTGTTATCAATGCCAACACACGGGCACGCGAAGGCGTTACGTTTACTGAGATGATTCGCTATCAGCAACAGGTCGCCGACATTATTCAGAAGAATCCGAATGTTGAGGCGGTGATGTCAACAGCAGGGCAAGGTACCGGTGGGATCGTGGGTGAGAATGTCGGACGATACATCATTCGGCTCAAGTCTCGCGATCAGCGTACTGCGACGGCTGATGATGTTATTCAACAAATAAGGCGGGATTCGGCCAGCCTACAAGGTGTGCGCTTGTTCTTGTCGAATCCGCCCGCCATCCGGATTGGTGGAACGCTTTCGACCAGTGACTATCTTTTTGTGTTGACTGGAACGGAACTGAAGAGCCTGTACAAACCAGGCGAAGATATGGAGGCACGTTTGCGTGCGTCACCGTTGGTTCGAGACGTGTCCAGTAATCTGGAATTGAGAAATCCAGAGATACAAGTGAAGGTGTTGCGCGATCGTGCATCGGCGCTGGGGATCAGTTCGCAACAGGTCGAGCAGGCGCTATTTAATGCTTTTGGCGGACGACAAGTCAGCACGATTTATGGCGCTTCGGATCAATACGAAGTGCGGCTGGAGATCGAACGCAAGTACCAATCAGATATTAACGCGATGGATTCGCTGTTCATAACGGCTCCTGGAGGCGCTATGGTGCCGTTGAGTGCGGTCGCCGAGATCAAAAGCGGCGTGGGCCCTGTTTCCGTCGCGCACGTCGGCCAGCTGCCGGGCGTAGTGCTTTCGTTCAATTTGGCGCCGGGGGTTTCCGTAGGTGATGCGGTTACCGCAATTCAGGATATTGCGGCAGAGGTAATGCCTGCCGGGGTGTCTGGCGCATTCACCGGCAGTGCCAAGGCGTTTCAGGAGGCATTCCGTTCGCTACCGTTGTTGCTACTGATTACGATCATTTTGATCTACATGATTCTGGCGATTCTATATGAGCACTATGGGCATCCGTTTACTATTCTGACGGCGTTGCCGTTCGCCGGATTTGGGGCGCTGGCGACATTGATTCTGTTTGGCGAAGAGCTCAATATTTTCAGTTTTGTGGGTGTGATCTTGC
The DNA here is from genome assembly GCA_040081205.1 of Burkholderiales bacterium. Taxonomy (GTDB): domain Bacteria; phylum Pseudomonadota; class Gammaproteobacteria; order Burkholderiales; family SG8-41; genus UBA5216. Next base: position 1,286 of record JBEBHE010000202.1, on the reverse strand, counting down.
TGATCGGACTGGTTAAGAAAAACGGCATCATGATGATCGACTTTGCGTTGCAATTGCAGCGCGAGAAGAGCATGAATCCACACGATGCTATCGTGGAGGCTTGTAGCGTGCGCTTCCGCCCGATTATGATGACTACAGGTGCCGCGATCTTTGCGACGCTGCCGATCGCGTTGGGTTACGGTGCGGGTGCGGAGACACGACGGCCATTGGGTATTGCGGTGGTCGGTGGGCTTATCTTTTCGCAGTTCCTGACGCTTTATGTGACCCCAGTGTTCTATGTGAGCATGGAGCGTATCGCGCAATATTTCCGCAAGCGCGCTGAGCCTGCGGACCGTGCGGCTGCTAGCCATCAGCCCTAGTGGGTTGGCTAAGGCGGTCTATTCGTTGTATTTGCGGTACTCAGGTGACGCAAGCTGTGCAAAATTACAAGCAATGCACGTTTCCTTAGGCCGTTAGGCGCTACTGTGCTCTCCGGTTTTAATAATTTATTCAAATATATTTGACGCACGGCGAAAATTACTGCTATAATCGACCTTCTTTACTAGTGCATATTTCTGGCGCGGGGTGGAGCAGTCTGGCAGCTCGTCGGGCTCATAACCCGAAGGTCATAGGTTCAAATCCTATCCCCGCTACCAAAACGGTAAAAGATCGGAAGCAAAGGGCATCGTCCCGTTGTGTTCCTGGGGCGGAAAAGTGGCTTGCATAATTTAAAGTCGCTTTTCTGCTAAAAACAAGTTCTTTAAAAATATACAGCCGATAAGTGTGGGCACTTGGTTTTGAGGCAAACACGATGGTCAGTTTTTTGGCCGCCATGTTAATGTTTTAAATACAGAAGTGCTCGCATGAAGTTTTAAACGTCAAGCGAGAGTAATAATTTTTGCAGAGATTAAACTGAAGAGTTTGATCCTGGCTCAGATTGAACGCTGGCGGCATGCCTTACACATGCAAGTCGAACGCGAAAGCGGAGCAATCCGCAAGTAGAGTGGCGAACGGGTGAGTAATACATCGGAACATTTCCAGTAGCGGGGGATAACCTGTCGAAAGATAGGCTAATACCGCATACGCCCTACGGGGGAAAGCGGAGGACCGCAAGGCTTCGCACTATTGGAGTGGCCGATGTCGGATTAGCTAGTTGGCGGGGTAAAAGCCCACCAAGGCTACGATCCGTAGCTGGTCTGAGAGGACGATCAGCCACACTGGAACTGAGACACGGTCCAGACTCCTACGGGAGGCAGCAGTGGGGAATTTTGGACAATGGGCGCAAGCCTGATCCAGCCATGCCGCGT
>JBEBHE010000011.1:0-31095 GCA_040081205.1 Burkholderiales bacterium | reverse complement strand
CTTTCCAGCGTGCTTAGCCGAACCACACCAGTAGCCACACCACGGGCACGTTCAGCAGCGCCACCAGCACAGCGGCACTGCCGATGTCCTTGGCCTTTTTGATCAAATCGTGTTTTTCAAAAGAAATCCTGTCGGCGAGCGCCTCGACTGCGGAGTTGAGTAATTCAACAATCAACACCAGCACTACCGATGCGATCATTAACGCCTTGCCGATACCGCTCACCGGCATGAAAAACGCGGGGGGAATCAGCAGCGCTGCCAGCAGCAATTCCTGACGGAACGCCGCCTCGTCACGAAATGCCGTGCGCACACCGGCCAGCGAGTTAAAAAATGCGTTTACCACGCGGGAGAAGCCCGTCTTGCCTTTGAAGGTGGCAGCATTGTCCATATTGTCCATATCGCCACCCGTCGGCTGCTGATCGCTCATACGGACTTCCATGCCGCGTCAGCGCGCCCGCGCGCAACGAGTTGCGATACCACGGCGGGGATGTGATGTTCATCGGCGCCCGCACCAATGAAATTCAGATGCGTGCCGTCCTGTTCGGCGCGCTCGCACATGCGGCGCGTTGCCGCCATTTCGGAAAGCAACGGCGGTTGATCAAGGTCGTAGTACATGGCCAACACGGGGCGACAATGCGCGAAGGAAGGACGCAGTTCTCCTCTACGCGTCACGAGCCGTCCGCAAACGTCCCGTAAGCCGCCGCATCCAGCAACGCTACCAGTTCCGCTGGGCTTTTGAGTTTGATACGAAATAGCCACGCGCCGTACGGATCCGCGTTGACCGCTTCGGGCGCATCGGCTAGCGCGGGATTGACGTCGATCACAAGGCCTGTCACAGGCGCGTGCAAATCGGCCGCTGTTTTGACGGACTCAATCACACCGCAGGCTTCGCCCTGCTTTACCGTGGCCCCGGCATCAGGGCATTGCACGTAAACCACGTCACCCAACTGTTCCTGCGCATGATGTGTAATGCCCACAATGCCGACGTCAGCGGATTCCATTTTCAGCCAGGTATGTGACGCGTGATATTTAAGATTCTCTGGATTGGACATGATTTTCTCGCAAACTCAGTTGCTCGGAGCAGTTGTCAGGTTAAGACGGAATCCCGCGGCGGGCAAGCCACTCAGATCCATATCGACGCGCACGGTCACTTCAGCGTTGGCAGCAATAGTGGATTGCGCTGCATTGGCGCCGGACAAATAATCTGCCGGCGCTATCACGCGACGCGCCAAAGCATGTTCACGATTATCCGTAAGCACCAGATCGAATGCGGGATATCCTAAGTCGATGGACGCGCGATTGCGCAGCGTTGCAGTAAGCTGAACAAGATGCGGCTGGGCTTTATCCACAACTTGCAAATCGGATGCCTCGATATTCAGCGACGCGGGCTGTTGCAGCGGCCGCACAGTGCAGCCGGCCCACGCACAGATTTGTGCGAGCCCGGGTTTGGCCATCGGAAAATTCGCTGCGATTTCGCTGCGGTATCGATAAACGACTTGGACCGACAACAACAACGCCGCCAGCGTTGCTGCGATAGCCCAGCCTCGATGCGACGGCGTATGTTCGGACTGGAAATCGGGTTCGGGCTCAAAGGCAGACGCCCTTTCATCGCGAAACGCCTGCGCATCGCGCGCGTGGCCGGGCGGCGACTGCGATGGAAGTGCGGCGAATGCCGCGGCAGCATCGTCGCCGGATGCACCGGGCAAATACTCCGGACGTGCCGCCGCCGCAATTTCCAATGGCATCGGCGGCACCGGCACCTCGGGAACGTCGGGCAACGCTGGCCAATACACCTCGGGCGGTGCGGCAAGCACCGAAGTCTCGTCCGGCATGCCCGCCGCCGCACCCGCTGTTGCCTGAAATTCGTCGAGCGTGGTGACACTGAGCAATCCATCGAAAATCTGTTTGCATTTGCCGCAACGCACGCGGCCATTGCGCGACAGCAATACTTCCGGCTCGACGTTGAAACTCGTTGAGCAATTTGGGCAGGTGGTTACTATCGACATGAGGCTATCCGGTGCGCGCTTTTTTGTGTGCTTATCGCTTGCTTCCAGCGAGCAGCACCCATTCGTCTTCGGGTTCGGTGGTATGCATATCAAACCACGGAAGATAGGCCTCGCGCACTTCATCTGCTTGCGGTGCGAGTATGCCCGACAGCGCAACCATGCCGCCGGGCGCGGTAAGCGCGGCCAGTAGCGGCGCAAGCACGGTTAATGGATTCGCCAGAATATTCGCCACCACCACGCTTGCCTGTGAATTCAATTCCGCATTCAAGTCGTCTTCCGCAGCGAAAAAAGTGATGTCAACCTGATTTTGCATCGCATTATTGCGCGCGGCAAGCAGCGCCTGTTCATCGATATCCACGCCCTGCGCGCGATTCGCGCCCAGCTTCATCGCGGCTATCGCGAGTATGCCGGAACCGCAGCCGTAGTCGATCACGGTAGCGCCAGGTTTGATGTGCGCGTCGAGCCAGCGTAAACACAGGCGCGTGGTCGGATGCGTGCCGGTACCGAAGGCAAGTCCCGGATCAAGACGAATATTGACGGCGTTTGCATCCACCACGTCGTGCCATGTCGGCACCACCCACAGGCGCGGCGTCACTTGTACCGGCGTGAATTGTGATTGCGTCAAACGCACCCAGTCTTTGTCGTCAATGCGATCCATGCCATACGGCGTGGTCGGCGGCAACGACGCCGCCCGCAGCGCATCGGGCACTACGTCGGCGAGGCTGGCCTCCGGTGCGAATAACGCCACCACGCGATTGACCGTCCAGTTGAGCGCCGGCGCGCTGCCGGGCTCGGCAAACAATGGGCGCTCGTTGGCGGTTCCTGCCGCTGCATCGGTGACTTCCACCGACAACGCGCCGCGCTCGATCAACGCATCGGACAGCGTTTCGACACAGCGCGCATCAACAATCAACGTGACGGAAATCCAGGGCATCGCCCGCTTATTCCATTTCTACTTCAGTAAAGAAATAATTATCCATACAGAAACGACCGGTAGAGCACCATCGATGTTGCGCCGCTCAAATGGAAGCCTATAAACAGGCGTCACTCGGCCTTCACCAGCTTGGCGAGTTTCTCTTCCAGATAATGAATGCTGGTGCCGCCGCGCAGGAAAGCCGCGTCGCGCAGCAACTCCTGATGCAGCGGAATATTCGTCCTGATGCCTTCGATCACGGTCTCCGACAGCGCAATCGACAGCCGCGCGATGGCCTGTTCGCGCGTGTCGCCGTAGGCGATGATTTTGCCGATCAGCGAATCGTAATTCGGCGGCACGTGGTAACCGCTGTAGGCATGCGAGTCGACCCGGATACCGGGCCCGCCCGGCATGTGCAGCGAGGTAATACGCCCCGGCGAAGGCGTGAACTTGTACGGATCTTCGGCGTTGATGCGGCACTCGATGGAGTGTCCCGAAAGGATGACATCGCGCTGACGCAGCGCGAGTTTTTCGCCGGCGGCGATGCGTATCTGCATCTGCACGATATCCAGACCGGTGATCAATTCGGTCACCGGATGCTCCACCTGCAAACGCGTGTTCATTTCGATGAAATAAAACTCGCCGCCCTCATACAAAAACTCGAACGTGCCCGCGCCTTCATAACCTATTTTGCGGCAGGCTTCGGCGCAACGCTCGGCAGTACGCGTGCGCGCGCGCTGGTTCAACAGCGGTGCGGGCGCTTCTTCGATGATTTTCTGGTGGCGGCGCTGCATCGAACAATCGCGATCGCCCAGATAAAGCGCATTCTTGTGCTTGTCCGCAATCACCTGAACTTCAATGTGGCGCGGGCGCTCCAGAAACTTCTCCATGTAAATCACCGGATTATTGAACGCTGCTTGCGCTTCGGCGCGCGTGGTGTTGGCCGCATTGAGCAGCGCCGCTTCGGTATGCACCACGCGCATGCCGCGGCCACCGCCACCTCCCGCCGCTTTGATGATGACCGGGTAGCCGATTTCGCGCGCAATTTTGATGATTTCTTTCGGGTCGTCGGGCAGCGCAGTGTCGATGCCGGGCACCACCGGCACACCCGCTTTTTTCATGGCGTTTTTAGCGCTGACTTTATCACCCATCAAACGGATGGTTTCAGCGCGCGGGCCGATAAACACAAAGCCGCTTTGATCAACGCGCTCGGCAAAGTCGGCGTTTTCGGCAAGAAAACCGTAGCCGGGATGTATCGCTTCGGCATCGGTCACTTCCGCCGCACTGATAATTGCCGGCACATTCAGATAACTCGCGCTCGAGGCCGCCGGGCCGATACACACCGATTCATCGGCGAGCTTTACATATTTGGCTTCGGCATCGGCTTCGGAATGAACCACCACCGTTTTGATACCCATTTCGCGGCACGCGCGCTGAATGCGCAGCGCAATTTCGCCGCGGTTTGCTATGAGGATTTTTCCGAACATGAATTTTCAGACGGGGCAGGTTGATAACAACGGCGGCGGGGACAGTGAAACAGTCGAGCGGGACTACGCAATAACCATCAATGGCTGGCCATACTCAACTGGTTGTCCATTTTCAACCAGGATTTCCTTGATCACGCCATCGGCGCCGCCCTCGATTTCGTTGAGCAGTTTCATCGCCTCGATGATGCAAACGGTGTCGCCGGTTTTCACGGTTTGGCCGATCTCGACAAACGGCTTTTCGCCGGGCGCGGACGACCGATAGAACGTGCCAACCATCGGCGATTTCAGGACAAAGCCCTGTAGCTCCGCCGGCGCTTCCACTACTTCGGGCGTAGCAGGCGGCGCGGCGGCATACACCATCTGCGGCGCCATCATCTGAGGCGCCCCGCCCGTCCCCGCCATTCCGACAGGCCCGCGGCTGATACGCACGCGCTCTTCGCCTTCCTGGATTTCCAGTTCGGAAATGCCAGATTGCTGAACGAGGTCGATCAAGGTCTTAACTTTACGTAAGTCCATGTTTTTACTCCATTTCTATGCCGTTACTTACGTTATGCTTTATGACCCAGTGCGTAAGCAAGCGCTAACTCGTAGCCCTTGGCGCCGAGGCCGCTGATAATGCCGACGGCGATATCAGTGAAATACGAACGATGCCGAAATTCCTCTCGCGCGAACACGTTCGATAGATGCACCTCAATGAACGGGATACCAACTGCCGCCAGCGCATCACGCATCGCCACGCTGGTATGGGTATAAGCCGCAGGATTGATAATGATGAAATCCACGCCGTCACGTGCCGCCTGCTGAATGCGATTAACCAAGTCCGCCTCGGCGTTGCTTTGATAAGCGGACAGTGACGCGCCTTGATCGGCGGCCAGCTTGGCCATACGCGCTTCGATTGAAGCGAGCGTATCGCCGCCATATATTTCTGGCTCGCGGGTGCCGAGCAGATTCAGATTGGGACCGTTGAGCAGCAGTATTTTCGTGTTGGTTTTACCGGACATGAGATGCGCCCCCCGCTGCGATTGCCTCTAATTAAGCCGAAGATACTAACACTTTGAATGAATTTAGTGAATTTTGATCAGAAGAAAGCCGTGACTAAAGAAGTGATTTGACGATCGATTCAAGCTTTTCCTGCGTTAGCCCACCCATCTCAGTGACAGCAATCTCACCCTTGCGATCCAGAATGATCGTATACGGCAAAACCCGCCGCTTGTTACCGGCCTGCCGAGAAATCTCAACCGTATCAATCGTGCCGATCAGGTTAGGGTAGTTTATCGAGAAGTTACGAGCGAATTCCTGCGTTTTATCCACCTGATCGATGGAGATACCGACAAATTGGAGGCCCTTTGCCCCGTATTTTTCCTGCATTTTGACGAAGATCGGAATCTCCTCGCGGCATGGCGCGCACCAGGTCGCCCAGAAATTCACCACCAGCACCTTGCCGCGCCACTGATCGAGGCGTTGCGGCTTGCCTTGCAGGTCGGGCAGCGCCAGGGCGAGCAGGGCCTCGGATGCGGTGACTTCGGGCGCACCGGCTTGGCGCGAGCCGCTCATCCAAAGGCCGGCCCCAAACGCCGTCAGCGCGATGAATGTGTACAGCGAATACCTAAGAATCCTGTTAGACAAGAGTTACCGTCATTTAATGATAAATAATATAAAGATAGCGAAAAATGTCCGCAATATCAAAACTTAAGCACCTCATCCAGAACACCGGAAAATCTCTCGGCATTCTGAAAGCCAATTACACGTAACCCACTGATTTCTTTGCCATTTTTGTCAAAAAATATAATCCCCGGTGGCCCAAACAGGCGAAAGCGCTTGAGCAGCGCCTGATGCTCCGCGTTATTGGCAGTAACATCCACTTGCACTTTGACCATGCCCGCCAGCCGCTGCTTCACCTGCACATCGGTAAAGGTAAAGCGCTCCATCTCCTTGCAAGACACGCACCAGTCGGCATAAAAATCGAGCAGCACTGGCCGGCCGGCAGCCGCTTTGATCGCGGTATCCAGTTCCGTGCTGTTGATGACGCGCTTGAACAGCGTTTCACCGGCAGCAGGCGCTGTCTCTCCCGCTATCAGTCCCGATAACGGCCGCAAAATATCCTTGGCGCCTGAAAACGCGCCCACCATAAAGGCTGCTCCCGCCAGCAACGCGATCACGCCCACGCCTTTGCCAAAACGCTGAAAGCCGTGCGCGTGCTGCGGCAGCGGATCGATCACCCGCAAATACACCGCGCTGACGATCAGCAGCGCCGCCCACGCCAGCATTTGCGCCGCCAGCGGAATCACCGGCGACACCATGTAGATCGCCGTCGCAATCAGCAGCACGCCGAAAAAACGCTTCACCGCGTCCATCCATGATCCTGCCTTGGGCAGCAGCGTGCCAGCCGACGCGCCCACCACCAGCAGCGGCACGCCCATGCCCAGCGCCATCGCGAACAACGCCGCACCGCCCAGAACGCCATCGCGGCTTTGACTGATATAAAGCAGCGCGCCCGCCAGCGGCGCCGCCACGCACGGGCCGACGATCAACGCCGACAACACGCCCATCGCGAACACACCGGTGTATTTGCCGCCCGGCAAGCGATTGGAGGTGTCGCTCAACCGCGACTGCAAATTCGCGGGCATTTGCAGTTCGTATAAACCGAACATCGACATCGCCAGGATCACAAACACCAGCGCAAAGCTGCCCAGCACCCACGGATTTTGCAACGCCGCCGACAGCATCGCGCCCGATAGTCCTGCCGCTACACCCGCTATCGCGTACGCCACCGCCATGCCCAGCACATAGGCCGCCGACAACACAAATCCATGCATGCGCGTCACCGCCGCGCCGCGCCCGACGATAATCCCCGACAGAATCGGAATCATCGGCAGCACGCACGGCGTGAACGACAGCAGCAATCCAAATCCGAAAAAACTTGCAATCAACAACCAGAACCCGCCTTGAAACAACGCGGCAATGCGAGAGTCTTCGGCAGCAGCGTTACTGGTGGTGGCTGACAGCGCAGGCTTGCTGTTTTCGGGTTGGCTCAATATGCGCGAGAGCGGATCAGCCGCGTCGCGCACAGCGGCCGTCGTTCCTGCTGCGCCGCCCGCCGCAGCACCACTCATCGCCAGTTGTATTTTGCTTTCCATCGGCACGTAACACACACCGACATCGGCGCAGCCCTGCGAGGTAGCGGTGAGTGACACCTTGCCATCGGCAGCGGCCTCCACGGGCACAACAATGGTCAGCTCGCCGCGATGCGTTTGCACCTCGCCGAAAAATTCGTCCTTCTTTATTTTGCCTTGCGGGATTTGCGCCACGCCGAGTTTCACGGCGGCCGGCTCCGCCGCAAACGCAAAGCGCTCGCGATACAGGTAATAGCCGTCGGCAATCTGGTAGCGCACTTCGATATTCGACGCGTCGAGCACGCGCGCGGAAAACCGAAAGGCTTTTTCAGGCTCAAGCAGTTCCGGCTGTGCCGCCGAAGCCGTGATAGTACAGCACAAAAAATATAATAAAAACAAATAGTTATGAAATATTCGCATCATGCTTCCCGTGTTTCTTCAGCTACCCATTGCAGATAGCCGGACAAACCTTGCGCCAATGGGACTGCAATGATTTCCGGAAGTTCGTAGGGATGCATGCGGCGAATCGTTGCTTCCAGCGCCGCGTATCGCGCACCGGTTGTTTTGATCAGCAACGGAATCTCTTCGGCATTTTCAATCTTGCCTTGCCAGCGATATACCGATGTACAAGCGCCAAGAATGTTGACGCAGGCCGCCACTTTTTCTGCGATGAGCGACTTCGCGAGTTCTGCCGCCGCTTCGCGATGCGGCAGATTCGTCAACACCAGCAGCACGTCGTTGGGCTGGGTCATGCTCGTTATGCGCCGGTTTTGCCCGGCCCGGAAATGCCTTCGTGCACACTCGGGTAACGAAAGCGAAAACGCAATTCGCGCTTGATCCGCTGATTGCTAAGACGCCGCGATTCACTCATGAACGACAACAGGTTTTCAGGAATCACGCGGGCGGCATCGATGCGGGCGACGCGCGGTGGGCGATTCAGTCCATGGCGATCCGCAACCAGGTCAAAATAATCACCCATCTTCTGCGGAAAATCGTCCACCGCGTTGTAGGCGCGTCCGGGCGACGCATGGCTTAACGCCGCGATCACCATGCGCGCCAGATCGTCGGCGTGAACGTGGTTCACATAGCTGTCGTCCTCGTCACGCAACGCCGGCGTGCCGCGTGTAAGGCGCGCGAGCGGCAAACGATCCGCGGCGTAAATGCCCGGCACGCGCAAAATCGATACCTGCACGCCGCTGCGCGCGCCCCACGCACGCAGCCGCCGCTCGGCATCCACACGACGTTGCGCGCGCGCGGTTTGCGGCTGCGCCGGACGCGTTTCAGGCACCACGTCACCACCGCAATCGCCATATACGCCGCTGGTGCTGATGTAAACAAAGTGCTGTGGTAGAGTGCTTCGATTGTTTTTATTTTTACTATTATTCTTTCCGTTCTTACTGTTCTTACCCAAGGCAGCAATCACATGCGCGGTGCGCACGTCGGTTATGCCCTGCGATGGCGGCGGTGCAAGATGAACCACATCATGAGCAATCCCCGCGATGGCCGACAGCGATTGCGGCTTATCCAAATCTCCGATCACCGGCGTCACACCCATTGCGCGCAGCGACGCGCATTGCGCGGGGTCACGCGTCAGTGCGTACACGCGCGCATAAACACGATGTCGCGCCAGCACCAGCGGAATCAACCGCAAGCCCACATCGCCACAACCAATAATCAGTAACCGCTTCATAATAAAGCGCATTTTACCCTCGTTTACCCTTACTCACCCTCATTTACCCCTCATTTGCCTTATGCCCTGTCAGGTCACGATCAAACCGAGCAACCACGTTTTCACCGTTAGCGGCGATGAAACCATACTCGACGGCGCGCTGCGCGAAGGCTTCAACATCGCCTACGGTTGCCGCAACGGCGCCTGCGGCAGTTGCAAAGGCAAAATACTCGATGGTCTGGTGGATTACGGCAACTACAACAACTCGGCGCTGCTGGACGCCGAGAAGAAAAACGGCTACGCGCTGTTCTGCCAGGCGAAGCCACTGACGGACGTGGTGATCGAATGCCGCGAAATCAGCGCGATCAAAGATATCCTGGTACGCACGCTACCCTGCCGTGTGCAAAAACTCGAGCGCCTTGCACCCGATGTGATGATGATTCACTTGCGATTGCCGGCAAACGAGCGATTGCAATTCCTCGCCGGGCAATATATCGACATCATTACCAAAAGCGGCCTGCGCCGCAGCCTGTCGCTCGCCAACGCGCCGCACGACGACGACGTGCTGCAACTGCATTTGCGCGATTATGGCGGCCCGTTCAGCCGGTATGTATTCAATACACTGAAAGAAAAAGATATCCTGCGCTTTGAAGGCCCGCTCGGCACGTTCTTCCTGCATGAAGACAGCGACAAACCGCTGATCCTGCTCGCCAGCGGCACCGGTTTCGCGCCGATCAAAGCCATCGTCGAACACGCGATATACAAAAAAATCAAACGCCCGATCACACTTTATTGGGGCTGCCGCGTGCGCGCGGATTTGTATCTGACCGATCTGGCGCAAAGCTGGGCGCGCGATCACGGCATTACGTATGTACCGGTATTGTCGGACGCAACGCCAGAAGAACACTGGGCTGGCCGCCGCGGATTTGTACATCAGGCGGTGATGGAAGATTTTCCAAATATGTCGGGCTATCAGGTGTACGCCTGCGGCGCACCCATTGTCATCGAATCGGCATTGAACGATTTCACCGAGCAATGCAAACTGCCGCCGGATGATTTTTTCAGTGATGCGTTTACGCCGTCGGCGCAGTAAGCAGCGCTCGCGGTTCATTTGAATTATTTGAAACCAAAATGATGGAGCGTGCCGAGTGAAGCCCATGACGAACACAGCCCCTGATCCGGTTTGGGTTCCGGTTGCGATCCCGCCGCAGGCGCCGGTGCAGGAAGGTATGGTTGACGTGGGCGGCGTGAAACTGTGGTACTGGGACACCGGCGGTCCCGGCCATCCGGTCATTTTGCTGCACGCCGGCACTCAGAGCGCCGCAGGTTGGGGTTATCAGCAGCCCGCTCTGGCGCAAGCGGGCTATCGCGTCATCGCCTATTCGCGGCGCGGCTATTACCGCTCGGATGCCGGCGACGTTGATAATCCGGGCATCGGGTCGGATGATTTGCACTGCCTGATTCAGCATCTAAAGCTCGACAAAGTGCATCTGGTGTCGGCTGCACAGGGCGGGTTCTTCGCCATCGATTACACGCTTGCGTATCCCGGCAAGGTACGTAGTCTTGCGGTTATTTCATCCTACATGGGCATCACCGATGCGGATTACGTTGCAGTGAACACGCGACTGCGCCCCGCTTTCTTTGCGACACTGCCGCATGATTTTCAGGAGCTATCGCCCTCGTACCGCGCCGGAAATCCCGAAGGCCTTTCGGCATGGCGTGAGCTGGAGCATCAAGCGATTCCGGGCAAACGCATCACACCCAAAAGACCGCAGCCCTTGACCTGGGCAAGGCTGGAATCGATCAAACACCCGGCGATGCTGATGACCGGCGACTCCGATCTCTACACGCCGCCGTCGCTATTGCGCATGCAGGCGCAACACATGCAGCACGCCGACGTGCATATCGTGCGCGAGGCGGGCCACAGCCCCTACTGGGAGCAACCGGTCGTATTCAATGAAATCCTGTTGGCGTTTTTGGCGAAGCAAAGATCGTGAATCCAGCGCAGACGCCACGGATCGTGGCCTGCCGAACGTAACGTAGCGGAAAATGTGGGGGGGGTCACAGCATGACCCTTTAGTCGCGTTAATCAGCATATAGCACCGATTGGACAGTCAAGATTCGGATTTATTGCCGCCGATTGGAGCCCATGACAAATGTGCACACCCGCGAACGGGATTACGTTTACACTTATCGCCAAGCCACCAAGTTGATTGAATTCATCTCTGGGAACAGCCCATGCGTAACGCCATCGCTGCCGTAACGCGACTGCCAAGGAAGGCATCGTTGGCTATCTATTTCCTGTTGGCCTGTCTGACCGCGCTTCCGGGAACTGCTTGCGCCGTTTGGGACGTCCAAAAAATGGTTGCACTACCGTATTCGACAATTCGGTTGTTCGACAAGGACAAGAATGTCATTTCAACCGTCTCCAGAGAACACGCTCAAAATTTATGGGCTGTAAAGGAACTACTCGAAAAGCAAATTGGCATTCAAGCCGATTTGTATTTGATTGATGCTCCAACACCAAACGCTTTTGCACTATCGCGGGATGGTCGAAATATTATCGGCTTTACTTTGCCGATGTTCCAGCTATATGGCAATGACCGCGACGTACTCGGAGCAATAATGGGCCATGAATTGGCTCATTTAGTTCGAGGGCATTCTTCACAGTCTGAAGCTACCAATGCTGTTATTGGTGTGCTTGGAGCAATTCTCGGTATAGCACTTGAGACCAAAATACAAAGGCGTTATAGCGTACAGGGTTTGGGGATGAATGCTGCGAACCTTGCCTCGCAACTGGTTTCAAGGTCATTTAATCGAGACCAAGAACGCGAAGCGGATCGCCTTGGACTGCAATGGATGACTGCCGCTGGGCTTGATCCAAATGCTGCGGTACGGTTTTGGGAACGCATGCTCACAGCGTATGGCGACACCATTCCGCTATTTTCGACACATCCAAGCACCGCAGAACGAATTAGTAATATTAGAACCCAGATTGCCTCCGCCGAGGTCCCCGCCCGCGTTGCAGTTACTCCGACGAGTGCGCTTGACCGGTCTAATGCAAGGGTCGCTTTACCATCATCAAACAGTGGCTCTTTTGCGGCACTTGCCGGTTATTCTCCCAGCGCAAAAGTTATCCCACAAGTTAAAGTGACTAGCTACGATGTAGGAGGCGCTACTCCCGCTGAGTTGCGATCTGAGCTATCTAGCAAGGGAATCCGAGGCGCTAGTGGTAGACGATTCGATACCTATACTACTTGGCATATCGAATGGAAGTGGCAGTACAATCGTTCGTTATTCAGTGGGTGTTCGATAGGTTCAATTCAAATTGAACTAAAGGTTGAACACACTTTTCCCAATTGGATAAATCTTCCGGAGGCATCCCCTGAATATGCCGCACGTTGGGCTGCGTACATTGACGCGCTGCGGAGTCTTCATTCCCTCTATCAAGAGCATGGTAATAAGGCTGCCGATGAAATCTTTGAAGCACTCCCAACGATACCAGCGAAGCCAGATTGCGCCGCCCTTAACGTGGCTGCCACCGAATTGGGAACGAGTATAATCAAAAAATACAGCGCCATAGATGAAGAACTGGGGCGATCCACCGGCTACGGACGGACGTTAGGGGCAATATTCCCTTACTAGGCTCTTGGCAACGACCGGGGAAAACAGGGGCAGATACCGTCTTGAAGGTCAAGCTGAGACATTGCCTGTTTTAAATCAAACATGGAATTCACTTTTTGTTGTAATGGGATACACCGCGCAGAAGATTTACTGCGCCAGCACCCGCGCCAGTTCGAGCAATTCCTGATTCACGCCTTTGGTTTTGCCCGCGACCTCGGCCAGCGGCGTGGTAACGATATCGCTGCCTCGCACACCGACCAGCACGCCGGATACGCCGCGCGCGAGCTGATCGACCGCTGCCGCCCCGAGACGGGTAGCCAGTAAACGATCCCCTGCCGTGGGCACGCCGCCGCGCACCACGTGGCCCAGGGTGGTGACGCGCAAACCAAAACCCACTTCGGCGCGATGCTCAGCGACATGCCGCTCGATCGCCTGTGCATTGTGTTTCGCCCCTTCGGCCACCACCACCAGCGCATGCGTTTTGCCGCGTTGATACGCCGCGCGCAGCCGTTCGGCGACGTCATGGGGCTCGATTTCGCACTCGGGAATGGCGATCACTTCGGCGCCGCCGGCAATGCCTGCCATGAGCGCGATGTAGCCGCAATTGCGGCCCATCGTTTCCACCAGAAAAGCGCGTTTGTGTGATGAGCCGGTGGTGCGCAACCGGTCGATGGCTTCGACGGTGATGTTCACCGCCGTATCCACGCCGATAGTGACGTCGGTGCCAAGTAAATCATTATCAACCGTCGATGCCACGCCCACCACCGGCAATCCAGCCTTAGCCAGCACGCTGGCGCCGGTCTGCGAGCCATTGCCGCCGATGACGATCAGCGCATCAATATGGCGCTGCTTCAAATTCGCCAGCGCTGTGGCACGGCCGGCGTCCGTCGTAAATTCCGGCGAGCGCGCACTGCCCAGTACCGTGCCGCCGCGCTGAATAATGCCGCCCACATCACGCGCATGCAGTAGATCGATGGCATCGGCAATCAACCCGGCATAGCCGTTGCGCACGCCGTACATCTCCCAACCACGCGCCAGCGCCGCGCGTGTTGCCGCGCGTACGGCGGCATTCATTCCCGGCGCGTCACCGCCGCTGGTAAGTATGGCTATGCGTTTTAACAGTTGCATGCGTATCAGTGTAAGGCAAATCCAGAACGGCGGATTCCGTTCTACGGGTTAGTTGTGCGGGACTCACGGTAAATCTACAATGCCCGCTACCGTTACGCCCGTTACCTTTGGACATCGCATGCATTTCACCTCCATCGCTTTGGCAGCAATGTTCGGTTCATACTTGCTTGCCGGCACAGCCGCCGCCCAAACGTATCCTAATAAGCCGATTCGTTACATTATCCCCTTCCCCCCCGGTGGCGGACAGGATTTGGTCGGGCGCGCGCTCGCGCCGCGCCTTGCCGAGGGATTCGGCCAGCAAGTGTTTATCGACAACCGGCCCGGCGGCGGCACCATACTCGGCGCGGAGCTGGCGGCACGGTCCGCGCCGGACGGCTATACGATTTTCATGGGATCGAACACCTCGCTGTCGATCAACCCGGTGTTGCACGCGAAGCTCCCTTACGATCCGCTGCGTGATTTTGCACCGGTCACGCGCATTGCGATTGCCGCGAACATGCTGGTAGTGCATCCCTCTCTGCCGGTGCGCTCGGTGAAGGAATTCGCAGCATTTGCCCGCGAGCGGCCCGATCAATTGAACTACGGCTCGCCGGGCTCGGGCACGCCGGCGCATCTGGCGGGCGTGTTGTTCAACGATGTTGCCGGCGTCAGGCTCACGCATGTACCTTACAAGGGCAGTGGGGCCGCGCTGACCGCCATCGTCAGCGGCGAAATGCAGTTGATGTTCGGTACGCTCACCTCCAGTTTGCCGTTTGTGCGCAGCCAGCGTCTGCGCGCGCTTGCCGTCACCAGCGCCAAACGCTCGCCGGTGATGCCCGATTTGCCGGCGATCGCGGAATCGGGCTTTCCCGGTTACGAAGCGATAACCTGGTACGGCGTGATGGCGCCCGCCGGCACGCCGCCCGCAGTAATCAATCGATTGCGCAGCGAGTTCATCAAGGTGCTCAACAACGCCGATTTCAAAAGCTGGCTGCTGAATCAAGGCGCCGAGGCCGCGCCCTCCACGCCCGAAGAATTAACGGCGCAGATCAAACGCGAGCTCGCGATGTACGCGCCCATCATCAAGAAATCCGGTATGAAGGCAGACTAAAATGTCATTAAAAACAAATAGTTACTTATTTTCCCTGTTAGTGCTGGCAACAACACCCGGCGTCGCCGTGGCACAAGCATTTCCGGCGCGCGCGATACGGCTGGTGGTGCCTTCCGCGCCCGGCGGCGGCACCGACATCCTCGCGCGCGTGCTCGCCAATAAGTTGACCGAATATCTCGGCCAGCAAGTGGTGGTCGATAACCGCGCGGGCGCGGGCACCACCATCGGTATCGACAGCGTCGCGAAAAGCGCGCCCGATGGATACACCGTGCTGGTAAGCCCGTCCACGCTAGCACTTAACGTGTGGATGTACGCGAAGCTGCCGTACGATGCGATGCGTGATCTCGCGCCGCTGACGCAAATCGCGGCGGTGCCGAATGCGCTGGTGGTGCATCCGTCGGTGCCTGCGCGCAGCGTCGCAGATTTGATCGCGCTCGCCAAAAAACAACCCGGCGAAATCAACGTCGGCTCGGCGGGCATCGGCACCAGTCCGCATTTGTCGCTGGAACTCTTCAAACATCTCGCCAAGATAAATCTGGTGCATGTGCCGTACAAAGGCTCGGGCGCGGCCGTCATCGCGCACCTATCAGGCGAAATCTCCGCGCAGATTCCCTCACTGCCGACCGCGATGGGGTACATCCGCACCAACCGTTTGCGCGTGCTGGGCGTCACCACGGTGAAACGTTCGCCGTTTCTGCCCGATGTGCCTGCCATCGGCGAAACCGTGCCGGGCTACGAAGCGACGCAGTGGTTCGGATTTCTTACTACCGCAGGCACGCCGCCGCCTGTGCTTGATCGTTTGTCGCAGGAAGCGATTCGCGCGTTGCGTTCAGCGGACGTTGCCAAACACATGGCGAACGAGGGTGCCGAAATCGTCGCCAGCACGCCCGCTCAGTTTGCGGCGTACATCAAGGCAGAAACCGAAAAGTGGGGCCGCGTGATTAAAGCGGCAGGGATTAAGCCGCAATAAGGTCAGCGCCCGTCGCGTTCGCGCAGTTTCGCCAGCGCGAGATCCAGCGCGGCGCGCGTGTGCCGTTGGACGTTTTCCGGTTTGCCGAGCTCGCCATGCAGTTGTGCGGCGGCGAGGTGCGCCGGATAGGTGGGCTCGATGGCAATGCTGGCATCCACATAATTCTGCGCCTTGCCCCATAGCCCCTGCCGAGCGCACAGCCGTGCGAGCGTCAGCAGCAGCGCCGCATCGTGCGAATGCGTGGACAACCAGCGCTCGGCGCGTTCGATTTGTTGCACGGTATCCTCGCCCGCGCAGTCTGCATAAAGGGCGGCGAGATCACTGTCCCATGTCTGATCCAGGCTGCGCGCTATGATTTCCGCTGCGCGTGCGCCTGCCGCGCTGGTGTTAAGCGTGACATAACCTTCCGCGGCAGCGCGCGCAACTGCCGTGTCGCGACGCTGCACTTCCGGCACTTTGCGCCACGCCTCATCGAGCGCAGCCACGTCGCTGGCGCGCCGCTTTAGGTGTTCCGCCAGCGCGTGATGACGCAAGCGCGCCGCCTGTTCGCCATCGAACACGTTGCGGCGTTCGAGTTGATCAATCACCGCGAGTGATTTCTCCCACTCCTTCGCCAATTGCAGCGCTTTCAATTCGAGACGCAGGCCTGCGGTATGTTTTTGCGGCTGCGTTTGCAGCACCGCCAGCGCATCGGCGGCACGGCGCTGTTCGAGCAATAGCTCCGCTTCGGTGATGACCTTCATGATGTCGCCGGACGGCAAGTGCATAGCGCCTTGCGCGAGATAAGCATCGCGCCGGTCAAAGGCGCGCAGTTCGTGCGCCGCACGTGCAGCCAGCATGGCAGACAATCCCGGCTGCTCGCCCAGCGCCATCGCGTTTTTTGCGGCTTTCTCCGCGCGCGCGAATCGCCCTGAAAAAAATTCATGTAGCGCTTCGGTAATCGCTTCATGCGCTTTACGGCTGCGGCGCGCTTCACGGTACTCGCGCACTTGTTGCGGCATGCTTACCATCGCAGCGATCAGGCGCACCGACACATACGCCAGCGCAAAAGCAGCGGCCAGCAAAACAATCGCCATCACCAGCGACAGCTCGATGCGATGCGGCGGCCACACAATTTGCAGGTAGCCCGCGCTCGACCGCACCGCCGCCGCCACCAGTCCGACAGCAATCGCGATGGCCGCAATGGTCCACAGCAGGAATTTCATGCGGCCCGCATCCCCGTACGCGTACATCTACAATTGTTTTTTAAAAACATATACTTATGTTTTCACGCTATTCGTTGTCCGGGCTTGGTTATTTGCCGCGCGCGCGCGTCTGCGCCACCGCGCGCATCGCCTCCAGCGTAGCCGTGATATCCGGCAGTTCGATATTGATGTCGGCGCTTTGCAGGCCGGCCAGTGTCGCCACCGCCGAAGCCACCGACTTATCGCGCGCATCGAAGTAGCGCGCGAGCCACTCGCGCGCCGCTTTCAGATCATTGCGAAACGTGGCCTGATCACGCGTGAGCAGCGCCATGCGCGCGGTGAGTAAGCGCAACTTGAGATTCTCGCGCAGAAAAAAGGTTTGCGCCGGCGCGAGCAGCGGCACGTCGGCACGATCGATGCGCTGCACGCGCACCAGTTGTTTCAAATCCGTCCACACCTCGCGCCAGAATCGCGCAGCAGTACTCGCGCCCGCTTCCGCGGCGGGCGCCGCCGCTTCCGTTGCGGCTGCCGGGCGCGTTTCAGCCGCCAGCGGCAATTTGTCTACCGCGGCAACCAGCGTATCGATACGCACGCTTAATCCAACCGTATCCATCAGCGGTGCCGCCTTGAGCCTGGTGACATCGCGCGCAATGGCAGCACGCAGTGCAGCGTGTTGCGCCCGGTTCATCGCTTGCAGGCGCGTGTCCGTCGCCTGCAGCGCTATCAACGCGGCTTTGACATTGCCTGCGAGCTGCAATTGCTGACTCGCCATCAACAGCGTTTGCTCGATCTCGGCAAACGCCCACTCGTCGCGGTTACGCGACAGGTCTTGGTACAACGCCTCCAGCGCGATCTGCTGGCTTTGCGATTCAGCCAGCTTGCTTTCCAGCACGCCGATTTTCACCGACGCTTCACGCGTCGCCTCGCGCAATTGATCGTCGGTGACTCGACCGGCTTTGGTTTGTGTGTCCACATCGGCGAGCCGTTTGGCAAGCTCCTGCCGCAAGCCGTCGAGTTCCGTACGCGTATTTTGCATCTGCCACCCGGCAACACCGAGTGCCGCAAACGCCAGCAGCGCCACGAGCGCCAACGCGCCAGTATGATTCGCAGACTTGCCCGTCTTTGCGGGCGCGGGTAACGCCGGGGGCGAAGGTTTCGCTGAAGTGGACGGATCAATCATGGTGTGTAGTGAGCAGGCGCATGGCTCAAGCAGACAGTTGATCTGTCAGCGTGCGCACCAGCGCTTCATCGCCCGATTCCGATTCGACCACGCGCATCATGCCCAGTTCACGCGCCGTGGCGTGAATGCGCTGGTGCGGCACCACGATCAATGTGTTCTGTAGCCAAGTTCGCCCCGCTACGCCGATACGTTCACAAAAATGCCGCAGGCCTTCGCTACTGGTCACGATGACCCCCGCAACGGTGTGGCGCTCCCACGCCTGTATCAGTGGCGCCGCGTCAAATACGGGCTTGGCGCGCCGGTAACAGGCCGCGTATTCCACGGCAGCGCCACGCGCCGCCAGTGTTTCGCCCAGCAACTCACGCCCGCCGTCGCCGCGAAAAATCACAATACGTTGTCCCTGCACGTTGTGCAGGTACGGCGACGCCAACAGCGATTCGCTGTCGTATCGGCTGTGCGGCGCCACCACGTCGGTGACGCCAAAGCGCTGGAGCGCACGCACGCCGCCCGGCCCGATCGCCGCAATACGCAACTGTGCAGGCAACGCGCGCCGCGCAACAATCCGTGTCATCGCCTTCTCCACGGCGCTGGGGCTGATGAATATCGCCAGATCAAATGCATCCAGACGGTCGATGACGCCATCCAGCACGCGCGTATCCGGCGCATCGAGTATTTCAATCGCCGGATACAGCAGCGGCTCGCCGCCCGCTTCGCGTATCAATGCCGCGAGCCGCCGTGCCTCACCTGCTGGCCGGGTGACCACAACGCCGCGTCCGCCCAGTGTTTCGCTCATGCGTAGTCAAGCGCAGCGAGGATGTCGCCTGCGCCTTGCGATTTAAGTTGCGCCGCGAGCGCAACGCCCAGCGATTCGGCGTCGCCAACCGCGCCCTCCCTCTCGGCGCTCACATGCCGCGACCCGTCGGGCGCGCCGACAAACCCGCGCAAACGCAAACGCGCGCCACTGATTTCGGCGTAGCCCGCCAGCGGCACATTGCAACTGCCCGCCAGTGAACGCGACAGCGCACGTTCGGCAAACACGCAGGCAGCGGTGGCTTGATCATGCAACACGTCAAGCAGCGCGAGCAGATCAGCGCGTTCGCTGCGGCACTCAATCGCCAGCGCGCCCTGCCCCACGGCCGGCAGCATGTCTTCGGGCGCAAGCGGTGTGGTAATGCGGTGCTCCAGTCCAAGACGCTTCAAACCGGCGGCGGCAAGGATAATCGCTTCGTATGCGCCTTCATCGAGTTTACGCAAACGCGTCTGCACATTACCGCGCAGTGGTTCGATGAGCAGATGCGGATACTTCGCGCGTAACTGGCTTTCGCGGCGCAGGCTTGAGGTGCCGACGCGCGCGCCCGGCAGAAGCGCCGACAGCGTTGCCACTTGCGACGACACAAACGCATCGCGCGGATCGGCACGCGCGAGTATCGCGCCCAAGGTGAATCCCTGCGGCAAATGCATTGGCACGTCTTTCAGCGAATGCACCGCGATATCGGCGCGGCCTTCATTGATCGCATCTTCGAGTTCTTTCACGAACAAACCCTTGCCGCCGATCTTCGCCAGCGAGCTGCCCAGCTTGCGGTCGCCTTCCGTGGTCATGCCGAGTATGCTTATACTGATATGCGGATAGTGCTCCGTGAGCCGCGATTCGATATGCCGCGCCTGCCACATCGCCAGCGCGGACTCGCGCGTGGCGATCACCACGCGTGTGGGCAAGCCAGCGGTATGTTGAGGTAACATTATGTTTTTAAAAGATTTATTCAAATACATTACGCGGGCATTATGGCTGCTGATTCTAGCATGCACACTTGCCGCGCTCCCGGTTCACGCCGAGCCATTGCCGCTGGCAACCGACCTCGCGGAAGCGGCGCGCATGGCGCGCGAGCAGCGTGTGCCGGTGTTGATAGCGTTCACGCTGAAGACCTGCCCGTACTGCAACACCGCGCGCCGTGATTACTGGGAACCCATGCACACCAGCGAAAAATGGCGTGGCAAAGCGATCATGCTCGAGCTGCAACTGGATGGCGTGCAGCCGTTGCGCGACTTCGCGGGCAATGCCACTACCGCACGCGATTTCGCACGGCGCTTTACGGTGCGCAGCGTGCCGACTGTGATCGTATTCAACGACAGCGGCAAGCCCACCACCACACCGCTGGTGGGATTGTCGTCCGGCGATTTTTATTCGCTTTATCTTGAACAGGCGGTTGAGTCGGGTTTGATCGACATGCGGTATCCACA
This sequence comes from Burkholderiales bacterium, assembly GCA_040081205.1. GTDB lineage: Bacteria > Pseudomonadota > Gammaproteobacteria > Burkholderiales > SG8-41 > UBA5216. The sequence goes on along the minus strand of JBEBHE010000011.1, from coordinate 10,493 downwards.
AAAATGAGCTGCCGCGCTAAGTACAATAACGAATAGCAGCGGTGTGCTTCCCGCGTAGAATTCAACTCCGGCATTTTTCCACCACGAGGATCACCATGCGGCGACTACGATTGGCAGCGACAGCGGCAATGATGGCATTGCTCGCGTTTTTATCACCCACTGCTCTGGCGCAATCCGGCAAGCCCGGCGCTGGTCCGCAACAAGGCTATTTCTTTGTCGGCGGAAAATATGTCAATACCGCTGCCGGACCGATGATGGAACGCCAGATGTATGTGGAGTACCGCTTCCCCGCCAAAGTCACGCAACGCTATCCGATTGTGATGATTCACGGTGCGGCGCAAACCGGCACCAATTTCACCGGCACACCCGACGGTCGTAAAGGCTGGGCGGAGTTTTTCGTCGAGCGCGGCTACGCGGTGTATGTGATCGACCAACCCACGCGCGGCCGTTCGCCGTGGCTGGAATCGGTCGGACCGTTAACCCGCTTTGCCGCGTCTGCGGTTGAGCAACGTTTCACCGCCGCCGCGAATTTTAATTTATGGCCGCAGGCAAAACTGCACACACAGTGGCCCGGCGAAGGCCCGTTGAAAGGCTTGCGCGGCGATCCGGTGTTCGATCAGTTTTATTCATCGCAGGTTCAATACATCGGCGTCAATGCCATCGTTGAGGAACTCAATCGGGATGCCAACTCGGCGCTTCTCGACAAAATCGGCCCGGCGATTGTGTTCACGCATTCGCAGACTGGCGCCATTGGCTGGGTCATTGGGAACGCACGGCCCAAACTGGTGAAAGCCATTGTCGCGGCAGAACCCTCCGGCCCACCCTTTCAGAACGCCGTGTTCGCCACCAACGCCGCGCGCCCGTATGGGCTGACGGAAACGCCGCTCGCCTATGACCCACCCATCACGCATCCGTCGCAAATAGGGCGCGTGCGTCAAACTGAAGCCGACGGCCCGAATCTGGAACGTTGCTTCGTGCAAACCGAACCGGCGCGCAAACTCGCTCATCTGCAAAACATTCCCATCATTATTCTTGCTGCTGAGTCTTCGTATCATGCCGTCTATGATCACTGCACCGCCAAGTACCTGACGCAGGGCGGCGTAAACACCACGTTTGTACGGCTCGAAGAGGTCGGCATCCGCGGCAATGGCCATATGATGATGATCGAGAAAAACAATCTCGAAATCGCCGACTTCATTGATAAGTGGCTGGTGAAAACGGTTCGATAGTTTTGTCATTTCGCAAGGGAGAGAACATGAAAAAGCTGCTGGCATCACTGCTCTGTTGCACCTGCACGTTCGCGCAAGCCCAAACCGCCGAAGACTTGCTCAGCGACGGAAAGAACACCGAAAACGTCACCACTTACGGCATGGGCTATGACCAAAAGCGTTACAGCCCGCTGCGTCAGATCAACACGTCCACCATCAAGCGTCTGGTGCCGGTGTGGAACACCACGCTGTCGAACATGCTGGGCGAACAGGCGCAGCCGGTGATTTACGATGGCGTGATGTATGTCACCAATGCGGCATGGACATTCGCCATCGACGTGGCTACCGGCAAACAGGTATGGCGCACGGCGGTGGATTACGATCCTGGCACACCGCGCGTGGTGTGCTGCGGCGTTTCCAACAAGGGCGCGGCGATCTATAACGGCAAGGTATTTCGCACCACGCTCGATGCGTTTGTAGTCGCGCTCGACATGAAAACCGGCAAGCAAGTGTGGAAAGAAAAATTCGCCGAGTGGAAAGAAGGCTACTCGTCGATTGTCGCGCCGCTAGTCGCCAACGGTGTGTTGATTACCGGCATGTCCGGCGCGGAATTCGGCGTGCGCGGCTTTCTCGACGGCTGGGATCCCGAAACGGGCAAAAAACTGTGGCGCCGTTACACCGTGCCGGGTCCGGGCGAAAAAGGCTTTGAGACCTGGCCACAGGACAACGATGCCTACAAACGCGGCGGCGCGACCACCTGGGTCACGGGTTCTTACGATCCGGAGCTCGATCTGACGTATTGGGGCACCGGCAACACCGGGCCGTGGAATCCCAAGTATCGTCATGGCGACAGCCTGTATGCCGCCAGCGTGATCGCGGTGCGTCCGAAGACCGGCGAAATCGTCTGGCATTATCAGTTCACGCCGGATGACGGCTACGATTACGACGGTGTCAACGAAAACGTCATCGCCGATATCCGCATTGACGGTCAGATGCGCAAAGTGATTCTGCATGCCGATCGCAACGGTTTCTTTTACGTGCTCGATCGCGCCAACGGCCAACTGCTGCGAGCCTTCCCCTTCGGCAAAGTGAACTGGGCCACGCACATCGACCTGAAAACAGGACGCCCGGTGGAAACCGACATTCGAAAGCGGATGCTCGCCGGTGAAGAAGTCGAGTTGTGGCCCGCCTATGGCGTGAAAAATTGGGCGCCGATGGCATTTAATCCGAAAACCGGCACGGTGTATCTCAACACCATCAACTACCCGCAAATGGTCAAGTACGTGCCCGTCGAATACAAACCCGGCGCGCGTTACACCGGCGTGGAGGGCAAACCATTTCCACGTCCGGCGGGCGAAGACACCGAAGGCTGGCACATGGCGATGGACCCGCTCACCGGCAAAGTCAAATGGCAGATCAAGCTCACCGATTTCGTCACGCAGGCAGGCATGCTCGCTACCGACGGCGGCCTCGTATTCACCGGCAAAATGACCGGCGAATTTGTCGCCATCGAAGAATCCACCGGAAAAATACTCTGGCAATTCCAAACCGGCTCCGGCGTTAACGCACCGGCGATCACCTACACCCACAAAGGCAAGCAATACATCACCGTGCTGTCGGGTATTGCCGGCGATTCGCGCGGACGCAGAGCAGCGGTGAAAGTCCCGTCCGGTGGTTCGGTGTGGACGTTTGCATTGTTGCCGGAGTAAGTAGCGTCATGCACGCCGCAACCTTTGCGACTTTTGCCGCGCTGCTTTGCGCGATCGGCGCGGGATCGGTTGCGGCCGCCGATACAAAATTTCCCACGCGCCCGATCCGCATGATCGTTGCCTCCTCCGCCGGCACCGGCGCCGACATTTTCGCGCGTATCGTCGCGCAGGGACTTACCGATCTCTACAAGGAACAAGTCGTGGTGGAAAATCGTACCGGCGCAGGCGGCCTTATCGGTGGCGTCACAGCGGCCAATGCCACCCCGGATGGGCATTCGCTGTTCATGGCGTCAACTTCCACCTATGTGTCGCCGCTGATGCAGGTGAAGCCGTCTTATCAACCGACGCAGGATTTCACGGCGGTAGCACAAGTGACCGCGGTCACCAGCGTGGTGCTGGTCAACGCCGGCATGCCGGTGAAATCCGTGAAAGAACTCGTCGCGCTCGCAAAAGCGAAGCCCGGCGCGCTCAACTATGGCTCGGTCGGCGCGGGCACGGCGGCGCACCTATCGGCGGAAATTTTCAAGCGTGCCGCCGGATTGGATGTCGTGCATATCCCATTCAAAACGGTCGCCGACATGTATACCGAAGTCGCGTCCGGTCGCGTGCATATGCTGGTATTTGTGCTGACCAGTTCACTCGGATTTCTGAAAGACGGAAAATTACGCGGCCTTGCCGTGACCAGCCATACGCGCAGTTTCACCCTGCCCGAACTGCCCACCGTCGCCGAAGCCGGACTGCCGGGCGCAGAATCCGAAACCATGTACGGGTTTTTAGCGCCCTCAAAAACGCCGCGCATAATGGTCAACAAACTTGGCGCCGACATCGTGACCGTGCTGCGCAAACCCGACACCAAAGACCGCTTCGAGAAACTCGGGGCGCAACCCATGGTTGATACCAGTCCGGGTGCGTTCGAGAAATATGTGCGTCGCGAGTATGCGAATTTTCAGAAACTGATTCCGGAGATTGGGCTAAAGCCGCAGTAATCGCGCGGCTACTTAACCACTCGATCCACCGCCCTCCGGTATGACCGCAACGCCGCCATCATCATCAGCGTAATCCCCTGCGGATACGATACACGGCATCGGTGATCAGCATCATCAGGCGGCCGCGCCCGCCAATACCCGCCACAACAGCGCGATGCCGCTTAAGTAGCGCTTGGCCGCCCCGCTATTTGTTGCAAATAATCACCGTCTTGCCGGCAGAAGACGATGACACGGTATGCACGACGTTATTGCCCACTTTGATGCGGTCGCCGCTGTCCAGGTTATGCGAAGTGCTGGTGCGTTGCGAGAGCGACGTGTTCAGCGTGCTGCCTTTGCGCTCTACTTTGTAGGGTACTGGCTTATCGCATTTGTTTTGCGCAGTAACCGGGATGGCATGCGACAGGGTTGCGGCGCAAGCCAATAGCAAAGCGAGGGTTAGTTGTTTGAGTTTCATGATTGCCTTTCTTTTAGTTGAGTGAAAAATAAGCAACACAGGAAGTGTAGTACAAGTTCAAGGCACGCGCCGCCGCGTTAAATCAGCTTTACCAACTGCTTCCCAAAATTCTTCCCGTTGAGCAGTCCGATAAACGCCTTGGGCGCGCTGTCGAGTCCGACGGCAATGCTTTCGCGATACTTGAGCTTGCCTTCATGCACCAGTTCGCCGAGTTCCTTCAGCGCGGGCCGCCACAAATCCATGTGATCGGAGCAGATGAAGCCGCGCGCCTGGATGCGGTTCACCAGAAAGCTGCGGAAGTTGCGCACCGTCAGCGCGTCGGGATTGTTGTAGCCGGAGATTTGTCCGCACAATGCGATGCGCGAAAACGCGTTCATGTGGTTGAGCACGGCGTTCAGTATCGGGCCGCCGACGTTATCGAAGTAAACGTCAATGCCTTTCGGGCACGCCGCCGCAAGTGCCGCGTCGAGGTTACCCCCTTTGTAATCGATGCAAGCATCGAAGCCGAGTTCGTTCACCACGTAATCGCATTTCGCGCTGCCACCGGCGATGCCCACGGCGCGGCAGCCTTTCAATTTCGCGAGTTGGCCGACGGCACTGCCCACCGCGCCGCTGGCGGCTGATACCACCACCGTTTCACCCGACTTGGGTTTGCCGTGTTCGTTCAAGCCGATCCACGCGGTGACGCCCGGCATGCCCACCGCACCGAGATATGCGGACAGCGGCACGTAATTGGGATCGATCTTGCGCACGCCGCCGCCGTTGGAGACGCCGTATTCCTGCCAGCCGGTGCGCGTTTCAACGAAATCGCCGACCTTGAATTTTTCGTGATGCGATTCAATCACTTCGCCCACTGCGGTGCCGACCATAACGCCGCCGACCTCGGCTTTTGCGGCATACGACTTGGCATCGTCCATGCGCCCGCGCATGTAAGGGTCGAGCGACAGGTAATGCGCGCGGACGACGAACGCGCCCTCGCCCGCTTTAGGAATGTCGGACTCAACGATGCGGAAGTGCGTTTCGTCAACTATGCCTTGTGGGCGCGATGCGAGCAGGACTTGCTTGTTTTTCATGGAATGCCTCTGGACGGAGCAGGCATTCTACCTTCTGCTTTGAAAAACACCCGCTTGCCCGGACAGAAATCGATTTGGCGTGCGGCAGCTTGCCGCCGCTTTGGATGCTTGGGCGCGACGGACGGTGCAAAAAAGCGGGGGCAAGCGCCCGCATTCCATATCACTTCACCTCGAATTCGCCAACCTGCACCACTTCACTTCTGCCCTTCAACCTCAACGTTACAACCTGTTCCTGCTGCTCACGCGTGCCGAAGCGCGTGGTCAGCTTGAGTTGCAGCGTGGTGGCGCCGGCGACGATCTGCTGGTTGTGGCCATAAAAATTGGCTTCAACTTTGTATTTGCCGGGCTTGGCCTGCTTCAGCGAAAACGTTTCCGGGCCGTAGCCGCCGGTGTAATCCTGCGACATGCGCCCGCCCTGATAACTGATGCGGTTGCCGTAGTAAGCTTTTTCGCCGTTGGGATCGGTCACCCACAGGTCGATGTCGGTATTGTCGGCATCCCACGACAGCGCCACACGCAAATCCACCGGCAGATTGCGCAGCAGCCGCGCGTCGAAGCGGCTGGTATCAATCGACGTGTCGGCAGTGGCGATAATGGCATTCAACTCGTCGAGCGCGGTCAACTCGATTTCCGGGAAGCGGCCATGCCACGGACGAATCACCACTTCATTAAGATTCTCAACCGCTTTCTGCCATTGCTTGTCGGCGGCGTAGACCAAGCCGAGGTCGCGATACGACTGCGGTTCATTCGGCGCAAGTTCGAGCACGCGCGCGAGGATGGGTATCGCAAGTTTCGCCTGCCCTGCCTGCATCAGCCGGTAGCCGAGAATGCGCAGGATATGGCGGTTCTCCAGATCCATTTCAGCCAGATTGCCGAGTACGCGCACACCGAGCGCTACGAGTCCTTTGTCGAAGAACACATCCGCCGCATCCAGAAAAAACGCCGTGCTGTTGACGTAACCGGCGCGCTCGTCGAGATACACGCGATACAACTCGTCAGCGGAGGCATCATTAAAGCGTTTGAAATACGGCGCATCCGGCGTCCAGCGCTTAAGCTGGATGCTCATGCCGCGCGGCGTATTGGTATCGTCTTTTCCAGCGGCCAGTCCGCCCACCATGGCATCCGCCAGCCTGCTTTGCGCCTGGCCAGATGGCGCGGGGCGCATGGCCGGGCGTGGCGGCGGTGACGCCGGCGCGCGATCGCGCGAAGCCGCTTCCGCAGGCGCACTGCGGCGCGATTCATTTTCAGCGCGCTCCTGCATTACCGCGCCATCAAGACGTGGGCCGCCGCCGATCTTGGCTTTGGTTTCCGGTTGCGGACGCGCGTTCTTGGGAAAATCCTTTTCCCACCACGTCGCTTTTTCTTTAAGCATGCGCACCACGCGATCAAGCTGCTGTGTGCGCTCCTGCCCCGCGCGCAGGTGCTGGTTCTGCCGCTGGCGGTCATATTCGGCGCGCAGTTCGGCGGGGGGCGTGATCTCATTACGCACATAATCTTCGATACGATCGAGGACGATCAGCGAGGTCTCACGCGACGTCAATCCGAATTCCATTCCCAGGCGGCGGATTTCCGCGCGGTGCAAACGGTATTCGCCATCCAGTTCCGTCACACGCATTTGCGCCCACGCCGCGGCGGCCAGATTGTCGGCATTTTGTGCGGCACGCACAGGAACGGAGATGGTTTCCGAGCCCGCGCGCGAACCCGGATACGACACGGTGACGCTAAGCACACCGCGGTCAGCCAGCAATTGCCCTGCTACCAGCCAGCGGCCATTGTTGGCCACACGCGACACGGCGGTTAACATGGAGACGCCGTTGCCGTCGATTGATTGAATGCGCGCTTCGCGATACAGCAGGCGGCGCGCCGCTTCGACGGCGGTGAGTGACGCAAGGTCAATAAAGCTGCCGGCGCTGGATTCGGCAAGCTGCCGCAGTCGCGCCGGGTCGGCGCGTGTCGCGGCACTTATCGTGTGCAGCGGCACATTGAGTTTCGCAAACGGGCGCTCGCCAAAGTTGTCCAGACCATCGCTGAACAACAGGTATTCGCCAACGCCGGTTTCCGGCGTGAAAGCACCGAGTTGCGTCGCGCCATCGTACGCAGTGGCTTCCAGCGCGCGGCGCAGTGCGCCCCATTCGCCGTTACTGATGCGAAAGCGTTCTACCGCTTCGGCGGCGTCGCGCACGCGCGTCAAGCGAACCTCGCCGTTGCCCATGCGTTTGAAATACGTGTCGAGCAGCGCGAATTCACGCACGTGGTCACGTGTAGCGCCGGAACCGGAGGCGTCCCAGACAATACCCACGACCGGCGTCACATTGCGCAGCACTGTGTTACTTAACCGCGCGGGCACTTCAGCCACGAAATACGTTTTGTCGCCAACGGATTGTGTATGCACTTCGGGCCGCACCGACACCGGTACATGCACTTCCAGCACGCCGCGCGCCGCAAAATCCTTGCGCGAAATCTCCGCGTCGTAATCCACCCCGCGTGTTCTGAACGCAAGTCCCTGCGGCAGCGTACCAGCGAGCGCCGGTGCATGTTCCGGCGCTCGCACCAGAACGCGCAGCGAAAAGCCCGCGAGATCGCGCGCGTAATCCAGCGGCAGGCGGTAGCGGCGCAGCGCACCGGACACCGGCAACGATTCCGCGTAGCGAATCATCACGCGGCGTGTGCCTTGCGCGGGCAGCGGATAGACGCGCAGCTTGTAATTGTTTCCAGCGGTAACTTGCAGCAGCGCGGGATCGATACGCTGTCGAATCACGTCTTCAAACACCTGCTGGCCTTTGGCTTTTTCGACCGGCACCGCTTCGCGCAACTTGCCGTCGATGTCGAGCGCGAAACCACTGACCTGCTGGCCGTCGAGCAGCGGAAACTGCAATTCGCCTTCGAGAATACGGCGGTTCGGGTTGAAGAAGGTCATCTCTACCGTGGTCAGCGCGCGGCTGCCGCTGATTTCGGTCTCGATGCGTATCGCCTGCAACACCACCGGCGTTTCCGCACCCTGGGCAACCGTCAGTCGCGGCGGCGAAATTACCGGACGCACATCCTGCGCCGCTGCGCCGTGAACCAGATTGAACGCGCACCCTGCCACCGCCATCGTGCGCATGTTTAACAAAAATTTTCTGCGATTCATTATTTCTCCGGGCTGCGCCATTGATGTGCATAACACTTCACGGATTAAACGACGCGCGTCATGACATGGGGTTAAGTCGTATCATCAATATATTGTATGTATTTGTTTTATAACATTATTTATTTGTTGTGCCGAAGGGTTGCGGCGCATACCATGATGAAAAAACATAATCGGCATATTCCAAAGGGGGCAGCAAAATGAACAGAGCCAATTGGGTAAAAGCGGTCGTGCTGATCGGAGCAGCAAGCATCATCACCGCGATCGGCTGCGCACAACAGCCAACGCAATCGAGCAGCGCGGGCGGCGTGCCCCAATATCAGGTCGAGCCGTTCTGGCCCAAGCCGTTAAAGGATAACTGGATTTGGGGACAGGTATCCAGCGTGTCCGTGGATCCGCGCGATCACGTGTGGGTGCTACATCGTCCGGCCACGCTGCTGGCCGACGACAAGCTGGCGCAACAGAAGCCGCCGACGGCGACTTGCTGCGTATCGGCGCCGCCGGTAATGGAATTTGATCGCGATGGAAATTTCGTTCAAGGGTGGGGCGGGCCTGGCCAGGGTTACGACTGGCCGAAAAACGAGCACGGCCTTCATGTTGATTGGCAAAATAACGTGTGGATTGCCGGCAACGATCCGGCGGATCATCACATACTCAAATTCACGCGCGACGGAAAATTCCTGCTGCAAATCGGCAAACCCGGAAAATCCGAAGGCAGCAACAGCCGCACACAACTGGGCCGTCCGGGCGCCATTGTGACTGATGCCGCAGCGAATGAAGTCATCGTCGGTGACGGCTATGGCAATCACCGTGTGATCGTGTTCGACGCAACGACCGGCGCCTACAAACGCCACTGGGGCGCGTATGGCGCGGTGCCCGATGACACGAAGCAACCGCCGTTCAATCCCAATGCGGCGCCGCCCAAACAATTTGGCAATCCGCATTGCGTGCGCCAGACCAATGACAAGAAAATCTACGTATGCGACCGTCCGCATCAGCGCGTGCAGGTATTTCAGGCCAACGGCACATACCTGCGTGAATTTATTATCCCGTCACAGTCGCTGTCCGGTCCGGTAGCAGACACGGTGGCTTCTATCGATGCGCAACAGCGCTATCTGTTTGTCGCCGACGGCGGCAATTCACAAGTCAATATTTTAAATCGTGAAGACGGCAGGATTGTCGGTAACTTCGGCCGCCCCGGACGTATGGCCGGCGAGTTCCGCAGCCTGCACAATATGGCGATTGATTCGAAGGGCAATATTTTTACCGCCGAAGCGGGATTCGGACGGCGCGTGCAGAAATTCAAACTACAGTAGTTGAGCGGCGCCGCTGGTTGCCAGGTTACGCTGATCAGTTCATAAACGCAGTGGCGTCCGCGGGAATATCCTTTTCGACCAGTGCTAATTGCTCGTAAAACGAATCCACGTAAGCCTTGAACGACACCTCATGGCGCTGCGTTTCGGCTTCGCCGAAATCCTGTTGCGGGCGCGGCTGTAAATCAAAGTGCCCGCAGGTATCTTTGCCGCGCACCAGGCACGCGGGCATGCGTTGCGGCCCGACGTGCCGCACGCGCGTAGGGATATAACTTAGCGCCAATCCTACACGGCGCTCGTCTGAGTGATTCGGTCCCGACTGATGCACGGTACAAGTATGATGCAGCGAAAATTGGCCGGGCTTTAACACGCCGAATTCGGTTTGTGATTGATCGAACCACTCGACGATAATCTGCCCTGCGGTATTCACGCTGTTTTTCACCATCTTGCTGCGCTGCTGCAATTGCCCGCGGATGTGGCTGCCGACGGCAAATTCCATCGGCCCCGCTTCTTTCGGCACGTTGCTCAGCGCCACCCATGCCGTGACGTGCTCGTACGGACGCAAGCCAAAGTAGGTGGAATCCTGATGCCACGCCGCGATGGATTCGGTATGCGGCTCCTTG
>JBEBHE010000201.1:0-8879 GCA_040081205.1 Burkholderiales bacterium | reverse complement strand
TGGAAGAAGTGCTTGCCCATCTCGAATCAACACGCGAATTGCCGCCCGGTTTAATACTGGAAGACAAGGCGGATCCTGCCTTCGTGAAATCGATTCTTGAACATGTGCATCAGGACTGGTCGGGCAAAACGCAATCGCGGCAGCATGAGCGCCAGAAAATCAACGCGCGCGTCACCGTGGTGCCCGGCTTCAAGGCGGTCATGCGTACGCTGGAATTCGTGATCAGCGACTCGTTGGATTTTACCGACCAGCCGACGGCGGAAAGCTGGGTGGTGAACGATATCAGCGAGAGCGGTTATGGCGCTGTGATCCCTGCCGTCGCGGGCGACTGGGTGGAGGTAGGCAGTCTGGTGGGCGTGGAGGGCGAGGTGCCGCGCCACTGGCGTGTGGGCGTGGTGCGCCGTGTATTGCGTGTCATGGGAAATCAGCAGCGCGTGGGCGTGCAACTGTTGGGCCGTAACGCGTCGCTGGTGCGTATACGCCGCGAGGATCAGCGGCACGCTGATCTGGGGATATCGCAGAAGGTGCCGCTCGATTTCGCGATACTGCTTAGTGACGACGCTGCGCATCAGCGGGAAGTCGAAGTGCTGGTGCGCGACGGTACATTCACCACCATGGACAACGTGTACATGGAAGCGGGAAAGCAGCAGCTTGTGTTGAAGCCGAGAGCCGTAGTCGAACGAAGCGCCGGATGTGAACGCGTCGCCTTTACCGTGGTGAACCGCAGTCCGTGGGCTGAGTCCTAGCGGTTACCGGCGCTGTACTTCCGGCGGCTCAAACAGTGCGCTGTATTCGCGCGATGTCTGTCCGCCCGGGCTGATCAGTTCGATCAGCAACTTCACCGCAGGTTCGCTGACGGGCTGCACGGACTCGACGCGAATGAAACGCCGTCCATCTTTGTGAGTTTGTATGGCGGCCTTCAGGCCGAGGGCGGCGACCGCGTACGGAATATTGGCGCGCCGATGCGCATCCATCGATGCGATGCGCGCCGACAATCGCTCAAGTTCGCGCCGGTCCTGGATCACCAGTTCGATATCCGCGATAAGCGGCTGACCGAGCAACGAGTGTACTGTCATTGGCCCGAGTCCAGCGGCCGTGGCATTGCCGCATAGCCAAAGCATTGCGCCCAAAACGAATGTGTTCCACGCGGCGGTTGTTGTATGCATATTAAGATCTCCCGTTGCTTGCGATTGCCGTTCGCTCACTGTGCAGAGTGCATCATAATCCAATTCGTCCCAAACGGCCGGCGCGCGGGGGAGGCTGCACTGCAACGGGCGTGGGTGTAGTGATAGAATCCACGCTGTTTCGCGGGTGTAGTTCAATGGTAGAACGGCAGCTTCCCAAGCTGCATACGAGGGTTCGATTCCCTTCACCCGCTCCACTGTTGCGTGTCGTCGCTGCGTGCGACGTGAACCACTCCGGTGGATGCTGGTCGTACCACCGTGCGACGCATCCGGTTATTTGCAACCATTTAACAACTTTGGCTGGGTCGGCGATTGACCCTTTGCCGCGGTAGCGATAGGGTTGGATCGGATCGCCGCGAACGTCGTTCTGACTGTCCGGGACATGGAGCAAGTCTATGAAAATTGTCAAATATCTGTTGATTGCGTGCGGTGGCCTGTTGGTTGTCGGCGGCGGTGTGGTTGCTTACATTGCGGCGACGTTCAATCCCAACAGCTACAAGCCGCAGGTTATCCAGATGGTCAAGGACAAAAAGCAGCGTGATCTGAAGCTGGACGGCGATATCAAACTCAAGTTCTGGCCGAGCATAGGCGCCGATCTCGGAAAAATTTCTTTGTCCGAGTTCAAGAGCGACAAGGAGTTTGCCGCGGTCGACAGTTTGCGCGTGTCGCTGAAATTGATGCCGCTGCTGTCGAAGAAGCTGGTGGTCGATGAGATTGAAGTGAAAGGCGTGCGCGCCACCATCGTCAAATTCAAGGATGGGCGCATGAATATCGACGATCTGCTGTCGAAGGAGGAGAAAAAGCAGGAGCAATTCGAGTTCGATATCGATCATGTGGCGTTTGAAAACGCCGCGCTGACCTACCGTGATGAGGCGCAAGGCGCGCAATACGCGCTGTCGAACGTCAATCTCAAGACCGGGCGCATCGCGCCGAATGTGCCGGGTAAAATCGATTTGTCGATGACGGTCAAGGGCAACAAACCTAAAATCGATCTCGGCATTGCGCTGAAAACAAAGCTGACGTTTGATCTCGATCAGCAGGTGTTTTCGTTGCAGGACATGGGGTTCGAGGCCAAAGGTGCCGCCGCCGATCTGAGTAATCTCAACGTCAAGGCGTCGGGCGGTGTGCTGGCGAAACTCAAATCCGGCGAGTTGACCACGGATAAATTGGCGATGGCGATGACCGGCGTCAGCGGCAAAGACAATCTGGATATCAAGTTCGAAGCGCCCAAGTTGCAAATTACCAAGGACAAAGCGTCTGGTGAAAAGGTGACGATTGCAGCCAAGATCACTAATCCACAAGGGGTAACGATGGCCAATGTGGTGCTGCCGGGCATTGAAGGCACGGCGGCGGCGTTCAAGTCGGCGGGCATGACGCTGGATCTCGACATCAAGCAGGGCGACCAGACCATCAAGGCGAAAGTAACGTCGCCGCTGTCCGGTAATTTTCAGACGCAAGAGATCAGTCTTGCCCAGTTGGGCATTAACATTACCGCTACCGGGCCCAATCTGCCGGGGAAAAGTATCAGTGGCAATCTCAATGGCAGCGCCAGCGTTAACGGCTCGAAGCAGCAGGTGCAGGCGAATCTCGCAGGCAAAGTATCGGACAGCACGATCAAGGCGCAGGTCGGCGTGAACGGATTTGCGCCGCCGGGCGTGACGTTTGATGTGGAAATCGATCAGCTTGACCTGGATCGTTACGCACCGCAGGGGCAGGGCGCGCAAGCCAGCGGCGGCGCCGGCGGCAAAGGCGGTGGCGCTGACAAGCCGATCGATGTCTCGGCGTTGCGGTCGCTGCGTGCCAACGGAAAATTGCGTATCGGCACGCTCAAGGTTTCCAACCTCAAGGCATCGAACGTGCGGCTCGAGGTCAAGGCGAACGGTGGGCGCGTCGACGTTAGTCCGCTATCGGCGAATCTTTATCAGGGGTCGATGAACGGTACGGTATCGGTCAACGCGGCGGTGGCAACGCCGTCGTTCGCGATCAAGCAAAATCTGAGCGGTGTCGCCATCGGCCCGTTGCTCAAGGATCTGGCCAACAAGGATATGCTCGATGGACAAGGCACCGTCAACGTCGATGTCACCACGCAGGGCGCGACGGTGAATGCGCTCAAGCGCGGGCTGAATGGCGGCGCATCGGTGAATCTGCGCGACGGCGCGATCAAGGGCATTGACGTGGCCGGCACCATACGCAACGCCAAGGCCAAGCTCGGTTCGCTCAAGGGGCAGCAGACGCAAGCCGCCGACAAGAATCAGAAGACGGATTTTTCTGAACTGACCGGCACCTTCGCCATTCGCAACGGTGTTGCAAGCAACAATGATTTGTCGATGAAGTCGCCGTTGTTGCGCGTCGGCGGCGCGGGCGATATTAATATCGGCGAGGATTCCCTCAACTATCTGGTGAAGGCTACGCTCGTTGGGTCTTTGAAAGGGCAGGACGGGCGCGAGGCCAGTGATCTCAAGGGATTTACCGTCCCGGTGCGGGCTACGGGGCCGCTTACTGCGCCGTCGTTTGGCCTGGATTATAGTGCGATGCTGACGGATAACGTTAAGCAACAGGCCGAAGAAAAGATCAAAGGCAAATTGGAAGGATTGCTGGGCGGGAAGAAAGCCGCAACGCCTGCGCCAGCCGCGGCAGGTAGCCCCGCCAAAGGGGGCGAAGCGCCAAAATCGGGTTCTACCAAGGACACGATTAAAGGGTTGTTTGGGAGATGAGTGCTTGATGAACCGTTGTTGATGCGCACGTTTTCGGCGCGCCTGGTTGCCTGGCAAAAACAGCATGGCCGGCATGATTTGCCGTGGCAGCGCACGCGCGATGCTTACGCGATCTGGCTGTCAGAGATCATGCTGCAACAGACGCAGGTCACCACCGTCATTCCTTACTACGAGCGTTTCCTGCGACGATTTCCCTCGGTGGAATCGCTCGCGAAAGCGCCGCTCGATGACGTGCTCGCGTTGTGGAGCGGATTGGGCTATTACTCGCGTGCGCGCAATTTGCATAAAGCCGCGCGCGTGTTGGTCGAAACGCATGGCGGGCGCATGCCGGACGATCCGGAGGCCGTAGAGGCGTTGCCCGGCATAGGACGCTCAACGGCAGCGGCGATTTGCGTGTTTGCTTACGGCGGACGTCACGCGATTCTCGATGGCAATGTAAAGCGCGTGCTGGCGCGTCACGGCGGCGTGCGCGGCTATCCGGGTGACGCGCGTGTGCAGGAAAAACTGTGGCGTAATGCCGAGTCGCTGCTGCCGGCGCGCAATATCGTCTCGTACACGCAGGGCTTGATGGATTTGGGTGCTGGTGTTTGCGCGCGCAGCCATCCCCAATGCGAGCGGTGCCCGGTGTGCGCCGATTGTGTCGCATACAGAAAAAATCTGAT
Organism: Burkholderiales bacterium; assembly: GCA_040081205.1. Classification (GTDB taxonomy): domain Bacteria; phylum Pseudomonadota; class Gammaproteobacteria; order Burkholderiales; family SG8-41; genus UBA5216. Next base: position 4,319 of record JBEBHE010000201.1, on the reverse strand, counting down.
CGATGAATTGCCGGGCCGCAAGCCGCGCCGCGCCATACCGCAACGAAATACCGTGATGTTGTTGTTGCGTCGTGGGAACGATATTTTGCTGGAGAAACGAGCGCCGCGAGGAATTTGGGGCGGCTTATGGTCGCTGCCGGAAATGGAACACGCGCGCGCGTTAAGCGATGTGCGCCGTGTGTGCCGTGAGCGTTATGGCATCAGCGTGATCTCGACAAAACAATTGCCGCTGGTGGCGCATGGCTTTACGCACTTCAAACTGACCATCAATCCTATGGTGGTGCAGGTCAAAAAAGCTGCCACGAAAGCGCCTGTGCCCGCGACCTTGTGGCTGCCGCTGGAAGACGCGGTTTCTGCTGCGCTACCGGCGCCAGTGCGAAAAATGATATTAACGTATTGTTTTTAAAGTGTTATTTATATAAAATTTATTAAGGCAGCATGGGTGAGAGCCTGAATATCACACTGCCTTCGCGATTGTCGGCAAGCGTCAACGCGTAGTTCACCTGAGCGGCGTGTTTTGCTGCATGGTAGAGGCCGACGCCCAGCCCCGAACGCGACGTCACCGGTGCGGCGAAAAGCTCCCCCGCCAGTTCCTTTGGAATGGGTTCGCCTGTGTCGGTGACCTGCAGCGTGGTGGTGGCAGGGACAAAGGATACCGCCACCCGTCCGCCGGCGGGCAGTTGTTTTCGCAGCGCATTGTCGATCAAATTGTCGGCGACGCTGTCGAACATTTCCGACGGTACTTCATGCCCGGCAAAATCGCCGTCGCATATAAAAGTAACGCTGCGGTGCGCGTAGCGTTGCTGAATCGCCTGCCACCACGCCGCCGCCCGCATGAGGTGGGTGTCCGTGCGATCAGGCGCACGCAGTTTGTCCAGCGTGGTGTTGAGCCGCTGCGTGATCTGCGGCAATTGTCTTTGCATCAGCGCCTGCAGTTCGCCGGATTGATCGGGCGCGCTGCTTTCAGCTGCCGCGCACAAAGAGCGTAACGATTGCAGCAGATTTTTTACGTCATGCGTGAGCCGCGAGCCGGTCTCGTAAATGGCTTGGGTGTACGCGTTTTGGCGCTGCAATTGCTCCCGTTCCTTGGCCGCGTAAAAATGTCCGACCATCTGCGCTAGCAGTTTCAGATGCAGCAGCATCGCCGGCGACAGCGTCCAGCGCGCGTGTATGCGAAGGCTGAGGCCGCCCTGGTTGAACTCAGCGAAATGCTCGGCAAGTTGCCCGCGCTGCCCCGATCCCGCAGGTGTTTCCCAGCGCAGGCCGGTGATCCACGACAGCGCGAGGATGTGATCCAGTGCCGCGTTCAGAAAGCGCCGCGGGTCGATTTCGCGTTCGGCTAGCGTGGCGAGTTCCTGCACCCATTGTTCGAACGGCAATCCGACACTTAACAAATAGCGCGATAGCAACTGTTCGATGCCGGAAAATCCTGCCGTTGGATTCCACAACCACGACAGGCCGACCAGCACCAGCGCGATCACCATCAGGGTTTGCGCCAGCGCCACGGCGTATTGTCCCTGATTCATTTGCATGATGACCACGCTGCCGAGCACCAGTGCCGCCACCAGCAGAAACAGCATCAGGCTGTAGAACAAATCCACTGCTACACGCGCTTCGGCGCGCGGCGGGTCGATGCGCAGAAACAGGATCATCACCGGCATGGCCGGCAGCCCATAGCGTACCAGCAGCGTTGTCCATGTATCCACGGGATAGTTGCCGGAGAGATTTGGCACCACCCACATCAGCAACAGTGATAAAAAAAACAGTGCTGCCAGAAATGATACGAAACGTTGGCGCCGCCCACCCATGCCGGGCAGGCTGCCGCCGATCAAGCCGGTCAGGACAGCAAGCCACAATGCGATCAGCCACCAGTTGCTCAGCGCCGACAGCAGCAGACCCACAATGATGACCAGGAACGCGTTGCGCGATTCGATTTCGCCTTCACCGCGCCACAACGGCTGCCACAACAAAAACAGTCCGAAGTGCACCAGCAAAAATGCCGGCCCCCACGGGGTGTCGATGCCCCAGGCGACGCCCGCGTGCAGCGCCAGCAGCATCAGTCCAAGCCACCAATGGGCGTGACGCGCCACGAAACCGTTGTCGGCGGTTCGCCGTTTGTACGGCGCGCTGTGGGCGCGATCCGTTGTCATTGTGTTTTCGCTATTGTCACAGTGTTGGCTATACTTCACATGCGATGCAACAAATACTGGCCATTTCGCACTACACCCTGCTCGAAGCGCGCCGTACGCGCCTGCTGCCGCTGTTTGCCGCAGCGCTTGGCGCCGTGTTCATGCTGGCGTTTTTTGTATCGGAACTCGCCGTGACCGAAAGCCTGCGCATGCAAACCACCTTTTATGCGGCGGGCGTCCGGTTGGCCGCCGTGTTTATAGTCGCCGCGCACGTTATTGGCAGCGTAACACGTGAATTCAACGACAAAGGGCTCGACGTGCTGCTGGCGCTCGATTTGCCACGCTCGCATTATATCCTCGGCAAGCTGCTCGGTTTTCTCGCAACCGGCGCAGCCATTGCCGTCATTGCTTGTTTGCCAGTGCTGTGGATGGCCCCGGTGGCGGCCAGTGCGCAATGGGGCGTGGCGCTGGTGCTGGAACTGGCGGTGGTGATCGCGTTTTCGCTGTTCTGCGTGATGGCGTTCGGGCAGTTTATTCCCGCTGCCGCCGTGGTGCTGGCATTTTATGTGCTGGCACGCAGCCTGACGGCGATCCGCCTGATGAGCGCGTATCCCATCAGCGGCGCCGACACCGTATCGCATGGCATCGGGCGCTGGATGATCGAAGGCCTGGCGCTGATTATTCCGGCGCTGGATCGATGGCCGCAAACCACGTGGCTGATCGACGCAGCAGCGTCGTGGAACGCCGTTTCTATGCTGATGCTGGAGGCGGCACTGTATGTCGTTTTGCTGACGGCGGCGGCGATGGTCGATTTTCATCGGCGTAATTTCTGATGCGAATGCGCATGGCGTATCTTGCGCGCGCGGAAGGTGAGCGCCGTGTGGCTGTCGTGCCGCGCTGGGTGCTGGCGCTGTTTGTCGCGGCGCTCGCGGCGTATGCCGCGCTGCGCGCGACGGAACCGAAGCCGGTGGCCGTTGCCAGCGCGCTGGAAGCACCATGGCCTGCGTCGGTGTTGCGCGCGCTGAGTCTGGGCGAGCCGCAGGCGATGTCGCAGTTTCTGGCGCTTTACCTGCAGGCGTTCGACAATCAGCCCGGCGTGAGTGTTCCGTTTCGCGCTCTGGACTACGCACGTGTGATGGAATGGCTTGGCACTGCGCTTGCGCTCGATTCGGCGGCGCAGTATCCGCTGATGATGGCCTCGCAACTGTACGGGTTGGTGTCAGAGGCACCCGACAAGCAGCGCGCCATGTGTGACTTTGTGCATCGCGAATTCCTGGTGCGCCCCGACGCGCGCTGGCGCTGGCTGGCGCATTGCGCGATCATGGCCAAGCATCGTTTGAAAGACCCGCCGCTGGCGCTGCGTTATGCCGAAGACATCGCGCGCCACGCCGGCAGAGCGTCAAACTGGGCGCGGCAAATGCGCATTTTCATCCTCGAAGACATGGGTGAGACCGAGCGCGCGGCGGTGCTGCTCGGCGGTCTGCTGGCGGGCAAGGAAATTACCGATGACAAGGAAATACACTTCTTGACCGAACGTCTCGAAAAGTTAAAGCGTGTTGAAAAATCGGCGTCACCGTCGAAAAATCGGCAATAGTGTGTGCAATGCGCATGCGGTTTGTTTCGTGCAGTATTTGAAATCACCGGCCGCCGTTTCTGTGGATTCGGCACTTGCTGATGGCTTAGGGTTTAGTGATTAAAATAAGTGTTTAAAAACAAATAGTTAAAAACTTTTGCCGTTGAGCGTGACAGATAGTGGCAGTGCGACAGGCTTTAATTGTCAGTAGTGCGCTGATACTATTGGGCATTTGCAGCTGGCACGAAGGTTGCGCTATTTGTTGTGGCAGTATTTAACGGATCGACAATGGGAGAAAAACAGATGCACAAGCAGCGCGGATTTACCCTGATTGAAATTGCCATTGTGTTGGTCATTATCGGCTTGCTCTTGGGTGGCGTACTTAAGGGGCAGGAACTGATTACCAGCGCGCGCGTGCGTAATCTGATTTCGCAGCAGGACGGCATCAAGGCGGCTTACTTTGGTTTTCTCGATCGTTATCGCGCGTTGCCGGGGGACTACACGGCGGCGGTAACCAACATCACCGGGATTTCCGTTGCAGCTTGCAATGCCGGCGTCGGCAATGGCAATGGCCAGATCGAGGCGGGTAGCGAGTCCGTGCTGGCTTGGGAGCATTT
>JBEBHE010000200.1:0-8881 GCA_040081205.1 Burkholderiales bacterium | reverse complement strand
TCACACCGGCGACAACTATCTGCAGCCGGCGATGCGCCGCGCCAATCTGAAAGTCGAAACCGGCGCGCTGACGCAGCGCGTGCTGCTCGAAGGCCGCCGCGCTACCGGCTTGGTCTATCGCAAGAATGGAGAAGAAATCACCGTGCGGGCGCGGCGCGAGGTACTGCTCTGCGCCGGCAGCGTGCAATCGCCGCAATTGCTGGAACTCTCCGGCATTGGTAACGGCGAGGTGCTTAAACGCGCCGGCGTCACGGCGACGCATCATCTACCCGGCGTCGGCGAGAATCTGCGCGACCACCTGCACGTGCGGCTCGGCTTTGAAACGAAACTGAACATCACACTCAACACCATTCTGCGCAATCCGCTGCTCAAGGCGAAGTTGGGCGCGCGCTGGCTGTTTCTGGGCCGCGGGCTGATGAGCACATCGTCGGCAACCACCATGGCGATTGCGCGCAGCAACCCCGATTTACCACGACCCGACATCAAGATGCAGTTGCACCAGTTGTCCATGGCCAGCAGCCATTACGGTGGACGCGAGGGCGCGCGTTCTATTGCCGAACGCATGGGGCTGGACCCATATCCGGGATTCTCGATCGGCTGCTACTGCCTGCGGCCAGAGTCGCAGGGCTCCGTACACATTCGCAGCCCCGAAGCCGGCGAGCCGCCGGAGATCCGCGCCAACTATCTTGCGGCGGAGCACGACGTGCGTACCATCGTGGCGGCCCTGCGCATGATCCGCAAGCTGGCCGCACAGCCGGCTCTTGCACAGCACATCGTGCGCGAAACACGGCCGGGGCCGCTTGCTGCAAGCGACGACGCGCTGCTGGACCATGCCCGCGCCACCGGGCAGACCTCCTATCATCCGATCGGCACCTGCCGCATGGGCAGCGATGAGCGGGCGGTCGTCGATGCGCAGCTGCGGGTGCATGGCATCGCGGGTCTGCGCGTGTGCGATGCGTCGATCATGCCAACGATGGTGGCCTCCAACACCAACGCACCGTCGATCATGATCGGCGAGAAGGCGTCCGATCTGGTACTGGCGGATGTATAAGCAACACAGCGGATTTTTGTGTAGCGCAGTACAATCCGTCCGTCACAAAATCCTCCATGAAATAACACTCCTTATGAACAACTATTGTCCTGCTCAAATAAAAATGTCATTCCTGAAACGCGCCGTCGCCGTGTCCCTCGCCAGCGGCTTACTCTTAATCAGCGCAACGCACGTCCGCGCGCAAAGCAGCCCGGATGCCACGCTCGCGGCAGCGGCCAAAGAGCCTAACGCCAAAGTTACTGCCAGCGGCCTGGTCATACGCATGATCAAAGACGGCAAGGGCACGCAGCCGACCGCGTCCTCTACCGTCAAAGTGCATTACAAGGGCACGTTTCCCGACGGCAAAGAGTTCGACAGCTCCTACAAGCGCGGCGAGCCGATTGAGTTTCCGCTGAACGGCGTGATCAAATGCTGGACCGAAGGCGTCGCGCTGATGAAAACCGGCGGCACGGCGAAGCTCACCTGCCCTTCGTCCATCGCTTATGGCGCACGCGGCGCAGGCGGCGTTATTCCGCCCAACGCCACGCTGGTGTTTGAGGTCGAGCTCCTGAGCGTTCGCTAAAGATACCGCCAATGAAATTGCAGGGGAGATCAAGCGTGAAGCCTGTGCGCAATGCCTGTATCGCAGCCCTTGCGTTTGCGTCATTCAGTGGTGCGACATTCGCGGCGGATCTCGCACAGAACGCGGCAACCAACTATCCGAATCGTCCGGTACGCATCGTCTCGGGCTCCCCCGGCGGCACCGCCGACATTACCGCGCGCTTCATTGGCCACAAGCTTTCGGAGCGTTTCAAGCAGCAAATGGTGATCGACAATCGCGCCAGCGCAGGCGGCGTGGTGGGCGCCGAGATCGTCGCGCACGCGGCGCCGGACGGACACACGCTCTACGTCACCGGTGTGAACACACAAGTCAGCGCGCCGCTGCTCATCAAGAATATTTCGTTTGATCCGCTGCGCGATTTCGCGCCGATTTCGCTGATTACCAACTCGGGGCTGGTAGTGACGGTAACACCGTCGCTGGGCGTGAACAATCTCAAGGAGTTCGTGGCACTGGCAAAATCACGTCCCCACGGATTGCATTACGCGTCGGCTTCCGCCGGCACCAGCAGCCATCTCACCGGCGCGTTGTTTACGCAGGTGATGGGCATCAATCTGGTTCACGTGCCATACAAGGGCGCGGGTTTTACGCTGACAGCACTGCTTACGGGCGAAGTACAAACAGCGTTTCTTTCCACCACTACCACCAGCGGGCAAATCAAGGCGGGCAAGCTCAAAGCCATTGCGCTGCTGAACGACAAGCGTTTCGCCGGCGCGCCGGATATACCCACCGCCGCGGAACAAGGTTTCAAAGGACTCGAATCGTACGTGTGGTTCGGCCTCTACGCGCCGGGCAAAACACCACGCGCGATCATCGACAAGATCAATCGCGAAATGAAATCGATCCTGAGCTTGCAGGAACTCAAGGATGCGATGCTGCTGCAAGGCGCCGAAATCGTTTACACCACACCCGAGGCGTTCGATCAATTTCAGCGCGCGGAAATCGTGAAGTGGAGCAAAGTGATCCGCGACGCGAAGTTGCAGGCGCAGTAGTCGTACGTCTTGCCGCGCGTATCGGCGCCCACGCCGAACGCGCTACAATCGCGAATGTCCGAAGCACCCACGCCGCCCGGCGTTTCAGGCGACTCACACGAATCAACCCAAAGTTTCGCCGCGCTGCGCCACCCGCAGTATCGCATCTACTTCATCACCACCGCGCTGGCGATGATGGCGGACAACATCGAGCACGTGATCAGCTACTGGGTGCTTTACCAGAAGTTTCATTCGCCCACGCTGGCGGGCATCGCGATACTCACGCACTGGCTGCCGTTTTTGCTGTTTTCGGTGTACTCCGGCGCGCTGGCCGATCGCTACGATAATCGGCGCATCATTCAATGGGCGATGCTGCTGTACATGGTCGCCTCGCTCGGCTGGGCGCTGCTGTTTCTGACCGACACCACCGAGGAGTGGCACGCGGTGGTGCTGCTCTCCATCCACGGCATCGCGGGCGTGTTGTGGATACCCGCGAGTCAACTGCTGATCCACGATATTGTCGGCGGCAAAAATCTGCAAAGCGCGGTACGGCTCAACGCCACCAGCCGCCAACTCGGCGTGCTGATGGGCCCGGCGGTGGGCGGTGTGCTGATGTTGATGTTCGGCGCGGCAGCAGGGCTGATTATCAACGTGCTGATTTATCTGCCGCTCATCGTATGGCTCGGCAGAACGCCGCACGGGCAGCGCAAGGCGCGCGAACCCGGCGCAGCGCGGGGCGGCGGACTCGCCGACACCCTGGCAACGCTGCGACTGGCGCAAGGCAATCGCATTCTCATCAGCATGATCGCGCTGGCGGGCGTGTCGTCGTTCTTTGTCGGCAACGCATTTCAGGCGCAGATGCCGGAGTTCGCGCACGATCTGGGCACGGAGAAAGCCGAGTTCTCCTACAGCGTGCTGCTCGCTGCCAACGCCGGCGGCGCCTTCATCGGCGGCATGATTCTCGAAGCACGCAGTCTGCTGCAGGCCAACGCGCGCACCGCAATCATACTCACGATCCTGTGGTGCATTTCCATCGCCGGATTCGCAATCACCGACAACTACCCGCTGGCGGTGGCGTTGATGTTCGTCGCCGGATTTTTGAATCTGACGTTCAACGCGATGGCGCAAACACTGGTGCAAATACATGCGCCGCCGCAATTGCGCGGACGCATGATCGGCCTCTACAACATGTCGAACAACGGCCTGCGTGCGTTCAGCGGATTGACGGTCGGCTTGCTGGGTGCCGTGATCGGCATTCATTGGTCGCTGGCGTTAAGCGCGCTGGCGCTGCTGATGATTGCCGTCGTGCTGCTGGCGTTTTCAATGCGCGCGGAATAATTGTAACTATTTGTTTTTAAACGTATTTAATATAAATCGCTTTTACCGCCGCAGCGATGGAAATGCGCTGGTAAACCACGCCTAATCGCAACATGCGCGCCGCGAGTCCGTGCCTACACTTTTCCCGTCACACACATCCACCCGACGGGAGACTACGATGGTCGACGACTGGCAGTTTTCTCCGCAGCACGAAGAAATTCTGATCAAGGCAGGCGACATCAGCGCGGCGATTCGCAATGTCGACGACGCCGACTGGAAATTGAACGACGTTCTGCCGGCGACGGAACCGTTCGATCCGTTCGCGGACGATCCCGAATAGCAGCACACAAACGCGCACCGGCTCTACCGGTGATACGATTGCCGCTGAAAGCATCGCAGCGGAGACATCGCAATGCGCGTTGGTGAGGGGCTATTCTTTGGATTATGCGCGGCGGCGTGCGCCTTTGTTGCCGACGCGCATGCGCAAAACTACCCGGCAAAGGCCGTGCGCGTGATCATTCCGTGGCCCACCGGCGGACTCACTGATGTGGCGGGTCGATTGTATTTTCAAAAGCTGTCGCAAACGCTGGGCCAGCCGTTTGTGATCGACAACCGGCCCGGCGCATCGGGCGCCATTGGTGCCGACCTCGTGGCAAAACTGCCGCCAGATGGTTATACGCTGATGGTGCATTCGACCACGCACGTGGCGAATCCACACCTGATGGCGAAACTCCCATACGACACGCTGCGTGACTTTACGCCGGTAGGCTTGTTATGCGCGCAGGTGGGGCTACTGGTAGTGCATCCCGCGCTGCCCGCAAAAAACGTCAAAGAACTGATCGCGCTTGCCAGGGCACGCCCCGATCAATTGCTTTATGCAACATCGGGCAGCGGCAGTTTCGGACATCTGACCATTGCGCAGATCAACGCCATGACCGGCACGCGCATGGTGCAGGTGCCTTATAAAGGCGGCGGACCGGCGGTAACGTCGCTGGTGTCGGGTGAGACGCAGATTTTGATTTCCACACCGGCGGCAGTGCAGGCGCAGGTGCAAGCCGGCAGAGTGCGCGCGCTGGCGGTTACCGCTGACAAGCGCCTGCCGCGCATGCCGGACATACCCACCATCGCGGAAGCGGGCGTGCCAGGCTACGACATGAATTCCTGGGTGGGGGTGTTCGCACCTGCGGGACTGCCCAAGCCAATCACCGACTTTGTCAACGCCGAACTCAAAAAAGCAATGGACGCGCCCGACATGAGGGCGCGGCTGGAAATGCTTGATCCATGGTACATGACGCCGGAGCAGATGGCCGCGCGCGTAAAAGCCGATTACGAAAAATTCGGAAAGCTGATTCGCACGACAGGCGTAAAAGCCGAATAGCGCGCGGCAGAAATGCCTGGCTTGAAAGGGGGGGGGTATATGGTCAACCCGCAACACCATTGGCATTTGCATTGGCTTTCGCCTCGGCCCAGCCAGCGGGCTGGATTCCTCACTGGCACGAATCCGCAGCCACGTATTTTTGCGCTGGTGGTTGCCGCGACTTTCACGGCCATGACGGGGCTCGCACACGCGCAACAGCGATTCCCCAGCAAGCCCATGCGTATCGTGGCGTCGACCACGGCCGGTAGTCAGCCTGACGGGCTGGCACGCTTCATAGCACAGAAAATGAGCGACACATGGGGCGTCGCTGTGATCATCGATAACCGTCCAGCCGCAGGCGGCACGCTGGCTGCCAGCACGGTCGCCAAGGCGACGCCGGACGGCCACACGCTGCTGTACGCACTTCCCAATTTTGTCATCAGCGCAGCGATGCAACCCGGCCTTCCCTACGACCCGCTCAAAGATTTCACGGGGGCGGCGCACATCGGCATCAGCACAAACGTGCTCGTCGCGACACCCGCGCTGGGCGTCAGGTCGCTGCGGGATTTCACCGCGCTCGCTCAATCGCAGCCCGGCAAAATGATACTTTCCACCAGCGCGGCCGGCAGCGCGGCGCATCTGAGCGGACTCCGCTTCAATCTCGCCGCCGGCATCAAGGCGGTGCACGTGGCGTTCAAGGGCGGCCCGGATTCAATGATCGAAGTGCTCGGTGGTCGTGCCCATTATCACATCGGCACGCTGGGCGTGACGCTGCCCTTCGTCAAGGAAGGGAAGCTAACCGCACTGGCGGTCATCACGCCGCAACGCACGCCGGTATTGCCCGAGGTGCCAGCCCTCGGAGAAATACACGCCGAGTTCACACGGCCTGAAACCTCTCACGGATTGATGGCGCCAGCCGGTACACCGCGCCCCATCATTAATCAGCTCGGCAAAGAAGTGTTGCGTATCCTCGACCTGCCGGAGATGAAAGAACGCATGCAGAGTATCGGCTACGTTTCCGCGCCGGGCGGACCCGAGGAATACAACAAGATTCTGCGCGCACAGATCGAAACAATGTCCAAGCTGGTTCGCGATACGGGCCTGCGGGCGAAATGACGACGTGTTTGTAGCCGCACTGTGCAGAGTTGCGTTCGCGCCTCAATCCGCCTCCACGTAAACGCGCAAAGGAGAGGCCACATCGTGTGACGCCATTACCAAGCGTTGCCTTCTGACCAACTGGTCATCTTTCCCGCTGTGAGCGAAAATAACGGGCAACGTATTCACGCCGACGCCTACGTCGCCGGCGATCCGGAGACCCTATGAATTTGGAACAAGCATTTACCGGCATCAAGGTGCTGGCCGTGGCGCGTGTTGTCGCCGCGCCCTTCGCCGCCTATCAACTGGCCATGCACGGCGCCGATGTGATCCGCATCGAGCATCCTGAACTGGGCGATTCCGCGCGCACTTCCGGCTACCCGCCCACACCGTTTCAGGAAGCCAAGATGGGGCACAATTTTGTTGCCTACAACGCCAACACGCGCTCGGTCTCGCTGTACATCAACACACCGGCGGGCCAGGAAGTGTTTCGGCGGCTGGCCAAGGACGCCGATGTGGTGATCGAAAATTTGAAGGGCGGTACCATGGCGCGCTACGGCATCGGCTACGATGACCTGAAAAAAATTAATCCACGCATCATTTTCTGCTCTGTCACCGGCTACGGCCAGACCGGGCCGAAAAAAAGCGACGCCGCCATCGACGGCGTGGTACAAGCAGTCAGCGGCATGATGAGCATCACCGGCACACTGGAAACGGGGCCGCTGAAAACCGGCTCCACCATCGTCGATTACACCACCGGCTACGCGGCGGCACTTGCCATCGTCACCGCGCTATTCCAGCGCAGCCGCACCGGTGTCGGCCAAGCCATTGACGTCGCCATGCTGGAAACCGCCATCACCATGATGGGCGGCGAAGTGCAGCGCGCCATCAACGACAACGAAACCCCGCCGCTGGTGGGCAATGCCTCGGGCAAAGGCGGCTACGTCAGCGACACCTACCGCTGTAAGGAAGGCCACCTCGCCATCGCTGCCGGCGCACCCAACCGCCGCGAAAAATTTTGGCAGGCGATAGACGCCACCGATATTCCGCTAGACCCGCGCTTTGCCAGCGATGCCGCTGTGATAAAAAACATGAAGGCGTTCAACGAAGAAATCACGCGCAGGCTCTCAGCCAAAACCGCCGGCGAATGGGAAGTTCTTCTGAACAAGGCCGGCGTGGCGGCAATGGAAGTCCTGCCGCTTGCCCGCGCGGTACATCATCCGCAACTCGAACACCGCAAGTTTTTTCACCGGTTTGATGACACTACTGCCACGGGATTGCCGCCGTTCGCGGTGCCTACTGCGCCTTATCGGCTATCGGCGAGCCCCGCGCAAATTCATACCGCACCGCCGCGGCTGGGGCAGCATACGGATGCGGTGTTGGCGGAGTATGGTTATTCGACAGAGGAAATTGCGCGGCTGCACGCGGACAGCATTGTGTAGGCAAGTATGTTGAAATTAATTCTCGACACCGGCAAAGCATTTCTGATATTCGTGGGCAGCGGAACCGCCGGTGTTCTGCTCGGCATATTTCCATGCTACATATTTCCACTTTTCGGCGCCAATGCGCGAAACTGGTGTGGCTACAAGAGTGAACCGCCTTACTTCGTCGAATTGTTTTCGCTGGGTTTTGTTGTGACAGCCGTGCTTGCCGTGTATTTCCTCTATTTCAAGAAACGCAAATCACCACCGTAAGCCGTTGCAAACGGAAAGGAATCCAGTATGAAAATAATCGACGTCAAAACGCACTCGGTAGTCTACCCGGTGCAAGACCCGTTCTCGAACGGCATGCGCACCACGCGGCAGCGGCCTTTCGGCATTGTCGAAGTGATTACCGATGCGGGAATCACCGGCTGGGGTGAAGGCGCCGCCGTACCGGCGCGGCGCGCGATTGAGTCACAAGTGATCGGCCGCGATCCTTTTCATTACGAGGTGATCTGGGAAGGCCTGCACAGTCAGGGCATCGACACCGCAGCCATTAGCGGCATCGACATTGCGCTGTGGGACATCATGGGCAAAACGCTGAAGCAGCCGATCCACACTCTGCTCGGCGGCGCATTTCGTGATCGCGTGCAGGCGTACGCCACGGGCCTTTTCCGCCGGGAGCGCAAGGACATGACCGCTGCGCTGGTGGAGGAAGCGCGCGGCTACGCGGACGCAGGCTTCAAGGCGATGAAAATGAAAGTGGGTTTCGGGCCGGACTATGACATCAAGAACGTGGCCGCGGTGCGCCGCGCCATCGGTGACGACATTCTGCTCGCGGTCGATGCCAATTGCGCTTATGACCGCGGCTCGGCCATCGCTGTGGGAAGCCGCATGGCCGAAAACAATCTGTTGTGGTTTGAAGAGCCGATCAGTTCGGACGACGTCGAAGGCTACATCGAAATTCGCCGTGCCCTGAAGGTGCGGATTTCCGGCGCGGAACAACTGCGCGGCCACCGCGCATTCCGCCGCATGGTGCAGGAGCGCGCGCTGGATATTATCCAGCCGGAC
>JBEBHE010000199.1:0-8891 GCA_040081205.1 Burkholderiales bacterium | reverse complement strand
GTGCCCTGCGTCATCCTGCTCGCGATGATGGTGCCGGCGACCAAAGCACTGGTTCAACTGCGCGACACATCAGAGCCGGATATGACCATCAAGGCCACCGGCTATCAGTGGAAATGGGGTTACGACTACCTCAAGGGCGAAGGCGAAGGCATCAGTTTCTACAGCAGCCTTTCAACGCCGCGCGCGCAAATCGAAGGCACCGAGAAAAAAGGCGTCAACTACCTGCTCGAAACCGATAACAACGTGGTGGTCCCCGTGGGCAAGAAAGTGCGCGTGCTGGTCACCGCCGCCGACGTGATTCACGCGTGGTGGGTGCCTGCGCTCACCATTAAGCAGGATGCAATTCCCGGATTTATCCGCGACACCTGGTTCAAGGCGGAAAAGCCCGGTATTTTCCGCGGCCAGTGCGCCGAGTTGTGCGGCAAAGACCACGGCTACATGCCGATCGTGGTCGAAGTGAAATCGGCTGCCGACTACAGCGCGTGGGTTGCCAGCCAGAAAGCCAACATGAAAAAAGTGGCGGTCGCGGACGATCCCGAGAAGCCGTGGACGCTTGATGATCTTAAAGCGCGCGGCGAGAAGGTCTACGCTGCCAATTGCGTTGCCTGCCATATGCCGACTGGCATGGGTAATCCGCCGACATTCCCGGCACTGTCGGGTTCTAAGGTTGTTGGTGGACCGAAAGACGCACAGCTGGCGCTCGTATTTAATGGCAAGGCGGGCACCGCAATGGCGGCGTTCAAGCATTTGTCGGATGCCGATCTTGCGGGCGTCATCACTTACACCCGTAACAACTGGGCCAACAAGGCCGGCGATATGGTGGCGCCCGCTGACGTCAAAGCGTTACGTTCGGCTGGAAAGTAACTAAATATATGTTTTTAAACGATATTATTTGAAAGAACCGGAGCTAAAATGAGCACCGCTACCCACGACCACGCGCACGGCCACAGCCACGATGGCGATCATGCCCACGGTCACGACGATCACGCGCACGATCACAAGCCGGCTGGAATGATGCGTTGGTTCGGTTCGACCAACCACAAAGATATCGGCACCATGTATTTGTGGTTCAGCTTTTCCATGTTCATGGTTGGCGGCGTGATGGCACTGATTATTCGCGCTGAGCTGTTCCAGCCCGGTTTGCAAATCGTGCGGCCGGAGTTCTTCAACTCGATGACGACGTATCACGGTCTGATCATGGTGTTCGGCGCCATCATGCCGGCATTCGTGGGCTTTGCGAACTGGCTGATTCCGATGCAGATCGGCGCGCCCGATATGGCATTTCCGCGCATGAACAACCTGTCGTTCTGGCTGCTTCCGCCTGCCGCGCTGTTGTTAATTGCTGCGCAATTCGCACCCGGCGGCGGCGCAGGCGTGGGCTGGACCATGTATGCGCCTTTGACGACGCAAGCGGGTCCTGCGATGGATCTCACGATCTTCGCGGTTCATATTCTGGGTATGTCGTCGATCATGGGTTCGATCAACATCATTACCACCATTCTCAACATGCGCGCGCCCGGCATGACGCTGATGAAAATGCCGCTGTTCTGCTGGACGTGGCTGATCACCGCCTACCTGCTGGTGGCGTCGATGCCGGTGTTGGCCGGCGCGGTGACCATGACGCTGACGGATCGTCATTTCGGCACCAACTTCTTTAACGCGGCGGGCGGCGGCGACCCGGTGCTGTATCAGCACATCTTCTGGTTCTTCGGTCATCCCGAGGTGTACATCATCGCGATTCCCGCCTTCGGCGTGATCTCGCAGGTGATTCCAGCGTTCTCGCGCAAGCCGCTGTTTGGTTATGCATCGATGGTGTACGCCACGTCCTCAATCGCGATCCTGTCGTTCATGGTGTGGGCGCACCACATGTACACGGTGGGCATGCCGGTCGAAACCCAACTGTTCTTCATGTATGCCACCACGCTGATCGCGATTCCGACCGGCGTGAAGGTATTCAACTGGGTGGCGACCATGTGGAAAGGCTCGCTGACATTCGAGACGCCGATGCTGTTCGCGCTGGGATTCCTGTTCCTGTTCACGCTAGGCGGCTTTACCGGGCTGGTGCTGTCCATCGTGCCGGTCGACGTTCAAATCCATGACACCTATTACGTGGTAGCGCATTTCCATTATGTGATGGTGGCGGGCGCGCTGTTCTCCGCGTTCGCGGGCATTTATTTCTGGCTGCCGAAGTGGACTGGACGCATGTACAACGAGACGCTCGGCAAATGGCATTTCTGGCTGTCGCTGATATTCTTCAACGTCACCTTCTTCGTGCAGCATTTCCTGGGTCTGGCGGGCATGCCGCGGCGTGTGCCGGACTACGCGTTGCAGTTCGCGGAGTTCAATGCGATCTCCTCGATCGGCGCGTTCGGCTTTGGTATTTCGCAACTGCTGTTCCTGTATGTCGTCATCAAGTGCATCACCAGTGGCGAGAAAGCAGAGCAGAAGCAATGGGAAGGCGCCGATAGCCTTGAGTGGACGCATTTGCCTTCACCGGCGCCGTACCACAGCTTTGTGACGCCGCCGGCACTTAAGTAATAAATAAGTAATAGGCGAACTGAATTACGCAATGACGAATGACGTCAATCAGGCAATCAGTGAAGAAGCGCGCCAGCAACAGATCAAACGCAACATCCGCCTTACGGGCGCGGCGTTGTGGTTGATCGTTGCGGTTATTTTTTTCTACATGATTGCGAAGTATTACTGGATCGCTAAATGAATCCGGGACAAACCAGGCGTATTAACCGGCAAATGCTCGTGCGGTTGAGCCTGTTTGCGCTGCTCATGTTCGGCTTCGGCTACGCGATGGTGCCGTATTACAAAAAGTTTTGTGAAATCACCGGTATCAATAATCTGTTGCAGCCGGATAGCGTGGTTAGCAATACCCAGGTGGATAAATCCCGCTGGGTAACCCTGGAGTTTGATGCTAATACACATGGTATGCCCTGGCAGTTTGCGCCGGTGCAGCGCAGTGTGCGCGTCCATCCAGGGGAAATGACGCAGGTCGCTTTTGAGATCAAGAACAACGGCAGCAGCACTTTGGTCGGGCAGGCCATACCGAGCTATGGCCCCAAGCACGGCGCGGCTTACGTAAAGAAGCTGGAGTGTTTTTGTTTTAAACAGCAGGTTCTGGCGGCGGGTGAATCGCGCCAGATGCCGGTGCAGTTTGTGATTGACGCGGCATTGCCGGCAAGTGTGACGACATTGACGTTGTCGTATACGTTTTTCGAGGTGCCGGCCGCCGATAAAAAGAACGCATTTGTCCCGGCTGCAGCGGCGGGAAAAGCAGGTTAGTGCCAGTTGGGAAATGTTGATCCGAAGAAGGCATCGTTGTTTCAAGGCATAAAAATGGTGCTGTCAGCTTTTATTGGCATACGCAAGCAGGGACAGCAGCAAGAAATTAAAGTAACGCCATTGCAGGTGGTGATTACCGGCATCATCGCCGCCGCGCTGTTTGCATTGACGGTGGCGACGGTGGTGCGCTTAGTGCTCAGTAAGTGATACAAGTTGTTAGTCGCTAGACGAACAGAAATTTAGGAGAAATACATGACAACGCAGCAGCATACCGACAGCGCCGCCAACTATTATGTGCCAGGGTTGTCGCACTGGCCGATCACGGCAGCCATTGCCATGGCGCTGCTGGGCTTTGGCGCAGCGCTCTCAATGAACCACTTGACGGGGGGCAATGTGCTGTTGTTGCTGGGGTTCGTGGTGCTGTTTGTCATGTTTGCCGGCTGGTTCAGTACTGTTGCACATGAATCCGAAAGCGGCATGTATAACCATCAAGTGGGCATGTCGTTCCGCTGGGGCATGAGCTGGTTTATTTTTTCTGAAGTGATGTTCTTCGCGGCTTTCTTTGGCGCGCTGGGCTACATTCGCATGTATTCGGTACCGGATCTCGGCAGCCTTGAACACCAGCAATTGATATGGCCCGGTTTCAAAGGCGAGTGGCCCACAGCGGGCCCGCACTTCAAGCCCGGCGATTTCACGCCGATGGGCGCGTGGGGCATTCCCGCGATTAACACCGCGCTGCTGCTGACATCGGGCGTTACCATCACCATTGCGCATTGGGGCTTGCTCAAGAAAAACCGCGCGCAGCTGATCTGGGGTCTTGCCGCCACGATTGCACTCGGCATGATCTTCCTTGGTTTCCAGATTTACGAATACATGCACGCGTATTCGGAAATGAACCTCAAGCTCACCAGCGGTGCGTATGGCTCAACGTTTTTTATGCTGACCGGCTTTCACGGGTTTCACGTGACGGTGGGCACCATCATGCTGTGGGTGATTTTATTCCGCAGCGTCGCCGGCCACTTTACGCCTGAAAACCATTTCGGTTTTGAAGGTGTGGCTTGGTACTGGCACTTCGTGGACGTGGTATGGGTGCTGCTGTTTGTGCTGGTCTATATACTCTAGACGGCAAAAGCATGCCGCAAAAAAGCCGCACCCACGGGTGCGGCTTTTTTACTGCGGATGGACCTTACAGCTTGCCGCTGATAAAGCCGAAATGTATTCCCGCCATCAACAACAAAAACAGCGTTACCGACAGCGCAACGCGCACGGTCAGTGCGCGCACCATGCGTTCGCTGCTGCCGCGATCCTTCAGCATAAAATAAGCTGCGGCGCCGAGGCTGTAAATAATGAACAGCAGGAAGAGAATGACCACGTATTTCATCGGCGCAGTGTAATCCAAGCGTGCCGGGAGCGCCATTGAGAATCGCCGGACGCGTGTTCGCGCCTGCCGGGTGGGCGACGCTGGCGATGATCGGCGGCGTGGCGCTCACCATTGCATTGGGCTTCTGGCAATTGGGGCGCGCCGAGACCAAGCAGGTATTGCAAAGCCGCATCGACGATTTTGCGAAGCAGCCACCGGTCATGGTCGGTGCAAGCGAACTGAACATTGAAGCCACGCAATTGCGGCGGGTTGAAGCGCGCGGACGCTTCGAGCCGCGTCATGCCGTTTTTATCGACAATCGCGTGTATAAACATCAAGCGGGATACCACGTGTATATGCCGTTGCGCATCACCGGCATGGATAAAGTGGTGCTGGTAAATCGCGGCTGGATCGCTGCCGGCACAGAACGCAATCGCGCGCCGCCGGTCAAAACACCCGAAGGCGATGTCGTGGTTCGTGGAACGGCCATACCACCGAGCGAACGATTTCTCGAACTGTCGAGCAAAGTTGCGGAAGGGAACATTTGGCAAAATATGGTGCTGGCACGTTACCGGCAAGCGACAAAACTGGATGTACACCCCATCATCATTCAGCAAACGGATCTGGCCGGGGCGCCGGACGACGGTTTGATACGCGATTGGCCGCCGGTTGATTTGAAGCGCAACACCCATCTTGCCTATGCCGTACAGTGGTTCGCTCTGGCTGCGGCAATTTTTATTTACTACATGGTTATCATTATCAATGTCCGAAGAAGATCCCGTTAAATTGCGTCAGAGCAGGCGCACGCTGCTGCTGGTGGCGGCAGTGTGCCTCGCGCCGTTCATCGCATCGTTCGCGCTATATTATTTTTGGCAGCCGTCGGGCCGCGTCAACTATGGCGAACTGGTGGAAGGTGTAACCTTGCCTGCCGGCAATCTTGCATTGAACGGGAGCAACAAGCCTTTTGATTTCACCCAATTGCGCGGACGCTGGATATTTGTCACCGTCGATTCCGGTGCGTGTGACGATTACTGCCAGAAAAAACTGTGGAAGATGCGTCAGGTGCGGCTCACGCAAGGCAAATATCCGGAGCGCATCGAGCGCGCATGGCTGGTGACCGACACGCAAAACGTGGCGGCAGCCGTCCTGAAGGAATACGAGGGCACGTGGATTGCCGCTGCGGAAGGCAATGCCATATTGAAGTTATTCCCGTATCGCGATATGCCACGTGATCACATTTACCTCGTTGATCCACTGGGTAACATTGTTTTGCGGTATCCCAAAGATGCCGATCCCAGTCTGATGAAAAAAGATCTGACGCGCTTGCTCAGGGTATCCCGCATTGGGTAAATAAGGTAAATATTTGTTTAAAAACATTATTTTATTTACGCTGCTTTTCACCTTTGTGGTCGTGGTGGTGGGCGCGTTTGTGCGGCTTACCGATGCGGGCTTGGGCTGTCCCGACTGGCCGGGCTGTTATGGCCAAGCGACGCCCAAGCGTGCAGCCGATGCAATCGCCAAGGCCGTAGTCGAGCAAGGCGGTGTGCATGGTCCGGTGTCGATGCAAAAAGCCTGGCACGAAATGTTTCATCGGTACCTTGCAGGCACGCTCGGTTTGCTTATTCTTAGCATCACCGTTATGGCTTGGGTGCAGCGCCAACGGCTGGCGCAATCGCCGTGGCTCGCCAGCGCGCTGCTGCTGCTGGTGATATTTCAGGCGGCGCTGGGCATGTGGACCGTCACGATGCTGTTGAAACCGGTGATCGTCACGATGCATTTGCTCGGCGGCATGGCGACGCTGGCGTTGCTGACGTGGCTTGCCATGCAACAGATGCAACTGTTTCGGCCGGAAGGCGGTGCAGCGAAGTTGCGCCCTTGGGCGATGCTGGGTCTCGCTTTGCTGGTAGCGCAAATCGCGCTCGGCGGTTGGGTCAGCACCAACTACGCCGCGCTGGCGTGCATTGATTTGCCCACGTGTCACGGCGAGTGGATGCCGAAGATGGATTTTCAGCACGGCTTCCAGTTGTTGCGCGAACTCGGCCAAACGGCGGCGGGCGACAAATTGAGCTATGACGCGCTGACGGCGATTCACTGGACGCATCGCGTCGGAGCGCTGGTGGTGGCAACGTATCTCGCGTGGCTCGTTTGGAGGGCGGCCCGCGTGAGCGGCCTGCGGGTCATCGCGATTGCGATCGGCGTGCTGCTGATGATTCAGGTTTTGCTGGGCGCCGGCAATATTTTGACCGGGCTTAAACTGGCGGTGGCGGTGGCGCACAACGCGGGCGCGGCGCTGTTACTGGTGGCGCTGGTGGTGCTAAACTTCGCGCTTTCTGTAAGGCCAAAAACGTAATGTCCTCTGCCGCTGCCGGCCAACCTTCCGGCTCCCGCATATACCAGTTTTACCAGCTCACCAAGCCGCGCGTGGTGTCGTTGATCGTGTTCACGGCGATCATCGGCATGTTTCTCGCGGTGCCGGGCATGGTGGCGTTGCAGCCGTTTTTCGCGGGCACGATAGGCATCGCGCTGGTGGCGGGCGCGGCCGCCGCGATGAACTGTCTGGTCGAACAAAAAATCGATGCCGTTATGGCACGCACCCGCGCACGTCCGTTGCCGCGCGGGCAGCTTACGTCAATGCAAACATTCATATTCGGCAGCATCGTGGGCGGTATCGGGTTGGCGATTCTGTACTTATGGGTCAATGCGCTGACCATGTGGCTGACGCTCGCGACTTTCGTGGGCTACGCGGTGATTTACACCGTGATACTCAAGCCGATGACGCCGCAGAATATCGTCATCGGCGGCGCGTCGGGTGCGATGCCGCCGGTACTCGGTTGGGCAGCGATGACGGGCGAAGTAACGGCCGAAGCGTTAACCTTGTTCCTGATTATTTTCGCGTGGACGCCGCCGCACTTCTGGGCGCTGGCGTTATACCGGCGCGACGAATACGCCAAGGCAGGTGTGCCGATGCTGCCGGTGACGCACGGTGAGAAGTTTACGCGATTGAATGTACTGCTCTATACCATCATTCTGGCGGCGTGTTCGCTGCTGCCGTTTACGGTGAAGTTGTCGGGGCTGATTTATCTGGCGTCTGCTTTGATACTCGGCACGGGATTCATGATTTACGCCGTGAAAATCTATCGCAATTACAGCGATCTGCTGGCACGCAAAACCTTTCGGTTCTCAATCATTTATCTGACGGCGCTGTTTGCGGCGCTACTGGTCGATCATTATTTCCGTATCTTGTTATAGCGCCATGCGATCGCTCATCGGTACTGTCCTGGTTTTCCTGGCATGCGCAATGGCCGGGTGCGGTCAATCGTCCGCGCCGAAATTCCAGGCCACCGATATTACCGGCGCCAATTTCGGCAAGGTGCTGGCACTTACAGATCACACCGGCAAGCCGCGCACGCTGGCGGATTTTCAGGGCAAGGTGGTGGTGATTTTTTTCGGTTTTACCCAATGCCCCGATGTCTGCCCGACGACGCTGGCCGAGATGGCAAAAGTCGTCAAGGAACTCGGCACCGACGGCGGAAAAGTGCAAGTGCTGTTCGTGTCGGTTGATCCGGAGCGCGACACGCGCGAATTGCTGAAACAATATGTTACCGCGTTTCATCCGTCGTTTCTCGGCATGGTTGGCGACGCTGAAGCTACAGCACGCACGGCGAAAGAATTTAAAGTCTACGTGCAGAAGCAGCCGACCAAGAGTGGCGGTTACAGCGTCGATCACTCGGCGGGCACGTTTGTAATCGATCAGCAAGGGCGGCTGCGGCTGTTTGCTCAGTATGGTGCGGGCGCGCAGGTGTTGCTTAACGACATTAGGATTTTGCTGAAGCAGGGCGTGTAGGTCGGAACCGCTGTGCGTTCTGACCTACGAAATTCGTTTGCAAAAACAAAAACCCCCCGGCGCACCGGGGGTTTTTTGTGAGGGTCACGCGGCGGCTTACGCGCCCGCGCTCACCATCGACCCCTTCATTTTTTCCAGCGCCTTGCTTTCGATCTGGCGTATGCGCTCTGCCGACACGCCGAACTCGTCCGCCAAATCGTGCAGCGTCGCCGGGTCTTTTTCGACGAGCCAGCGCGCTTCGACAATGCGGCGGCTGCGCGCATCCAGATTGCCCAGCGCTTTTTCCAGCCCTTCGCCGCGCAAACGGGCGTTTTGTTCCTGCTCGATGACCATGCCGGGCTCGGCATCTTCGGCGGCAAGATACGTAATCGGCCCATACGTATTGTCGTCATC
>JBEBHE010000198.1:0-8899 GCA_040081205.1 Burkholderiales bacterium | reverse complement strand
ATCACCACAAATTCGGCACCCGCCGACAGCCGCACTTCGCGCACATTGACCATATGGCCCGACGGTGCGCCACGCACGCTGGCATCGGTGGAGAACGACGACTGCGTTTTCGCCACGCACACCGGATAGTGGCCGTAGCCGCCTTCCTGTAATTCCTTGATACGGTTGCGCACTTTGGAGTCGGCAGAAATATCGGCAGCACCGTACACCTTGGTGGCGATCTTTTTCATTTTGTCCCACAGCGTGTCGCTGTCTTCGTACACGAACGTGGGACTGGATTTTTGTTCGCACAGATCCACCACAATCTTCGCCAGATTCGCCGCGCCTTTGCCACCCTCGGCCCAATGATTCGCCACCACGACTTTCACGCCAAGTTTCTCGACGCGCTCGGTCAATAGTTTCATTTCTGCTTCGGTGTCGGCGGTGAAGCGATTGATCGACACCACGCACGGAATGTTATAGACGTTTTTCACGTTATTGACGTGACGCTCAAGATTGACGATGCCTTTTTCCAGCGCCGCGACATTTTCCACACTGAGCTGTGTCTTATCAACGCCGCCGTGGTGCTTAAGCGCGCGCACCGTTGCAACGACCACCGCCGCCGCTGGTTTTAATCCGGCCTTGCGGCACTTGATATCGAGGAATTTCTCTGCGCCCAAGTCCGCGCCAAAGCCGGCTTCGGTGACCACATAGTCCGCGAGTTTCAACGCAGTCTTGGTGGCGATCACGGTGTTGCAGCCATGAGCAATGTTGGCGAACGGCCCGCCGTGGATGAACGCCGGATTGTTTTCCAGCGTCTGCACCAGGTTCGGCGCTAGCTGATCCTTTAACAAAACCGTCATCGCCCCATGCGCTTTGAGATCGCGTGCGTGCAGTGCCTTGCCCTCACGGGTATAGCCGAACACGATGTTGCCAAGGCGTTCTTTCAAATCCTTGAGCGAAGTCGCCAGACAAAAAATCGCCATTACTTCGGATGCCACTACGATGTCGAAGCCGTCTTCGCGCGGAAAACCGTTGGCGGTGCCGCCCAGCGACACGACGATGTCGCGTAACGCACGATCGTTCATATCCATCACGCGCTTCCACGTAATGCGGCGCGGATCGATGCCAAGCGCGTTGCCATGTGAAATATGATTGTCGATCATTGCCGACAACAGGTTATTGGCAAGCCCAATCGCGCCAAAGTCGCCGGTGAAATGCAGATTGATGTCTTCCATCGGCACCACTTGCGCATAGCCGCCACCGGCCGCGCCGCCTTTGACGCCGAACACCGGCCCCAGCGACGGCTCACGCAGGCAGATCACCGCTTTTTTGCCGATGTGGTTGAGCGCATCGCCCAAGCCAACGGTGGTCGTGGTCTTGCCTTCGCCCGCGGGCGTGGGGCTGATCGCGGTGACGAGAATCAGCTTGCCGTCTTTTTTGTCCTTCAGCGAATCAACATATTCGAGCGACACCTTGGTTTTGTAGTGGCCGTAAGGCACCAAATGTTCGTCGGGTATGCCGAGCTTTTCGGCAATTTTGTTGACGCGCAGCATCTTCCCAGCTTGAGCAATTTCAATATCCGACAACGCCATTTCTCTCTCCTGAAAACTGAATTTATAAGATTTCTAAACCGCAGCCAACGCCTGCCCGCCACCGTAGCTTGACACGGGCGTCAACTCGCCGCCTTTCATCACTTTTACCGCGCAGTACTTGAATTCCGGAATCTTGCCGACAGGATCCAACGCAGGATTGGTGAGCAAGTTAGCCGCTGCTTCATAAAAACAAAACGGAATGAATACCGCCCCGCGCGGCGTACCGTCGTCGGCGCGCGCGTAGAGCGACACAATGCCACGACGCGACGCAACGCTAATCACATCACCGGGTTTCGCACCCAACGCATCGAGATCAAGCGGATGAATCAGCACCGTCGCTTCCGGCTCAATCGCATCCAGCACTGACGCACGGCGTGTCATCGCGCCGGTGTGCCAGTGTTCGAGTTGACGGCCGGTAATCAGCACAAATGGAAATTCCTTGTCCGGACGCTCGTTTGCCGGAATGATATCCGCCGGCACGAATTTCGCGCGTCCGGTCGGCGTTGGAAATTTATCAATAAAAACCGTAGGCTGCCCGGGATCACCTTCCTTTTCGCAAGGATAGGTAACGCTGCTTTCGCGCTCCAGCCGCTCGTAGGTAATGCCCGCGATGCTGTTCATGCCTTTGCGCATTTCGTTGAACACATCTTTGGGGCCGCTGTAGTTCCAATCACAGCCAAGACGGCGTGCCAGCTCCTGAATGATCCACAAATCCGGTTTCGCGTCGCCCGGCGCATCCAGTGCTTTGCGGCCCATCTGCACCATGCGATCGGTGTTGGTCACCGTGCCGTCTTTTTCCGGCCACGCCGTCGCCGGCAAAATCACATCGGCGTAGTAGCAGGTTTCCGTCAGAAAAATCTCCTGTACCAGCAGCATGTCGAGTTTCGCCAGCGCCTCGCGCGCATGATGCGCATCTGGGTCGGACATTGCAGGGTTTTCACCCATGATGTACATGCCGTGGATTTTGCCGTCGAGTGTGGCATGGATAATTTCGACTACCGTCAAACCCGGCTTTGAATCGAGCGTGGTTCCCCACAATTTTTCAAAGCGCGCGTGCGCTTCGGGGTTATCGACGCGCTGATAATCCGGAAACACCATCGGGATCAAACCGGAATCGGAAGCGCCCTGCACATTGTTCTGCCCGCGCAGCGGGTGCAGTCCCGAGCCGGGCTTGCCAATTTGCCCGGTCATCAACGTCAGCGCTATCAAACAGCGTGCGTTGTCGGTACCATGTACATGCTGCGAAATGCCCATGCCCCACAGAATCATTGATCCTTTTGAGGTGGCATACAGCCGCGCGACTTCCTTGATTTTTTCAGCAGGTATACCGCAAAGCGGCGCCATCGCTTCCGGACTGTAGCCTTCGACATTCTTTTTCAAATCTTCATAGCCGATGGTGCGCGAGGCGATGAATGCCTCGTTCACCAACCCTTCATGCACTATGGTGTGCATCATGGCATTCAGCAACGCGACGTCGGTGTCGGGTTTGAATTGCAGATAGTGCGTGGCGTGACGCGACAATTCCGAGCGACGCGGGTCCGCGTAAATAAACTTCGCGCCTTTTTTCACCGCGTTCTTGATCCAAGTGGCAGCGACCGGATGATTGGAAATCGGATTCGCGCCAATCAGGAAAATGACTTCCGCAAGACCCACATCACTCACTTGATTCGACACCGCCCCCGAAGCCACGCCTTCCATTAACGCCGCCACCGACGACGCGTGGCACAGCCGCGTGCAGTGATCGACGTTGTTGCTGCCAAAACCGGTACGTACGAGTTTTTGAAAAAGGTATGCTTCTTCGTTGCTACCTTTCGCCGAGCCAAAACCGGCGAGCGCGGTTTTGCCTTTGGTATCGCGAATTTGTTTCAGCTTGCCCGCTGCCAGATCAAGCGCTTCTTCCCACGTGGCTTCGCGGAAATATTCGAGGGGGTTCGCCGGATCCATGGTGAAATCCGCGTGCTTGGGCACACCGGCTTTGCGGATCAAAGGCTTCGTCAACCGCTGTTTATGATGCACATAGTCAAAGCCATAGCGGCCTTTGACGCACAGTCGGTTGTGGTTCGACGGGCCATCACGCCCGTCCACGCTGATGATTTTGTTGTCCTTGATATTGTAAGTGAGCTGACAACCGACGCCGCAGAACGGGCATACCGAATGCACTTGTTTGTCGGGCTTAACCAACCCCGCTTCGCGCGCCGGCATCAGCGCACCTGTCGGGCAAGCCTGCACACATTCGCCACAGGCGACGCATGTGGAGTCGCCCATGGCATCGTCAATATCGAACACAATTTTCGCGTGTTCGCCACGGAACGCAAGGCCGATGACGTCGTTTACTTGCTCTTCGCGGCAAGCGCGCACGCAGCGCGTACACTGTATGCACGAATCCAGATTAACCGCGATGCCATAGTGCGACAAATCGGCCTGCGGTTGATGCCGCTTTTCAAAACGCGGTTTACCAACCTGCAATTTGCCCGCCCATTGGTCGAGTTCGGAATGCAGGGTGTGGCGCTTTTCCGGCATATCGGAGAGCAGCAGTTCCAGCACCATCTTCTGCGACTTCACCGCGCGCTCACTGTTGGTGGTGACTTCCATGCCCTTGGCCGGGTTACGGCAGCATGACGCTGCCAGCACGCGCTCGCCCTTCACCTCCACCACGCACGCGCGGCAATTGCCGTCCGGGCGCATGCCTTCCTTATAGCAAAGATGCGGGATCTCTACGCCGTAACGCTTGGCGGTTTGAATGATCGTCTCGCCTGCATTGCCAACCACGTCCTTGCCGTTCAGTTTGAACTCGACCGGCATGGCGTTGAGTTCGTCTTTACTTAGCGCAGTCATAGCACCTCCTTCGGGAAGTATTTCATGACGCAACGAATCGGATTCGGCGCCGCTTGTCCCAAACCGCAGATCGACGCATCGGCCATCGCGCCTGATAACGCTTCAAGCAAGCCTTGATTCCAGCTTGGCTTTTCCATCAGGTTCAAAGCCTTCGCAGTACCCACGCGGCAAGGCGTGCACTGGCCACAGGATTCTTCGGCAAAAAACTTCATGATGTTGCGCGCGGCGGCGCTGGCTTTGTCTTTGTCGGACAGAATAATCACTGCTGCTGAACCGATGAAGCAGCCGTATTGATTGAGCGTATCGAAATCCAGCGGAATATCACCCATGCTCGCAGGCAAAATGCCGCCCGACGCGCCGCCCGGCAGATAGGCGTAAAACGCATGCCCTGTCAGCATGCCGCCGCAGTATTCCGCAATGAGCTCTTTTACCGTGATGCCCGCGGGTGCGAGATGAACTCCAGGTTTCACCACGCGACCCGAGACCGAGAACGAGCGCAAACCCTTGCGGCCATTGCGTCCGTGCGAGGCAAACCAGTCAGCCCCTTTCTCCAGAATTTCACGCACCCAAAACAGCGTCTCCATGTTGTGTTCAAGCGTCGGATAGCCAAACAACCCGACTTGCGCCACATACGGCGGACGCAAACGCGGCATGCCGCGTTTGCCTTCGATGGACTCGATCATCGCGGATTCTTCGCCGCAGATATAGGCGCCCGCCCCGCGCCGCAGAAAAATCGGCGGCAGCGGACACGGTGGATTTTTTTGCAGTGCCTTGAGTTCTTTTTCAAGAATGGCGCGCACGCCCGCGTATTCGTCGCGCAGATAGATGTAAACCTCGGAAATCTGCGCCGTCCATGCGGCGATCAACATGCCTTCCAGAAAACGATGCGGATCGCGTTCAAGATAATAACGATCTTTAAACGTGCCTGGCTCGCCTTCGTCGATGTTCACCGCCATCACACGCGGGCCTTTTTCTCCGCGCACGATGCGCCACTTGCGGCCCGTCGGAAATCCCGCGCCGCCCAAGCCGCGCAGGCCGGAATGCTCCATCGTCTTAATCAGCGCTTCGGCGTCGTGTTTTCCTGCAAGACATTCAGCGGCAAGGTGATAGCCGCCCTTTTTTCGATAGGCCGCGTAGCCGATATATTTGCTCACCGCGCAAGTAGATTTTCCTGCATCCGCGAGCGCTTTTACGCTGGTAACCGTGGCCGTCGCCACCGGATTCTGTCCCACCACAGCGACCGGTGCTTGCTCACAACGCCCGACGCACGGCGCAGGAATAACGCGCACGCCGTCGCCCAGCGCACGCTTTAATCCGGCAATCAATTCATTCGCCCCGCCAAGTTCACACGACAAAGAGTCGCACACACGCACGGTAAGCGCAGGTGGCGGAGCGCCATCCTCTTTAACAACATCAAAGTGATGGTAAAAACTCGCAACCTCAAACACTTCAGTCATGGCGAGTTTCATTTCGCGCGCGAGTGCGGCAATATGCGCGGCAGAAATGTGGCCGAATTTATCCTGAATTTTGTGCAGGTGTTCAATCAGCAGATCGCGGCGACGGGGTTCGCTGCCGAGCAACGCCTGCACTTGCGCCAAAGCACCCGGCTCGACCGCACGCCCCTTGGGTTTGCCGCGCCGCCCCCCCCGTTCTTTCTTGATCTTGCCTTGTTCCAACGCACACCCTCCATGCCCATCACCTACGAGCTTTCAGCGCTCCGGGTCACAACGCCGCCGCATCCATCGGACGTGGCGTTTTTCCGTTATGCCGGGGAGGGGTGCCGCTGTTGCCTGATTAGCGCGGGTTCTGATCGTTCCTATTTCAATACGGATTTCAGCAGTTTGCCCATCTCAGCCGGGTTACGCGTGACCTTGATACCGCATTCTTCCATTACCCTCAGCTTCTCGCTGGCGGTACCTTTGCCACCCGAAATAATCGCGCCCGCGTGGCCCATGCGCTTGCCCGGCGGCGCAGTCAAACCCGCGATGAACCCTACCACCGGCTTTTTCATATTGGCTTTGATCCAGCGCGCGCAATCTTCTTCATCCGTGCCGCCAATTTCGCCGACCATCACCACCGCCTCGGTGAGCGGATCTTCATTAAACATTTTCATCACATCGATGTGCTTCATGCCGTTCACCGGATCGCCGCCAATGCCCACGCAAGACGATTGGCCAAGACCGACTTCCATCAACTGGCCCACGGCTTCATACGTCAACGTGCCGGACCGCGACAACACACCTATCGGCCCGCGCTTGTGGATGTGGCCGGGCATGATGCCAATTTTGATTTCGTCGGGCGTAATCACGCCAGGGCAGTTGGGCCCGATCAGTAACGTACGTTTGCCGATCATTTTGTATTTGGTGAGGATCATGTCGCGCACAGGGATGCCGTCGGTAATACAGATCACCAGATCCATATCAGCCTCAACCGCTTCGTCGATGGCGGCAGCGGCAAAAGGCGGCGGCACATAAATCACCGAGACATTGGCGCCTGTAGCAGCTTTAGCTTCTTTCACCGTTTCAAAAATGGGGATGCCTTCGTACGATTGTCCGCCCTTTTTCGGGGTGACGCCCGCGACGTAACACGCCTTGCCGTTCGCGTATTCCTTGCCGGTTTTGGTGTGAAACTGACCGGTCTTGCCGGTAATGCCCTGCGTCAGGACGCGCGTATTTTTATCGATGAGAATAGACATATTTACGCTGCCTTCCTTACTGCTTCAACAGCTTTTTGCGCCGCATCCGCCATATTGTTTCCGGAAAGAATCGGCAGACCCGATTCCGCAAGTATCTTTTTGCCCAGATCGACGTTGGTGCCTTCCAGCCGCACGACTAGCGGCACGCTCAATTTGACTTGTCGCGCGGCTTCCACCACGCCCTGCGCGATGACATCGCACTTCATGATACCGCCGAAAATGTTAACCAGAATCGCTTTCAATGACGGATTCTTCAGCATGATTTTGAACGCTTCCGTCACCTTCTCGGTCGATGCGCCGCCGCCGACATCCAGAAAATTCGCCGGCGAGCCGCCATACAACTTGCAAATATCCATGGTCGCCATCGCAAGGCCCGCACCGTTCACCAGACAACCGATATTGCCGTCGAGCTCAATGTAGCTCAGTCCGAATTTCGAGGCTTCAATCTCAGCCGGGTTTTCTTCATCCAGATCGCGCAGCGCCACGATCTCGGGATGACGAAACAGCGCGTTCTCGTCAAAGTTAATTTTGGCGTCGAGCGCGATGATCGAGCCGTCGCCGGTGAGTATCAGCGGATTAATTTCCGCCAGCGACGCGTCGGTTTCGTCGAACGCCTTGTAGAGCGATTTCAGCAGATCACGCGCCTGCGTCACCGAACCGGCGGGAACGCCAATCTTGCGCGCGATATCTTCTGCCTGCGCGTCGGTAAGGCCTGCCATCGGATCAATCGTAACTTTGTGAATCTTTTCCGGCGTCTTGTGCGCGACTTCCTCGATGTCCATGCCGCCTTCGCTGGACGCCATCAGCACCACGCGCTGCGAGGCGCGGTCGGTCACCATCGCAACGTAGTACTCCTTTTTGATATCGGCGCCTTCTTCAATTAACAAGCGGCGCACCTTCTGTCCCGCTGAATCCGTCTGCGGTGTCACCAGTTGCATGCCGAGGATCGACGACGCCAGCGATTTCAATTCGTCGGGCGATTTGGCGAGTTTCACGCCCCCCCCTTTGCCACGTCCGCCCGCGTGGATCTGCGCTTTAACCACCCACACGTTCCCGCCGAGGGTTTTGCCCGCAGCGACAGCATCGTCAACCGAGAAGCACGGCACGCTGCGCAGTGTTTTAACGCCGAATTTCTTCAGTATTTCTTTAGCCTGATATTCGTGGATTTTCATGAGGGACTCTTCAAGGGAACACCGTTACAGCGGATCACCGCACAGCACGCGCGAATCTATTACAGACGACGCGACACGAGCCTTGACTGTGGTCAAGTTCACGCCGTTGCAATGCGAAGCAATCAACGCAATCGAACGTTTGTGCCGCTAAGTATAACAAGTGGACGCCTGCAATACGCCAACTTGCTGCGCCGGGAAAGTACGCTTGCGCAGGTTCGCACGTCGTATGAATCGAGTATGCGTAGCGGGCGATTAAATCGTCTTAGGTATGCTTAAGCGAAATGTGTACTAATTGCGTCTGCTTGAATTTATGTTGCAAAGCAACAACAGAGAATCATGAAATCCAATGCATACTAATATAAAAAAAAGCGCAATCCCGTAGGATTGCGCTGAAGATCCACCAAAGGAGGAGGTTTTGGAGGAATATGCCCAACTGACGTTGAACACAGCTAAATTATGCTCGTCCGGCGTCTCGCAATCAACCATTTTTGCTGCGACGCACGATACATTTTATAAACATTCGATTTAGCAATACTAATCTAATTTGTCATAAAATTTTAATCTGATTGACGAGGGCATTTGCGTGCGCAGACACGCTGCTAATAAATTCAAGGGCTTCGCTG
>JBEBHE010000197.1:0-8920 GCA_040081205.1 Burkholderiales bacterium | reverse complement strand
CCCACGATGGCGGTGTGTATTGAAAATCCCTGCGAAAGCGCGTGGAATCAAGGCTGCGGTTGCAGTGAAATTTTTCATCAGAAACGAGTTCAATAGGCAAGTTGAACTTGTTCCTGATCAGATCGAGTAATTCGAATTTACTGATGGGGTAACTCGACACATGATAGATGCCCGCCGACTGAGGGAAGTTTACGATTAATCGCGCCACGACCCGGCTCATTTCGATCGTCGTAAATCCGGAAAAAATAGCGTTTTTAAAGCCTTGCGCTTGCCCCGTCTGGGCCAGAAACCATTCGAGCAGACTGGTCTTGCGCGACAACTCCAGCCCAATGATGGAAGTGCGCAAGGTAACGCAACCGGGGACGGCCACTTCACCGAGCAGTTTACTGTGGCCATAGACATCCACGGGATCGGCTACGTCCTCTTCGGAGTAGTTGCCGGTTTTTCCGGAAAACACGCAATCCGTACTAATATGTATCAGATGCGCCTGAATGGCATTGCAGATCGCCGCGAGCCGATGTGGCAGCAATGCATTTATTTCGAGGTTGGGAATGGGATCCAAACCATCGCGCCGTTGCTTTACGACGCCCACTGCGTTAATGACCGCTTCCGGATGGAAATCTGCAAACACGCTGATCAAGCGATCGGTTACCCGCACATCAACACCCGTGTACGAATTCGCTTCCGTAAACAGCTTGAAGTTCCGGTAAGCGGGACGCTCCTGCCGCAGCGTCACGCGCACATCGTGTGTGGGCAATAAATCCTGCAGCAGCTGGTGTCCCAGCATGCCATCGCCGCCCAGAATCAGGACGCGCATGTGTATTCCCGTGTGGCGGAGTTCATGAGTTGCTCAATTTTGCCGATCACCAATTCGCGCTCAAAGTGTGCTTCAAAATAGGCTCTGCCGTTACGCCCCATGGCTTGCCTTTCCTCATGGGACATTTTGTACAGGGACAGCACGGTTTCCGCCAGCCGTTCAGGATCTTCCGCCGGGCAAGCCAATCCGGCGCCAGATGCCATCACAATGTCAGCCCCCTCGCCATTCAGTGCGGCGATGATGGGCCTTCCGCACGCAAGGCAGGATTGTACTTTACTCGGCACGGTAAGGGCGAACACAGGGCTGGCGCGCAACGTCACCAGCAGCGCATCGGCTGCGGAAAAGTAGCCGGGCATGCTTTCCATCGGCCGTTGGCCCAGCAGGTGGAACTGACGCTCCAGGCCGTATTGGCGCACTTGTTCCTCGACCCACGGTTTCAGATGGCCGTCGCCTAAAACGATCCATTGAATTTCCGGGAATGCCCGCAATTTGTCGGCGGCAGCGAGGATGGTTTCAAAGGACTGCGCGGAGCCGATATTTCCGGCAAACATCACTTTAAAGCCCGGCGGCAATTCGGCCAGGACTGAAACGGGCGTGGCGTCGAGGGGACGGTACAGACTCTCCGCCCAGTTTGGCACGTGGGAAATGCGTTGTTTGTTCAATCCACTTGCGGCGACGTGTCCTGTGAACCCTTTTGAGGATACCAGTACGTGGTCGCAACGGCGGTAGATGAAATCCACCAGCTTGCGGACCTGGCGCAGCACCCACGGTGATTGCACCGCGCCAGTGGCAGACAGGCTTTCAGGCCATAGATCCTGCACCCAGAACAACAGGGGAGCGCGCTTTAACGCCTTCATCACCAGTCCCGGCAACGCAACCGTTACCGGAGATGGTTCGTACACGAACACCACATCATAATTACCCCGGCAACGTAAAGGCCCCAACAGACTTGCCGATAGGATGAAAGATGCATAGTTCGCCGCCAGTTGCCAGCTCCGCCGGCTTCCGCGCGCGACGATAGGGATGCGCTTCACCGGAATACCTTCGTACAGCTCGCTCGCGGGGGTGAAACAACCGTACCCCGGCAAGAAGTGTCCGCTCGGGTAGTTCGGCATCGCTGTAAGCACTTCAACGATATGGCCGCGCTGCTTAAGGCCCAGCGCGAGGTCATTAATGCGAAAAGACTCAGGCCAGAAATACTGGCTTACGATAAGGACGCGCACATTCAGTCCCTTGAGTGCGTTGGAGTCCAGCCATGCGCCCCGGCTAACCCCAAGATCGTTTTCATAACCGCGGGTTTCTCAGACGGCATGGCCGTCTCTGTCGGCGCCATCGGTCATCAGGGAATGGATGAATTCGCCAGGCGTCAAAATTTTAACCAACGTCTCTTGTGCGCCAAGATGCCGTTTCACGGCGCGGGCAATTGAAACCGGCGAATCCGGATCAAACGTTTCGGCGGGCGTCGAAACGTCGCGCACATAGTCAAGTTCTGCCGCGACAATCGGCAGGCAGGCCGCTTGCGCTTCCAGCAGCGGCAGGCCGAAGGATTCCATTTTTGACGGGAAGATCAGGGCGGTACTGTTTTGGTACAGCGCCGCCATCGTGGCGGCGTCAACTTCACCGTGGTTGATAATAGGAATGCCGGCGGCGCGCTCGTCTTCAATCTTAAGTGACAAGGGAGAATGGTTCGCAATCGTCACATGCAACTCTGCTGTGATACCGTCTTGGTGCAGAAGACGCCAGGCCTGAAACAGGGCGAGATGGTTTTTGTGAGGGTCTGGCGTCGCCGGGTAGATGAATCGTAATGGAGATTGCGTAGCGGCGATCCGCGGGTGTTGTGCCACATCGCAGAATGGCGCCACCTCTGGAAACACGCTCAGAGTCTTTTGTGCCGCGCGTTGCATGGACAGGGTCTGGACATACAGGCGCATGCCGGGGCGCAACCGGCGGCGCAACCAGCATCGTTCGACAGAAATTCGCATACGCGTGCGCCATGGAAAGCCCGCTAAAGTGTCCTCCGTGCAAAGGTAGCGATTTTGCAGGTAAACCGAAATACGACCAGCGCAAGGCAGTAACGGCGGCAGGCTGTTCATGCACAACACCACATCCTCGGCGCAACACAGCGACGTGAGCCGCCGTTCGGCGTGAATTCTACCCATCAGCGTGGGAGGAAAGACGTGCGGTTTGATGTTGTGAGGTAATGGAGGAAGATCGAGTCTGGCATCGGCAATAAGCGCACAATCAACGTCGTTGTCGAGTGCCTGCAGCGACGCAAGCAGCAGTGTTTTTCCGCCACCCTGATGCACGGCTGGGGCGTGCAATATGAGTTTCACAACGCGTTTTTCGCTGTAGCAAGCACGATCAGCGTTTCGCCCCCAAGCAGCCGGGCGCCCCAATCGTGATTCAGCGCAAAGACGATTCTTCTTGGCAATTGCGCGAGCCGGGCTGTCCACCCTCTTTGGGGCGACGTAAATGCCGCGCCCGTGTAGCGAGCGTCAACTATCTGGTAGCCGCACTCCTCAAGCAGCGCAAGCGCGAGGCCGCGGGTGAAGTAATGCACGTGCCCCACTTTTCGGCGGACATGCAAAAGCGGCGATTCGCGCAGAATGCTGGAGGCGGATAAATCCAGCGGAAAGTGGAACACAAAGTGAGCGCCGCGCCCACGCAATTGCCCTAAAAATTCGAACGGATCCTGCAGGTGTTCAATCACATCCAATGCGAGTAGCACATCGTACCGGGGTGCTGCGGCATTAAAGAAGCTTCCAACGGAAAGGCGGATGCCCGCCGCGCGCGCGGCAGGCCAAAACTGCTCTGCATCAGGCGAAATATCGTAACCCTCGAGAAGCGTATCCGGGAATGCGCCCTGAAGCTCAAGCAGCACCTGTCCGGCACCGCATCCAACGTCGGCCAGCGTGCCGGGCGTAATGTGGTTCTCGCGCAATATTGCGGCGATCAGGCCCGCCTTCCAGGGCGAATCCTCGGCATCCCAGGTAGGGTTTTGCTTCAAATAGTCGTCGCTCAAGTAGCGGTCGAGGACGGGATTTGTTGGCGGCATGTTATGCGGTGTCAGGGATGATAGGGACGTACGGTTGATTCAACGCAAATCGTACACCACGTAACCGGCGTTTTGGAAGGCTATCGGCAAATTAACGGGCGCCCATGCCCTGCGCCTGACGGCAAACTCCCCGCCGAAGGTTCGTGCATATTCACGCAGGCCTGCCGTATCAAACCCCGAGTAGCCGACATTACCGTGCCGCGCATGAAACGCCGATGTTTTTTTACCTTCGGCCAATGCTGCCTTGGAGCAAATGTAGAATCCGCACCCCCCAGGTGAAATCCGCGCCCGGTGAGTGAAGTTGCGCCAGCTTTCGTAGACGGAGGTGTCACTGACAATGAATCGGGCTTCAACGGGCGTCGATGTACGCGCCCATACTTGCACTTCGTAGTATTCGCGCGCTTCGCCGCGAGTTCCGTTCAAGCCGACCGTATAGTTGTATGTCAGCAAGTAGGTGACGAGCATTATCGTCAGGACTGCGACAGCAGGTAAGGCAGTTTTTTGGGTATCGAGCATCGCAGATTTGTGTCTTGCGGACACATGCCATTGCCAAGCTACCAATAGACAGAGCGCCACGGCGATCAGTGCAGATAATTTAGGTAATTGATACCCCCAAGAGTGATAAGCGAAAAAGAGAGGTTTGTATGATGGCCCCATCACGCTTTCGATGATATGCAGATCAACGAATTCCCGTAGTCTGGGCACGTGGCGCGCAAGCACGAGCGCAAACAGTGCCGCGCCGATTGCTTGGCAAACACCAGAGAGCCACGTTCCGCGAGCGTCTGCCTGCCGCAAGTTTTTTGCCCCAGGCAGCACCAGCAGCGCGGCCATAATTGCTGCCGGTGATGGCAGTACCAGGAAGTAGCCGGCCACCAGACGACCGAAGGGACCGGCCTCGCGAAATTGCCGCCAGGCAAATGCAATCGCAGGCGGTACTGCAAAGATCAGAAGTAATATCGTCGAACGGGATGAGATCACCCGCAGGATGGTTGCGTTGTGCGTGAAGTACGCGACGGCATGTAGAACACAGGCAGCCAGCGTTACCGCAAAACAGGCGAGCAGAAAAAGGCGTAGCCCGGGGTGCGTCGAAATATGCCCGGCGGCCACTAATGCCAGTGCTGTCAGTACTGGAATCACGAACAGGCTTTTCAGAAATAACGGCATGCAGTAGGCGCAGCCCGGATTGACCCAGGGAAGCGCATGCCCATTCTTGAGTACCATATCAAGAATTTGTGATGAAGGTGCTTCCTCCACACCCAATTTGGCGACCAAAACAGGAAGCAAAAATACGATTACCGTTGTGCCGAGAACGGCGAATGACACGAGGACGCCGCGCAAATTTCGCTCGCGCAGCGACCACAGTATCCAATAGCCGCCAAACATTGCCGCAGCGAACAGGCCGAGGATGGGGTGAACGAGCCCGCCGATCAGCAGCATGACCGACGTTGCGCGCACACGTTGCTCAAGCGCATAAGAACCCGCGAAAACGAGAAACGGCAACGCCGACCAGGCGCTATACGGCATCCAGTCGAGATCGGCAAAGAGCCCCATGTTCCACCAATGCGGCCGGAAGGTGAGTGTGAATATTGCGGCGATCCAGGCGGATTCGCGGCTTTGCGTCATTACCATCGTCAGGCGGTATACCGCCAGGGCGAGCAGAATGTTCTGTAGAAAGGTAAACAACCCGTAGACGATTTCAGGGGGAACGCCGGCATATTTGAACAGCACCGCGGGCAGCCAATTGAGCATGGACGTAAGCCCCACCGGCCCCCAATTGAGCATGTGCGCGTCCTGAGCAAAGCGTTCAGGAAACTTGAAAAAATAGGCATAAGAAACCAGCCCATCATCGGTGCTGGTATTCGCAAGCCGCACGCCGAAATCGCCGATCAGCAGATAGGTCGAGACGCCGATCAGTACAACGAGGGCGAGTTGGTCAACGTATTTAAAGCGCAATACACGGACAATGAACTTGCTCATAAACAAGCGGTGGGCCGGCAGGTGCGGCACTTGGGGAGTATAGGCAGACTGTAGGGCGACATGATCATCCCTCAGGTCTTTGAGTTTTAGTGACGCACCAAATCCCCGCAAAATACAATAAAAGTTGTGCGGGCATCCATATGATAGGGCGTTGGTAAAAACTCAGCAGGAAAATCATGCAGAAAATGGCAGTCGATATGGCCATTGATTTGGTGCGCCACATGGTCAGTAGTGGCAGGAAAAATAATATAAATAGCCAAACAAAACCGACAAGCCCGTAGTTTGTAAGTACCATATACCATACCGAGCTACCTGCACTTCGCACGTTGCTAGCATTGCTGGCAATACCAAACAGCAGTGTTGAAAATGAGGACTGCACATACTCGTCAAGCAGGCTGCGCATCTTCGGGTGCGCCCGGTTATCAAATACCGACGAAAACCGCAGGCGCGTCCCTTGGTCAAGGCCGTACTTTGCCAAGTCTACCGATGATTCTCCGCTGACGGAGATGCGAGGTGTTGGTCCTCCGGCTGTAGTGTCATCGGGTATCCAGCCCAGAATGGTTGAGCCGAAGACGGCGCTGATTGCGGCGGCGGCAATTAGCCTTGCCCTACTTTGGAGGATAGCGATAGCGATCAATCCTATAGTGGTAAGAATCGCAAACGCTACCGAGAATGACATTAATCCCGCGACGAACGTGATGGTTCCGCGGATATCTCGTAGTCGATATCGTGTTGCCGCCAGAAAGAGTGCCGCGATCGTGCCTACAGTGCCCGGTTCATCGTAAATCCCGCAAAGCCTGAAAAGCGTGCCGCCGTTTGGCAAAAGCTTCGCGTTGGACGGTAGAACAATGGCTCCGGGTACTGCAAAGTAGTCAATAACACCTCGCTGTATGATATCGCTTGGCGGCGTCATCCATGTGAATTCGACGGGAAGTCCTGCGGCAACCCAAATCCAAAGAATCATTCCGGGGATGAGTGAAATAGCGAATATCCAGTAAAAAATTCCAAATGCTTTTGTAAGCGTTTCGCGACGCAACGCAAGCAATACTACGGTAAGCGGAATTAGCAGGAACCAGCGCGTAACCCCTCCCTCTATCTTGGGCAAGAAACTAAGGTAGGCAAGAAACAGCGAAAACCCCAACATCAAAACGATTCGTTGATTGGAGAACGAAAGTAGACGCCAGCAAAATGAAAAGGAAACAATCAACAGGAGCGAGGCAACTGCGTAATATGTTTTTTGGTAGCCCCACATGAAGTAAGGGTTCAACGACACGAATGCCATTGCGGCAACGCCCCAGCACAAGACGCTAAGCGCGTTTATTTGCGTGTCGGCAGACGGCGCGGGAATCGCGTCGGCTAATTGTTGTAGCCGCGCTTGGAGGGGCATAAAGATTTTCAATTTTGATAGGTAAGATACGTGGCGGTGGTGGCATGCCACCCAGGCAAATCCAGATATAGATCACGAAGACGTAATACGGTCATTTGGTTATTGAAGGTCTGGAGTCGGGGATGACTGGCACATGCTGTATCAGCCACAAGAATAAAATGGCAACCCATATTTGCAGTAAATACAATAGCGAAAGATAAGGAAATGTAGTTTGGACGGCAACATTCGCTAATCCCGCGCCAATTATTGCAAGCAGGAAGGGGTTCCTTGTAAGTGCATGTGCGGTTATTTCTGTGCTGATGAGGACGAGTGTGAGAATTGCCATACCAATCGCCACAACGAATGTGGAACCGGAGAATAGAAGTATCGCAATCACTCCGGCATTGGTAAGAAACGTAAACTTGTCCGGGGTAGAAGTTAGGTAATCTGGTTTTGCGTGTTGCTGATAAAGCGATTTTCCGCCTTTGCGCGGATCTTCAATAAGCACGGCTAATAGCAGATCATTTCCCCTGTTGGCGGCTTTGCTGGCTGTGAGTACGCCTTCCAGTCCGATCCAGCGCTGAATAAAAAGGGTCGGTATTTGGCGGACCAGCACCTCCCTGAGATAGCGGGGGAATGTCATTGCTGTCAGCGTGCTACTCGTGGTTTCATCGGGTTTGAGCACATACTTTTCGTAATCGTGAAAATACAGGACGCGAAACAGGAATACAGTAAGAATCCCGACGCAAAACAGGGTTACGAAAGCAAAAGACAGTCGGCGAATTTTCCCACCGCCCAGGGCATTCCGAAAATCGTTCCAGCGCTCTGCAAGTGTCAGCAGGTAAGGACCGGCATGCAGCAGGAAAGCGAGGCGACTAAGTGACGATACCGATGTAAGGAATGCCTCAACAATAGGCGCAATAAGATTTTGCGCCAGCGTTCCCTCATTTAACTTGAAATCCCAGTGGACCAGAGTGGCAATCCAGATCGCAAACCCGATGTTGATGAGCCATGCGATTGGCACGTTCATGTGCATGGGAAAAATTACAATTGGATTTACACCGACCTGAAAAAAAGCCAAGCTCGCGTTGAGGAATTGCAGCCCCAAGACAAGTGCTATCGTAAAAATCCAAATTGCCTTGCGCCACTTAATGAACCACCAGGGCACGGCGCTATTCTCCGACAAAGCCGACTTCCCTCTGCCGCGACCGCGATTCAATAGCAAGTAACCGAAGCGAACGGAAATGATCCCCGCCGCACCCGCAGTAGCTGCAAGCAGCGCGCTATCCCACTCGATCGCTGTACCCGTGAAATCCCCAACAGGCTCGACGAAAGCAACGGCCCAAACCGTATGCGCAACGACTTTGGGCCAGAAGCCCAGGAAAAGAAATCCTGCAAAAAACGTGTAAACGTAGAGCCGGGGGCGCGGGAAAACCAAGCCGATCAGCAGAAGAAAGCAGACATGAAATGCCGCAAGCACGGGCCATGAACCCGGATACATGCTGAATGACGCAACCGCCAGTGCGATACACCCCATTAAAAGTGTGCCGCCCAGCAGCATTCCTGCCGATCTTATCGATATCAATTCAAACAATCCTCTGCTAGAAGCGGTGATAAATTTATCAATAAAAACAAATACTTACAATACACCCCATGAGGGTGTTGGGCATTGAGAATACGCCGTAACATGCGTCGGGTCATTGGC
>JBEBHE010000196.1:0-8926 GCA_040081205.1 Burkholderiales bacterium | reverse complement strand
TTATTGTTTTAGAAATATATTTTAAGATTAGATCAAGACCACACTCAATACACCGGCAGGGCGTCACACGCCCCAGCCTTGGCCTGATTCAAACACTGCAAATGCTCCGCGGCATTTCTGTATTTTTTGGCAGCCGCGCGCTCCAGATATTTCTTCGCCTCAGCGAGATCGCGCTTCACGCCGATGCCGTTGCTGTAATACAGACCCAGTTTGTATTCGGAAGCGGCATAGCCCTGATCAGCTGACTTGGTCAGCCAGCCCGCGCTTTCAGCGGCATCCTTGGCGGTGCCCTGTCCGTTGTAATGCATCATGGCGAGCAGGAATTGTGCGCGCGGGTGTTGCTGGCCGGCGGCCTTTTCGCACCACGGCAGCGCATCAGTAAAATTCATGCGATCCAGATAGGCGGCGCACAAATTATTCTGTGAACTGAGATGCCCCTTGTCCGCGGCTTTTTGATACCAGCCGATGGCAGCCTGCTTATCCATCGCCACGCCCTTGCCTAACTGATACATCCAACCCACTGCGTACTGCGCTTCAGGAAGCCCCTGCTCGGCCTTCTCCTTCAGGGGTGCGAATGCCTCTGTGAATTGCGCCTTCTTGAAATACTCCCAACCCACGCCCAAGTCCTGCGGCGGCGTTTGAGCAGCCGCATGCGCCACATCAAAATGCAATACGCACAAAAACATTATCCATTTGTTCATGACAAGCCCCCGGAATAAAACGACGCGCCATGCCCGCCCAGCACCTGATCACTGCGGCCATGCAGGAGTATAACCGCGCGCCGCGCGCGCACCGGAACATCGGTTTCGATGCGGTATGATTGCACTCAACTGTGACCCCATCCATTATTTGCCGTTAAATGAAAATCTCGGAATTCCTGCTGCGCACCCTCGAACTTGCCGGCGTATCGCACATCTTCGGCAATCCCGGCACCACCGAGTTGCCGCTGGTCAAAGCCTGCGAGCAGCGCAAGAAACTCAAATACATCGTTGCGTTGTCAGAGGTTTCTGCCGTGCCGATGGCCGACGGTTACGCGCGCGCCACGCGCTCGTTGGGCGTGGTCAATCTGCACGTGGCCCCGGGCCTCGGCAACGGCATGGGCACGCTCTATACGGCGGGCATCGCGGGCACACCGCTGCTGGTGCTGGTGGGCGGACAGGACCGGCGCTTTCTGCACACGAATCCCATTTTGTGGGGACCGGTGGAGAAAATGGCGGGCGCGGTATGCAAAGCGGTGTTCACCCTGAACACGACCTTTGATGCTGCGGCGAATATTCGCCGCGCGCTGCGCACGGCGTTAACGCCACCCTACGGTCCAGTGGCATTGATTTGTCCACCCGATCTGCTGGAAACCGATATCGCCGCGCAACCCGCTGCCAGCACCCCTGTCGCACTCGCATCGTTAGACAAACAACAGGCCGCCGCTTACGCAAAATTTCTCACGGGTGCAAAAAAGCCCGCCATCATCGCCGCCGAAGACGTGCATTGGAACGACGCCAGCGCCGAACTCGAAAAACTCGCCGCTGCGCTTGGCTCACCCGTTTATGCCGCGCCCTACACCGGTGTGCTGCCAATCGCCGCCGCTTCGGCAAGTTATGCCGGCTATCTGCCGCCCAGTCTCAAACAGGTTGCCGACCGACTCGCAGTTCATGACGCCCTGCTGTTTGTTGGCGGGCGCGGACTACGCAACACGCTCTACAGCGAAGCGCAACTGCCGCAACGCAAAGCATGGCTCGGCCATGATGCATCGGCGATGGCGCCGGACGGCGAATATGCGCTGGCAATGGTTACCGATCTGAAATCGTCGCTGCATGCCATTACGACAGGGATCAGCAAACAGAAAAATAAGGCCAAGCCTGCCCGTGCCGCACTCGGCTTGCCCTCGCGTAACGCCCGCGTGCTGCACCCCACGCTTGCCATTCACGCCTTGCTAAAAAAATTCAGCCACGCGATTTGGGTTGATGAATCCGGCCTTTCAACCTCCGATGTGCGCCAATGGATGCAGTTGAAAGCCGGTGAATACCTGATCAACGGCAGCGGCGGCATCGGCTGGGGACTCGCGGCATCCGTGGGGGCGGCCATTGCACAAAACAAGCGCCAAATCGTGGCGGTCATCGGCGACGGTTCCGCGCTCTATGCCTCCGAAGCGTTATGGACGGCTGGACATCACGGCACGAAAATCCTGCTGGTGATTCTCGCCAACCGCCGTTACGCCACGCTGAATGAAGCAGCGACGCGTCTCGCGGGCGGGCCGCTCACCTCATTCACGATTGAACCGCCGGTGCTTGATTTCAGCGGCCTGGCAAAATTGTATGACTGGCGTTATCTCGAAGCCTCGACCGAATCGCAACTGGATGCGGCGTTGAGCCAATTCGGCACAACGCTCAAACAAAATGTGCTGCTGGAACTCAAGCTCGATCCGGCATTAAAACCGGTCACAGCGTCCCGGCATTTTTAGAGCGCGCGCCCTTTCACGCCGCGCGCCAGTCACCGGCCATCTCGCCCGCTTCGAACTCCCGCAGTGCCGTCGCGAGGCGCTCGATGTCGCGCGCGCTCATGCCTTCATGTGCCGGCAGATAACACTGATTCGCAAAAACCTGTTCCGCCTTTGCCGCGCGCCCATCAGCCTGCGTGCCCGTAACCACGGTCATGCTGGACGTGCCGCGCGTGGCGTCGAACCCTCGCGACTGCAAATGCGCAATCAGCGCATCCGCGCGCGGATGCACTATCGGAAACACCCAATGCGAATGCCAGGACGCCGCCGCGCCGGGCCGTTCCACGGCGGGCAGACTATCGGCCAATTGCGCAGCCAACTGCCGCGCACGCGCGCTACGGCGCGCTACCGAAGGTTGCGCTCCCTGCCGGATACGGCGGCACAGTAATGCCAGCAACGGCGCGGAAGGCCGGCGGCGGATATTCGCGAAGAGCGCGCCGCCCGCGAAACCGCGCACCGATGCCGCCAGTACGCGCTCGCGATCCACGCGGCACAACGCCAGGGCTTTCGCGAACAGCGTGTAGCAGGCGCGATAACCCAGCAAACCAAACACCGCGTATTTCAGCAGTCGCGCGAAATACGCCGTGCGCGCCTGCAACGGCCACGCCGACATCCGCTCGCGCACCCGATCCCGCAATGCGGTATCGCGAAAGGTCATCACCGCGCCGCCCAGCGCCGTGGCGGTCTTGATCGGGCCAAAACTGAACAGGCACACGTCGCTTGCCACATCGCCGCGCCAGCCGTCGCCGGTGTACGCCTGCGCGCAATCTTCAATCAGCAAGAGTTTGTTTTTATAGCAGAAGTCGACTATCTCCCGCATCGGCATGCGGCTGCCGAAAAGATGCGCGATGAGTACCACGCGCGACTGCGGCGAAAGCGCACTCGTCAGT
Source organism: Burkholderiales bacterium (assembly GCA_040081205.1). Taxonomy (GTDB): domain Bacteria; phylum Pseudomonadota; class Gammaproteobacteria; order Burkholderiales; family SG8-41; genus UBA5216. The sequence goes on along the minus strand of JBEBHE010000196.1, from coordinate 5,542 downwards.
GACACGCGCGAGACGGCAAGGGTTTGCGCATCGATATCGACCGGCACAGCCACCAGACCGTGCGCCTCGATAATGCGCGACATGTCGCTGATGGTAATTGCCGATACCAGCACTTCGCTGCCGGCCGGCAATTGCAGCGCATCCAACAAGGCATCGAATCCGCTGCGCACCGACAGGCACGCCACGTTACCGCGCGCGGTGTGCCATGCGGATTCAACCCGGGCGGCGGCGCGCGCCGCATCACCGGGAATAGCACAAGCCGCTATTCCACTGGCCAGATCAGCCCATCCGATATCGATGCGCTTGCGGGGAATCATGGCTGGGGTCGCGCTACCCTCGGGGCATTACTGCGGCGGCGTGAAATCCGGTGGTTGCGTTTTGACGAATGCGGGACGCGCGGCAATACCGGCGTGCCACGCCTTGAGCTTCGGCGAAGTCGCGCGCCAATCATGCGGATAACGGAAATCCACATACTGCAGCGCCACGCCCAGGATCAGGTCGGCAAGGCTGAAACGTGTGCCAACCAAAAACTCGCCGCCTTTGAAATTGTTTTCGGCTAACGCGATCCCGCGCTGAACGCGGCCTTCTTCACGCGCCATTTTGTCGCGCAACTGATGTTCTGGTGGGCGGCGTGTTTCAAAAATGCGTTGAATCGCTGCATCAATAATGCCGTTGCCGAGTGCCTGCCAGCGTTGCGCTTCCCAATAACCCACCGGATCGCGCGGCGTGAACGAACGGCCATCGACATGATCCAGGAAATGCACCACCAGCACCGATTCAAAAATAAAATCGTTGGGCGCGATCTCCAGTACCGGAATCTTGGAGAGCGGGTTTTTTTCGATAATCGGACTACCTTCAGCCCACGGATCCTCGATCACGAATTCCACCGGCAGGCTTTTTTCTTCGATCAGCACGCGCGCCTTGCGAACGTACGGTGATGTTGGCGATCCATACAGCTTCATAATGCTCTCCCTTGATTACAGTTTGTTCCAGATTGCTGCAAATTGACGGTAAAGCGCTATTCTACTCTGCCCGCAGTGCCCCGCGCTTTCCACATGCTGCGCTATTTCCGGCAGGGCGGAAATTCGCTACGATTCGCCCTCCAGCATTCAGCTCACTCCGAGGCATCCCCATGATTACCATAACCCGTATCGGCAAGCACCTTGGCGCCGAAATAGCGGGCGTCGATCTTTCGCAGCCATTGGACGACGATGCTTTCGCCCGCATCGCCAATGCGTTTTTCGACAACGAAGTGGTTGTTTTTCGCAATCAGAACATCACGCCCGCGCAGCAAATAGCATTCACCCGCCGCTTCGGCATCCTCGAAGCGCATGTGCGCAAGGAAAGCCGGCTCGCGGCGCACGATGAAATTTTTGTGCTGTCGAACAAAGTGGATGAACACGGCAACGCCATCGGCGCACAGGACGCCGGGCGCTTCTGGCACAGCGATCTGTCTTACAAGCGCGAGCCCAGCATGCTCTCCGCCCTGTATTCAGTGGAAGTGCCGGTGAAAGATGGCGTGGCGCTCGGCAACACTTACTTTGCCAGCACCACAGCAGCCTACAGCGCATTGCCGGAAGCCATGAAACAGCGCCTTGCGAACATGCGAAACGTCCATAGCTACCGCGAGTACCGCCTCAAAAATTACGCCGCGCAGCAGGAAGACGAACGCCGCGGCATCCGTACTGTGCAGGAACACGCGCCCACGCCCGAACAACTCGCCAGCGTGCCCGATACCGAAATGGATGTGGTGCGCGAGCATCCAGTGACCAAACGCAAAGGCCTGTTCATCAACGAAGGCCACACCTCGCATCTCACCGGCATGCCGCGCGCGGAAAGCGATGCGCTGCTGGCCGAATTGTATGCGCACATCACGCAACCGGAATTTATATATGGCCACCATTGGCGCGTGGGAGACCTGCTGATGTGGGACAACATCGCCGTGCAGCACAAGGCGACCTTTGACTACGACCCGCTGCCGCGTCTGCTGTATCGCACTACGGTGCGCGGCCCGGCAGTGGTTTGAAAAAGAAATCCATATGAAATCTATCAACATCCTCTCCGCCACCGGCATGCTGGGTTCCGGCTTCAAGGAAGAAACCTTGAAGCGCGCGATGGCGCTGAAGCCCGATTTCATCGGCGCCGACAGCGGCTCCACCGATCCCGGCCCGCATCATCTCGGCTCGGAGGAGACGCAGTTTTCCGATGCTGCGTACAAACGTGACTTGCGATTGATGATTCTTGCCGCGCGTGCCGCGAAAATTCCGGTGATCGTGGGCAGCGCCTGCACTGCGGGTACGGATGCACAGCTTGAGCGCTTGTGCAGCATCACACGCGACATCGCGCGCGAAGAAAAACTCAACTTCAAACTCGCGGCCATACACAGCGAGCAGGATAAGGGTTATCTCAAACAAAAGCTGCGTGACGGAAAAATTCGCCCGCTCGCCAACGCGCCGCATCTGGACGAAGCCGTCATCGACCGCAGCGCGCATATCGTCGGCATGTGCGGCATCGAGCCTTATATCGAAGCATTGGATAAAGGCGCCGACGTGATCATTGCTGGGCGTTCCAGCGACACTTCTATTTTTTCGGCGATGCCAGTGATGAAAGGCATCAACCCGGCAACGGTGTGGCATGCCGCGAAAATTCTCGAGTGCGGCGCGGCGTGCGTGGTGATGCGCAAATATCCGGACTGCATGTTCGCCACGGTCAGCGACGACCATTTCATTATCGAGCCGCCGAACCCGGATTACCGCTGCGACCCAGCCAGTGTCGCCTCGCACAACCTGTATGAAAATTCCACGCCCTATGAATTGGTTGAACCGTCGGGTGTGTGCAATATGTTCAACGCCAAATACGAAGCGATCTCCGACCGTGCGGTGCGCGTTTCCGGCAGCACCTTCAAACCCGCGGAGCGTTACACCATCAAGCTCGAAGGCGCCGAACTCGCGGGCTACCAGAGCCTGATTATCGGCAGCGTGCGCGATCCCATCATTCTGCGGCAATTCGATTCCTGGATGGAAGGCCTGATCAAAGCGGCCAAGGATCGCATCACCGCGGTGATGGGCGCCGCCATTGAAAGCCAGTACCGACTGGATGTGCGCGTGTTCGGCAAAAACGCAGCCATGGGCCCGCTTGAGCCGGAAACCACCATCGGACACGAGTTGGGGCTGCTGTTCCAGATCACCGCCGATTCGCAAAAGCTTGCCACCAGCCTCGCGCGCTCTGTCGGACACATCGCCGTGCATTACCCGGTGCCGGAATGGACCGGCCTCATCACCGGCATCGCATTCTGCTACTCGCCTGCAGAAATAGATCGCGGGCCATGTTATCGATTCAACATGAATCACGTGGTCGAGCCTGCATCGCCGCTGGAAATGTTCAAGATCGACTACGAAAATACATAACTGAGTGTGAGATAACAGCAATGAAACTCTGGCAAATCACCAAGCTCATCCGCAGCAAAAACGCCGGCCCGTTCGAACTGACCTTCGACGTGATCTTCAAGGATCGCGCGGGTTACGAAAAAGTGCGCGATGCAAAACTCATCAACAGCGATTGGTTCGGCAAGACGTATCGATTGAAACCCGAGTTGGTATCCATCATCAACTACGATGCTGCCAACGCCATCAAGATCACCATTCCGCGTCCGGTGATTTCCGGCGACATCATGGATACCGATGTTTTCGGTGGACAGCAATATGGGCCGCTGGTGGAATTGGATGTTCCGGCGTGACTATTATAAGTATTTGTTTTTAAAAAGATTATTTAAATTCCCATGACGCAAGCAAACGGCTTAATCACGGTAAGGCTGCATCCCACGGCGTTGGAATACGACGAAGAATTCAACGCCTGGTACGACCTCGAACACGTGCCGCAAGTCACTGCCCTGCCCGGCTTTGTGCGCACGCGCCGTTATTTTTGCGAGAGTGCTGATATCCGTTATCTCGCGTGGTACGAAACCGCCGATGAAAACGTCGAAGCCGGCGCGCATTTTCAAAGCATCGTCACCGATCCGACGCCGTGGTCACTGCGGCTGCGTAAACTCTACGGCAACAACCGAGAGCGCCTGAATTTCAAATTGATGTGTGAAGTGGGCAGCATGCCCGCGCCCGATGCGCCGTGGATGTATATCGTGCATACCGACATTCCCGATCACATCGTTGATGAATACAACGAATGGTACGACAAGGAACATCTGCCGCGCTGTGTCAATATTCCCGGGGTGCTGCGCGCACGGCGTTACATGTCGGTGGCCTGCACCTCGGGCAACGCCGGCCCGAAATACCTGACGGCCTACGAACTCAGCGGCCCCGATGTGTGGGAAAGCCCTGCCGCGCTCGCCGCGCGCAAAACACCATGGACGGAGAAAATGCGTTCGCTGTTCAGCAATACACGCCGTGCGCTCTATCAACTGGTTGCGCCCGGCGTCACGCACGAACAAGCCGTCAAAATGCAGCGGCCTCTCGTCCCCACCGCATGAGCGATCTGATACTCACCCGCATCGACAGCCGTGGCGATGCGGGACACATCGCGTATCTCACTGTCAACAACCCCACGCGTCGCAACGCATTGGGCATGGCGGGCAAGCGCGCAATAGCCGCCGCTTTTGACCAGCTCGCGCAAGACGACAAGCTGCGTGCCGCCGTCATCACCGGCGCAGGTGATAAATCGTTCATCGCGGGCGCCGACATTCACGAAATGAAAGACCTCTCGCCTGAAGAGGCCGAGGTCGAACACACACTCACGCACGTGGCGAACGAATCGATACGCGCATTTCCGGTGCCGGTGATTGCGCGCATCAACGGCTACTGCCTCGGCTTCGGCATGGAACTCGCCGCCGCCTGCGACCTGCGTGTCGGCGTTGATAGCGCCAAATTCGGCATGCCGGAAGTGCGCGTGGGCATCCCTTCAGGCATGGAAGCGGTGCTGCTGCCTCGGCTGATCGGCTGGGGCAAGGCCTCTGAATTGATTTACACCGGCGACATCATCGACGCGCACGAGGCGTATCGCATCGGCTTTTTGCAAAAGCGGGTGTCTGCTGCCGAACTCGATGCCGCCGTTGAAAAATGGATCGCTTCCATTCTGCTTGGCGGTAAACGCGTAATGCGATTACAAAAAACCTTGATTCGCGATTGGGAAACCCTGTCCATCGACGATGGCATACACGCCGGCATCCGCGCTTGCGTCGAAGCACGCCGTACGGATGAACCCACTCGCATGATGGAAGCGTTTATTCATCGTCGGAAGCCCCTTTAGCCAATAACAAAATAGATAATAAAAACATGTACTTACTAGAGAACGACGCAAAAGAACTGCTGGCACGTTACGACGTGCCGGTGCCCGCTGGGACGCTGCTTGAAACTATTGCGCAGTTGAATACGTCAGCGCTGCCCGCAGGCCCCTGGATCGTCAAAGGCCAGATCACCGCGGGCGGACGCGGCAAGGCTGGCATCATCAAAAAAGCCGCCACTGCCAATGAAGTCGCCACACACGCAAAAGCCATACTCGGTACGCACGTCAAAAACCGTACCGTCGAATC
>JBEBHE010000480.1:0-2344 GCA_040081205.1 Burkholderiales bacterium | reverse complement strand
CACATGATCCAGCTCATACGGCCGGCGAAAAATATGGTGGCGCATGTGACGGCCCGTCACGTACGCCATTTCCTTGTCCTGCAAGTGAAAGCGCGCATTGGGGAAATCGTTAAATGTGCCGACGTGGTCATTGTGCAGATGCGTGATGATCACGTCGCGAATGTCTTCGCCCTTCGCTCCGATGAGAGCCAGCCCTTCCACGGGTTTGCGCAACAACACGCGCCCGTTGATCGCCATGGCAGCATCGAAGCCGGTATCCACCAATACCGTGCGCTCGTTATTGCGCACCAGCCAGACGAAGTAATCCATCGGCATCGGCGCATCATGCGGATCACCACCGACAAAATGTGCCGGCCGCCGGCCCGGACGCTCGGCATATTTGACACAATAGATTTCGTAGGTGGGCAACATGATGAGCTGCTAAGGGCGCTGACTATCCTTCTGATCGTAGACGATCCTGAAGTTGGTCGCAACCGACTTTATTCGCCGCTACAATGCGGTGCCTCTCCTAAAATGATTGCGTATGAATCCCCCTGCCGGCGCATGCCCCGCCAACCCGTGCGCGATGCACATCGATTGGGATATCCCGATCACCATGGACGATGGCCTGGTGCTGCGCGCCGACGTATTTCGGCCGATCGGCAACGAGCGCTTTCCGGTGCTGCTGAGTCACGGCCCTTACGCCAAAGGTCTCGCATTTCAGGAGGGTTATCCCAGCGCATGGAATCGCATGGTGGACGAGCATCCCGATGTCGCTCACGGCTCCAGCAACCTGTATCAAAGCTGGGAAGTCGTCGATCCGGAAAAGTGGGTGCCGCACGGCTATGTGTGCGTGCGCGTGGATTCGCGCGGTGCAGGCCGCTCGCCGGGATTCATCGATCCGTTTTCACCACGAGAAACAAAAGATTTTTATCAGTGCATCGAATGGGCGGGGGTGCAGCCGTGGTCCAGCGGCAAAGTCGGCCTTAACGGCATCTCGTACTATGGTATCAACCAGTGGCAGGTGGCGTCGTTGAAACCACCGCACCTCGCCGCCCTGTGCGTGTGGGAAGGCGCGGCGGATTGGTATCGCGATATGACCCATCATGGCGGCATCCTCTCAACCTTCTGGGGCAACTGGTACGACATGCAGGTGAAGACCGTGCAATACGGCCTCGGCGAGCGCGGGCCGCGCAGCCGCGCCAACGGCATGCTGGTGTGCGGTGACGAAACGTTATCGGATGACGAACTTCAATCGCAACGATGCGAATTCGGCGAAGAAGTGCTGGCGCATCCACTCGACGATGACTACCACCGCGCGCGCTCGCCGGTGTGGGGAAACATCACTGTGCCGTTATTGTCGGCGGCAAACTGGGGCGGGCAAGGCCTGCATCCGCGCGGCAACTTCGAAGGTTTTGTGCGTGCCGCATCGAAGGACAAATGGCTGGAAGCACACGGCATTGAACACTGGACGCACTTCTACACCGACTACGGACGCGAATTGCAGAAGCGCTTTTTCGATTTTTATCTCAAAGGCGAAAAGAACGGCTGGGATCGACAGCCCAAGGTGCAGCTACAGGTACGTCACATCGACCGCTTCGCCGAGCGGCACGAAAACGAATGGCCGGTCGCACGCACGCAATGGACAACATTTTATTTGCATCCGGCGGATCACAGCCTGCAACGCGACGCCGCTTCCGCTGAAACAACGATTTCCTACGATGCGATGGGCGAAGGCGTAACGTTCCTGTCGGCGCCGCTTAAAACCGAAACCGAAATCACCGGCCCGATAGCCGCACGATTGTTTGCATCGTCATCGACGCGCGATGCAGATTTCTTTTTGATCTTTCGCGTTTACACACCCGATCTGCGCGAAGTCACTTTCATGGGCGCCATCGATCCCCACACCCCGATTGCACAAGGCTGGCTGCGCGCTTCGCACCGCAAGCTCGATGCCGCGCTGTCGCTGCCGCATCGCCCGTATCACACGCACGATGAAGCACAACCGCTACAGCCTGATGAGATCGTGCAACTTGATATCGAACTGTGGCCAACGAGCATTGCAGTACCTGCCGGGCACCGCATCGCCCTCACCGTGCGCGGACGCGACTACGAATTCGCCAAATCCACCGGCGCACGGCTATCGAACTTCAAGAATGAATTGCGCGGCTGCGGGCCGTTTCTGCACAACGATCCACGGGACCGGCCGGCGGCAGTTTTTGGCGGGAAGACGACACTGCACTTTGGCAAGGGGCGAAAAGCGTTTGTGTTGCTACCCATTATCCCGAAGCGCTGAACACGGCTCACGCCGGCAACAAATGAACTGCGTCACAACCTTTCCCGATCAGGCATCAACCAACTTGCT
>JBEBHE010000195.1:0-8983 GCA_040081205.1 Burkholderiales bacterium | reverse complement strand
TTCGTGCGCACCTATTTGTTTGCCGGTACGCAGCACACGCCGGGCGCAATACCGCCGCTGCCGGCGGATGCCAACACCGGTGGACGCGGCGCGAACCTTTTTAACATCACGGATTACGCGCCGTTATTGCGTGCCGCGCTGGTGAATCTGGATCGCTGGGTGAGTGCGGGTGTCGAGCCGCCACCGAGTGTGTTTCCACGTCTTGCGGATGGCACGGCGGTGGCAGCCGAGTCGCTCGGTACGTTTTTCCGTAAAGTGCCGGGCGTGAGGTTCCCCGACCGCGTGGTGCGGCCCGCGGCGCTGGATTTCGGGCCTGACATTGAGTGCGGCATTGCCGCCTATCCGCCTAAAACGGGTGCGACATATCCATCATACGTCTGTGCGATAGACGCCGACGGCAACGAGGCTGCAGGTATCCGTTTGCCCGACCTTACTGCGCCGCTGGCAACGGTTACCGGCTGGAATCCGCGCCACCCCGATCAGGGCGCGCCCGGCGATCTGATGCAGATGATGGGTTCGACGCTGCCGTTTGCGCGCACGCGCACCGAGCGCGAGAAAAGCGGCGATCCGCGCTTGTCGATTGCGGAGCGTTACGCGTCACGCAAGGCGTATCTGGATGCGGTGCGCGCGGCTGCGGAGAAACTCGTCGCAGCGCGGTATGTGCTGGCGGACGATATCGAGCCGATCGTCGAACGCGCGGGCAAGCGCTGGGATTGGGTTCATGCGCTCTGAAGGTACGGCACGTTGGTGTTGCATACTGATCGCGACGCTATCGTCCGTGCTGGCAGGGCTGTCATCCAGCGCAAGCGTTGCTCAAGGCTATCCGGCGAAAACAGTACGGCTGGTGGCGCCGTATCCACCCGGCGGCCCGAACGATCTTATCGCGCGCATCCTCGCGCAAAAAATGACGCAGGCACTCGGTCAGCAGTGGATAGTTGAAAACCGTGCGGGTCGCGGCGGCAATATCGGCACCGAACTCGTCGCCAAGGCGCCCGCCGACGGCTACACGCTGGTGCATGGCGGCATGGGCACGCTCACACTGGCGCCGTTTCTCGGCAAGGTGCCGTACGATGCGTTGCGCGATTTTGCGCCGATTACGCTGACCGCGCGAGTGCCGAATGTGTTGGTGGTTCACCCGTCATTGCCGGTGCGCACGGTCAAGGAATTGGTTGCGCTGGCGCGCGCGCGTCCGGGCACGCTCGATTACGCGACCAGCGGTGTTGGCAGCACGCCGCACCTCGCCGCCGCGTTGTTCATATCGTTGGCCAAGCTCGACATGGTGCATATTCCGTACAAAGGGGGTGCGCCGGCTGCGGTGGATCTGGTGGCGGGGCAGGTATCCATTGCATTTCTGCCGGTGTCGCCCTTACTGCCACACATTGAAGCGGGAAAAGTGCGCGCGTTGGGTGTCAGCAGCCTGAAGCGCTCGGATTTGCTAAGCACTGTTCCCACCGTCAACGAAGCCGGATTGACGGGCTTTGAAATGAATCCGTGGTTCGGCGTGCTGGCGCCGGCCGGAACGCCCGGCGCCATCGTTGCGCGGCTCAATACCGAGATCGTGCGCTTTTTGGGTACTGCGGAAGCCGCGAAACAACTCGCGGTGCAAGGTGCCGATGCTGCTGCGACCAGCACCGACGAATTTGTTGCCCTGATCAAATCCGATCTGGTGAAGTGGAGCAAGGTGATACAGGACAACGGGATTCGCGGTGAGTAGCGCCTGTAGGGTGGGCACGTTCTTTGTGCCCACCCTGCATGATGTGCCTACTTCTTTGCCACCACGTTCGGATTCAGCACATTGATTGGTTTTCCCGCCGCATACGCCAGCAACTGTTCCACGCCACCCTCGTAAACGTGTTCGTAGCTGCCGTGTTCGCTGTAGCCCAGATGCGGTGAACACAGCGCGTTGGGCAGTTTGAGCAGCGGGTGGTTCGCTCCGACCACGGGTTCCTCTTCGTATACATCCACGGCGGCAAAACCAGGGCGGCCTTTCTTGAGGGCTTCGACCAACGCGCCTTCGGCAATGATCGGTGCGCGGCTGGTATTGACCAGCAGCGCGGTCGGTTTCATGCGTGCGAGATCGGCGGCGGTGATGATGCCGCGTGTGGCGTCGTTCGATTTGATGTGCAAGCTGATCACGTCGCATTGCTCGAAAAATGCTTCGCGGCTGGCAGCGACGGCGTAGCCGTCGGCTTTGGCCTTGGCCAGCGACCCTTCACGTCCCCAGCACACAACGTTCATGCCAAAGGCTTTGCCCACGCGCGCGACGCCGCTGCCGATGTGGCCGTAAGCGTAGATGCCGAGCGTGCTGTCATAAAGCCGGCGGCCGATGGTCGAATGCCAGTGGCCCTGCTTGAAGCGCTCGACTTCGTAAGGCAAATGGCGTTGCGCCGCGAGTATCAGCGCCCACGCCAGTTCGCCGGTGGTGGTGTAAGGACTCGCGCCATCATGGCCGCCTGCTGAAACGAGAATGCCAAGATCGGTGCATGCAGCGACATCGAGATGGCTCACATTGCGGCCGGTCTGGCTGATGAATTTGAGTTGCGGCAACTGCTCAAGAATTTGGCGCGTGACGGTGACGCGTTGTTGTGTGAGCAGTAAGGCGTCGCAACCTTTGACCTGCTCGACCACGCGCGCGGCATCGGTATAGGCGTCGTTGTAAATCAACACCTCGTGCCCCTTCAGTTTTGGGAACGCTTGCGTGTGGCGCAGTGCGTCGGCGTAGTCGTGGATAACGGCGATTTTCATGATAAACACTTTCTATAATTATTATTTAAAAACAAATACTTAAGTAAATTTCACTGCTACTTCAAATGCTGATCGAAATAATGCATGAACAAATCAAACGCCGCCTGCTGCGCGGGATTCGGACTAAACGAACCATCCGCGCTGCGCTCGATAAACGGATAGCCGTGCGCCGGGTGATCGAAACTCGCCCAGGTGGAATCCTTGCCTGCCTCAACCATCCACTCGTGCGCGAGTTTGAAAATGCCTTGCAGATGATCGGGATCACGGCCGATGTGCAGTATCGGCGTGTTGATGCGGCGGATGCGTTCCATGGCGCGCGCCTTGTTGGCATTTTTGCGCACGACGTTGATATCGTTGTACTGCACTTCGCTGCCGACGCGCGGTGCCGCAGGGCCGGTGTCCACCGTCAGAAATTCATGGGACGCGCCTTCGATGGCGACGCCGCAGGTGAAATCCATTTCGGCGGCCGCTTTCAAAATGGTTTCGCCGCCGTGGCTCACGCCGACACATCCGACGCTGCCATTCTTCACGAACGGCAATGACCGAACATACTGGATGACGGTCTGCAAATCGTCGTGGTCAACAATCGCGGTGGATTTCAGCGTGCGGCCTTCGTTAGCAATATCGTCGGCGACGTTGTGAGCAACCTGACGCGTTTCGTAGTGATAGGGAATCTCGTTGCGATAATTGACGTAAACGACAACGTAACCCTGCGTGATCATTTTGTCCTGCAGGGTGCTGTAAAGCGCTACTTTTTGTTCGACCAGCGGCAGGCCGCCGCGACCGTTGCCGCGTCCCATGATGATTGCGGGCCACGGACCAGTTCCTTTGGGTTTACGCACGGCAATCGGCACGTAAATTTCGTCGCGTGTCAGCACAAACGTATAGTCGGCAGGAATGTCCGATCCGGGCACCGGTTTGGTGATGATATAACCGTGCGGCGGCAGTTCGGCCGCGATGGGGTGCAGAGTGCTCATGGGGATCCTTTGGTTGATGGCGTAAGAACGAGACCGTGCATGGTAGTCAATGCTCGCGAAAAATCCAAGGGCGCGTTAAGCTAGTGTATCGGAGGACAGCATGCATAAAATTTTACTTGCCTTGATGTGTACGCTCGCCGCAACATCCGGGTTCGCTCAGGAATATCCGTACCGCCCCGTGCGCATCATCGCGCCCAATCCGCCCGGCGGCGGCTTCGATCTGATCGCGAGGGTGGTTTCGCAAAAACTCTCGGAGCAGCTCAATCAACAGGTGGTGGTCGAAAACCGCACCGGTGCAGGCACGCTGGTGGGCACTGAGGCTGCCGCCAAGTCCACGCCAGATGGCTACACCTTGCTGGTCGGTGGCTTGAGTAACATCGCAGCGAATGTGGGCCTCTATAAGAAGCTGCCGTACGATCCGCTGGTGGACTTTGTGCCGGTGGGCATGGTGGCGAGTTACAGTTATTCGCTGGTGTCGCGCAAGGATTTACCGCAGCAGAATCTGCGTGAGTTGATCGATTTTGCGCGAGCCAATCCCGGCAAGCTGACGTACGCGTCGGGCGGCGTGGGTACTGGCCAGCACATAGCGGCGGCCGCATTGGCGCACATCACTGGTGTGAAAATGGTGCATGTGCCGTACCGCGGTGCGCAGGCCGCACACCTTGATTTGCAAAGCGGGCGCGTCGATTTGTTTTTTGATAATGCGGGCACGGCGAAGCCTTACGTCGATGATGGCCGCGTCAAACCGTTCGCGGTGTCAAGCGCCCAGCGTTTCGCCGGCATGCCGAGCGTGCCGACAGTTAACGAAACCGGTGTCGCGCAGATGGATATGGAAGCATGGTTCGGCATTTTCGCGCGCACAGGCACACCGCCGGCGGTGCTGAAACGCTTGCAGTCCGAAATGGCTAAGGCAATCCAAGCTCCCGATGTGGCGAAGCGCTTCGAAGGCGGCGGCGGGCGCGTGCTGCGCATGAGTCCAGCAGAAACCGATGCGTTCGTGAAATCCGAAATCAGGAAGTGGAGCACGTTGATTCGCGCCGCCGGGATTACCGCCGAATAGCCATGCGCGATTACTGGCTGAGTAAGCTATTTTTTGATTTGCAGACGCCAGCGGCGGCAGCGGAGTATCGCGCCGGACGCGACGCGGTACTGGCGCGCTACCCGTTAAAGCCCGAAGTGCTTGCGGCTATTGAAAACGACGACGTGGCGGCCATGGCGCCCTTGGTGAATGCCTATCTGCTGCGATTTTATTTCCTGGTGAGCGGCATGCCTGAAGAAACGTTTTTAAAGCGCATACGCGCCAGTGGTAACAAGACGGCGGGCGAGGCCAACCGTGGCTGAACTCGTCGGCATCTACGCGGCCAGTCACGGTCCCCTGATCGTGCGTAACTGGGATGTGCTGTCAGCAGCGTGCAAAGCTGCGATTACTACAGGCTTCGACGAACTCGGCCGGCGTATCAATGCCGCACGCGCCGATGTGTTGATTGTGATTTCGCCTGATCACTGGGTAAATTTTTTTATGGATAACCTGCCGGCGATTTGCGTGGGTGTGGGCGAAACGCACGATGGTCCGCCGGAGCCGTGGCTTAACGCATTTCCGCATAGGAAAATGGCAGGGCACGCGCCGCTGGCGCAACACATCGTCACACAGGCATTTACACGAGGCTTTGAGCCGTCGGTGTCATATAAGCTCGCGCTCGATCACGGTTTTTGCATACCGTTGTGGAAGGCGGGTGTCGCGCCGCTGCCGGCGATTGTGCCGATCGTGCTTAACACGGTGGAGCCGCCGTTACCCAACGTGCGCCGATGTTTCGAATGGGGCGCGGTACTGGCGGAAGCAATTGCAAGCTTCGAGGGCCACATAAGAGTGGCGATACTTGCTACTGGTGGCTTGAGCCACTCGATAGGCGAAGCGACGATGGGCGCCATAGATGAAGCATTTGACCGGGAATGTCTGCAACATTTTGCATCCGGTCATCGCGAGGCGCTGTTTACTTTTCTCGATCGGCGCATGGAAGCAGCAGGCAACGGCACAGCAGAAGTGCGCAATTGGCTCGCCGCCCACGGCGCGGCAAGTGCCGCCGGCGCGCGGGATTTCGAACTTATCCACTACAGCGCGTTGCCCGAGGTTTACGTCGGTTGCGGTTTCGCGTCGTGGGGAACGGCGCGATGAATGCGATGACTCCCGCATCCGGCGGGCCGGCCGATCCCGCGTTACTCGCCGACCTCGCCGCCGCAGGCCGCATCCTCGTTGCGCAAGGCGTCATGGACGGCTTCGGCCATGTCTCGCTGCGCCATCCGCAGGCACCCAACCGATACTTGATGGCGCGTTCCATCGCGCCGGCGCTGGTAACGCCCGCTGACATCATCGAATACGATCTCGACAGCAATCCGTGCAATGCCAATGGGCGCGGCAGTTTTCTGGAGCGCTTCATCCACGGCGAAATCTACAAAGCGCGTCCGGATATTGTGTCTGTGGTGCATAGCCATTCGCCGTCGGTGATCCCGTTCGGGCTGGTCAACGTGCCGATGCAGGCGATGTTTCATAACGCGGCTTTTCTCGCGGCGGGCGTACCCGTGTTTGATATTCGCGAGAAATTCGGCGCCACTGATATGCTGGTTGGCAATGGCGCGAAGGGCGTGGCGCTCGCTGAAGTCATGGGCAAAAAAGATATCGCGCTGATGCGCGCGCACGGCAGCGTGGCGTGCGGGCCGACACTGCAAACGGCGGTGTTCCGTGCGGTGTATACCGAAGTCAATGCTCGTGTGCAGCACTGGACGCTGGCGCTCGGCGGCGGCACGCCGGTCGCTGCGCTGGACAGCGAAGAAGGAAGGCTTGCCGATGCAGTCAATCAGACGGCCGGCATGCGCGCGTGGGATTTGTGGCGCAGCCAGGTGCGGGCGCAGGCGGGTTGGTAATGACTTACGATGATTTACGAAAGCTTACGACAGATTACGATAGGCGTCCGACGGAAATTGACATGACAGACCTCCAACTCAAACAACAACTCGTCGATTGCATTCGCATGCTGGAGCAGTCCGACATCATCGACTATAACGGCCATGCCAGCATCCGGGTTGGTGATGATCGGATGTACATCAACATCGGCTCGTGCCAGCGCAGCAAGCTCACGGTCGCGGACATCTGCACCATCGACTTGGAAGGCAATGTGATCGAAGGCAACGGCAAGCCGCCGCTGGAGTTTCATTTGCATGCCGGCATTTACAAGGCGCGGCCGGATGTCAAAGCGGTGGTGCATGCGCATCCGAAATGGTCCACTTTTCTCACCATGACAGGCCACGCCTACCAGCCGGTGTACGCGCAGGGTTCGCTGGTTTACCCGATGCCGCTGCTCGATTCGCCGAATTCGATTAACAACCCGGAGATGGCGGGGCGGCTGGCCGATACCCTGGGCGACCGTCCGGCGGCAATGATGAAATCGCACGGTGCGGTAACCGTAGGCAAAAGCATCGTCGAGGCCTTTGTGCTCGCCAATTACATGGAAGAAAACGCCTACCGCCAATACATGGCGCTGCAAATCGGCAAACCTTATGCCTTCAGCGAAAAAGAAATTGCCGTTTGCCGCGAGAAACTCTGGACCGAGACCCTGTTCAAGCGCACCTGGGATCATTTTCAGGCCAAGCTTGGCGCATAAGCGGCGACTGGGGTGATGGCTGAAATACCTTCTACGCGTTTTCTGCTCGCCGGTGTCATGGGCTGGCCTGTCATGCATTCGCGTTCACCGATGCTGCACAACTACTGGTTCCGGCAGCATGTGCTGGCCGGGACGTATGTGCCGCTGGCTATCCGGCCCGACGGACTCGCTGCGGCGCTGAGGGCACTGCAGCCGCTGGGTTTCGCGGGCTGTAACCTGACGCTCCCGCACAAGCAGCGAGCGATGGCGATGGTGGACGAGGTGGACGACGTGGCGAAGAAGATTGGCGCGATCAGTTGTGTCACCGTGCAAGCCGATGGTTCGCTCGCCGGCACCAATAACGACTGCTTTGGTTTCATTCATAACCTCAAGCAGGAGCAGCCGGGCTGGCGTGCGGACGCCGGGCCGGCTGTCGTGATCGGCGCGGGCGGCGGTGCGCGAGCCGTGTGCTATGCCCTGATACAGGAAGGCGCGACAGAGGTACGCGTCGTTAACCGCTCGTTCACCCGCGCACAGGAACTTGCCGGCGAACTCGGCGGGCCCGGTGGTTCATTACAAGCGTTGCCGTGGGAACGGCGTCACGACGCGCTCGACGGCGCAGCGATGGCCGTCAACACCACCAGCCTTGGCATGACCGGACAACCCGAGCTCGACATACGGCTCGACGCATTGCCCGCAACCGCATTGGTTGCAGACATCATATACATTCCGCTCGAAACGCCGTTTCTCGCGGCAGCGCGGCAGCGCGGCAACCGCACCGTGAACGGACTTGGCATGCTGCTGCACCAGGGCCGTCCGGCGTGGAAGCTGTGGTTTGGGCTTGAGCCGATGGTTAGCGCAGAACTGCGCGAAATGATTGAACGCAGTCTCTGAGGCATGATGAAAAATATACCCTACCGTATTCTCATGGGTGGCTACGGCCCGCCCACCACCAGTTTCAGTCTGGCGATGAAGCAGATCGGAGACCGGCTACAGACGAAGTTCGGGGCGGATGTCGATGTCAAATACGTCTACAACATTATCGATCTCGGCTACAAGGGCGAAGACATTCTGTGGCTCGTCGAACACGGCGTGCTCACGCTGGGGTACCAGTCGAGCAGCTACCTCACCGATCGGGTGCCGGACCTGGGCGTTGCCGATCTGCCATTTATTTTTTCCGATGGCGCGACCGCCCGCGCAGCCATGGATGGATCCTTCGGCACGCTGCTGGCACAGCGCATTGAGGACAAGACGGATTACCGGATTCTCGGCTGGTTCGAGAACGGCTTTCGCCACGTTTCGAACCGCCTGAGACCGGTTTATCTTCCCGCCGACATGAAGGGGATGACGATTCGTGTGCTGCCCAGCAAGGTGCAGGAGCGCACCTTCGAACTGATTGGCGCGACACCGAAGATCATGGATTTGTCCGAGGTGTTGCCGGCAGTTAAAGCCGGGACGCTGGATGCCCAGGAGAACCCGTTCTTCAATACGGTCACCTACGGCGTCCACCAATTCCACCGCTTTCATACGGCAACAAACCATTTTTACCTGTCACGTCCTGTTTTTCTGCACCGGCCGACGTTCGACGCGTGGCCCACGGCGCTACAGGACGAGATGCGTGCCGCG
>JBEBHE010000194.1:0-8999 GCA_040081205.1 Burkholderiales bacterium | reverse complement strand
GGCGGGCGCGCGGTAGGCGATGCTCAGCGTCGCGGGCGGCGTGACGCCGATGCGCAGGAAATCCGCTTCGGGCCGCAGGCAAATCACATCATGGGCCATATCAGCTCGCAATTTTCAGATGTTTGATCTCCGCCGTGCCGCCTTGCGCTTCGTCGAGCATGCTGAAAATCTCTTTGCATTCTTTGGCGATAGCATCGGCAATGTCGTTCAGCATTTTCAAACCCTTGGCGGCGGTGGCGTGTTCGGGCGCGCCGTACCAGCCGGTCTCCGCGATGGTCTTGATGTCGCGCAACACCGGCTGATAACTGCGGGTGCGGCGCAGCCGGTCCCACTTACGGCCCTGCGTATGGTCGGACGAATAATCGATGCGATCCAGATGCACGAGGTCGGGCTGATACGCCAGCACCGCCAGTGCTTCGATTTCGCCGCCGTGTGTCAGCCCGCCGCAGTCGTGACCATACAATTCGGCGGCGACATAACACGCCTGCACCACGATCACGCTCATGCCGACATCGCGATGCAGTTTTTCGGACGCAATCGCCAGTGAAGGAATATTGCCTTCGTGCCAGTTGAGGATCATGCAGTACTTCGCGCCGTGTTTGGCGGTGGATTCGCAGGTTTCAACGACAACGCGCTGATACGTTTCCGGTGACAAGGTGATGGTGCCTTCAAACGGCATGTGCATCGGCGTCACACCCAGCGGGCCGCCCGGCAGTACCAGGCCGTCCATGCGTTCGGCCACGGCGTGGCTGATGACGTTGGCCGAATAAATATCGGTGCCGGTCGGCAGATGCGGGCCGTGTTGTTCGACGCTGCCCGCTGGCAGAATCACTAGCGGATTTTTTTTGAACTGTGCGGCGATTTCCGGCTGGGTGAGATCGATGAAATAACGGGTGGGTAACATATCAGCCTCCAATTCAGTTGCCAATTTTTTTGCGGGTTTCGTTCACGATATCAACCACTTTCACCGCTTGCCCATTTTTGTCGATGGAGCGCAGTGCGGCGTACATCATCGCAACCGCAACATTGCCGTTGTTCGCGGTCAGTTCGCCGGGCTTGCCGCTGACGCAACTATCGGCAAACATTTCCAGTTCGGCACGGAACATGTCGCTCTCGGGAATTTTGATCTCTTCGCGTTTGGCCCAGCCGTCTTTGCCGCGTTGTATGTAAAGCACCGACGCGTTGTGCAGCAGGTGCGGCGTGTCCCAGGTGCCAAAATCAATTTCGTAGTGCATCAAGCCCTTCGACCCGAATACGCGCACGCTGAAAATGCCGGGCGAGGTCCAGCTTGATCCCACATAGCCAAGTTTGCCGTCGGCAAAACGGATGGTGGTCATCGATTGGTCATCCACCTCCGCGCCCACCGGCGAGAGCTTTGACGCCATCGACGAGACTTCCGTCACCGGGCCGCCGAGCAAATGCAGCACGTCGAATAGGTGTATGCACAACTGCGACAGATTGCCGCCGGGCGCGCGGTCTTTGTACCAGCGCCAGGTTTGCGGGGTGAGTTCCAGCGCGCGTTCATTGGAAAAATTTGCTTCCATGAAAGCGACGCGGCCCAATTCACCACGATCAATGTAATCCTTGATGATACGTATGCCTGCCATCAGCCGCGCACTGTGGCCGACGGTGACGGTGACGCCGTATTGCTTTTCAAGCGCCTCAATCTTGAGGCCATCTTCCAGCGTTTGTGCGATAGGTTTCTCGGTGTAAACGTGCTTGCCGGCTTTGGCGACCATTTCCGCCATCGGCAGATGTTGTTCGTTGGGTACGGTGAGAATCACGCCTTTGATGTCCGGGTTCGACAGCATGGTTTGCATATCGGGTACTGCCGGCACGCCAAGTTCCTTGGCGAACTCATCGCGCTTGTCCTGCGAGCGGCTGTAGCCGGCGACGATTTGCAGTTTGTCCGATTTGCCGGATACGGCGCGGGTCAGCACTTTGGCCCAGCGGCCGAGGCCGACGATGCCGAGTTTGACGGGGGTGCTCATGGTGGTGCTCCTTGGAGGGGTAGTGGTAATTCAACTAAAGGCGTAATATCGTATTACGGTATTACGGTCAGGTCAATTTTTGAATAAACCAATGGATACACGACTCACGCTGGAAGTCCGCAAATTCGCGGCGCCCTTGCGCCAACAGGTGCTGGACGGCTTGCGGCAGGCGGTGATTGATGGCCGTCTGGCGCCCGGCGCGCGATTGATTGAGCGCGAACTCACGGAAATGATGGGGGTTTCCCGCACCGTGGTGCGCGAGGCGCTGCGGCAACTGGAGACCGAAGGCCTGATTGCCATCATCCCCAACAAAGGGCCGGTAGTGCGCGCGTTGTCGCTGGATGAAGCCAAGGATTTGTATTCGATACGTGCCGTGCTTGAAGGACTCGCCGCGCGGCTTTTCGTCGAACACGCCGACGCAATAAAGGTAAAACAGCTCGCACAGGCGCTGGATGTGGTGGCAGGCGCCTACGAGCGCGGTGACGCGCAGGAAGTGCTCGAAACCAAAAACAAATTCTACGACGTGCTGTTTGCGGGCGCAGACAGCGAAACACTGTCGTCGATGCTCAACACGCTGCACGCGCGTATCTGGCGCTGGCGCGCGCTGGGTCTGTCGCATCCGCAGCGCTCGGATCAACGCTCGAAGCAGAGCGTCAAAAACCTGCGCGCGCTGCTGGCGGCGATCCGCAAGCACGACGCCGACGCTGCCGAGAAAATCACCCGTGGCGAAGCGCAACTGGCGGCGGCGGAAGTGATGCGCCTGATTGAATCATCCGCGCTGCCGGCCAAAACCGGGTGACGCAATGACGCATCGCAGCGCGCCGGAGGTTCTGCGGTAAACTCCGCCTGACTGATCGTCAGGAGAAAACATGAAAATTTTTACCGGTTGTATGGCTGCGGTGATGTTGTGCGCTGGCGTAAATGCCGTCGCGGTGGCGGCGCAGACGGGCTATCCCGAAAAACCGATACGCATGATCGTGCCGTTTCCGCCGGGCGGCGGCACCGACATATTGGCGCGCATGGTGGCGAATGAATTGACCAAAGGGCTGGGCTGGCAGTTTGTGTTTGATAACCGGCCGGGCGCGGGCGGCAATATCGGTCTTGATATGGCGGCCAAAGCTGCCCCCGATGGTTACACCCTGGTGATGGGACAGACCAGTAATCTGGCGGTGAACCCGAATCTGTATTCGAAGCTGCCGTACGATTCGCTGCGAGATTTCGCGCCAGTGTCGCTGATATCGTCGATGCCGATTGCGGTGATGGTGTGGGCGAAATCGCCGTATTTCAAATTGAGCGATCTGATCGACGCGGCGAAAAGCAAACCGGGCGCGTTAACACTCGCGTCCACCGGCAACGGCACGATCGGCCATCTCAGCGGCGAGCTGTTGCAGCGCGCCGCCGGTGTGAAAATGATCCATGTGCCGTACAAAGGCGCGGCGGTGGCGTTTCCGGATTTGCTGGGCGGACGCATTACGGTGTTTCATTCGTCGGTTGAAACGGCGATGCCGCAGGTGAACGGTGGCACCATACGCGTGCTCGCGGTAACCTCGGCCAACCGCGTGCCCGCGCTGAAAAATGTGCCGACGGTTGCCGAGTCGGGCTACAAGGGCGTTGAAGCCAGCACGTGGTTTGGATTTCTGGCGCCCGCGAAAACGCCTGCTGCCATCGTCGCGCGCTTGAGCACCGAAACGTCGCGTGTGCTGAACCGGCCCGATATGCGGGAACGCCTTGCCAGCGCCGGCGAACCCGTGACGCCGGGGCCTGATGCGTTTGCTGCGTTGCTGAAAGCGGATCACGCCAAGTGGGGTAAGATCGTACGCGAAACCGGACTTAAAGTAGAATAAAAAATGCTTGGGGAGGAGTAAAAAATGATTTTAAAACAAATAGTTGCAATATCCATCGGATTGACGGTGTACGCGGGTATTGCCACTGCGCAGAATTTTCCCACACGCACCATCCGCGCCATCGTGCCTTATGCGCCCGGCGGCTCGACGGACGTGGTGATGCGCATCCTCGCACCGCGCATGAGCGAAATTCTTGGTCAACAAGTGGTGGTCGAAAATCGTCCAGGCGGGTCATCGACCATCGGTCTGGATATCGCGGCGAAATCGCAGCCCGACGGACACACCATCGGCATTGCCAACGTCACGTTTTGCGCCAATCCGAGTTTGATCCGCAAGATGCCGTTTGATTCGGAAAAAGATCTGTTGCCGGTGTCATTTTTATCGTTGGTGACTTTGGTGTTGTCGGTGCATCCGTCGGTGCCCGCAAAATCGGTGAAAGAATTGATCGCGCTGGCCAGGGCGCAGCCGGGTGTGATGAATTACGCCTCGGCCGGCAACGTCAGCGCCAATCATCTGGCGACTGAACGTTTCAACTCTGTCACCGGCATCAAAATGACGCACGTGCCGTACAAAGGCGGCGGGCCTGCGGTGATCGCGCTGCTGTCCGGTGAAACGGCGCTGTTGTTCGCGACGATTCCCTCTTCAATACAGCATTTCAAAACCGGCAAATTGCGAGCGCTGGGCGTGAGTAGTCTTAAACGCAGCGTCGCGCTGCCCGAGGTGCCGAGCATCGCCGAAGCAGCCGTGCCCGGCTTTGAAGCGAATGAGTGGAACGGTGCACTGGTGCCTGGGGGCACGCCGCGCGCGGTGATCGACCGCCTGTATCAGTCGATGTCGAAATCTGCCGCGATACCTGAAGTGCGTGATCGCATCATCGCGCTGGGTGCAGAGCCGGTGGCGAACACGCCGGACGAATTCGGCGCGTTCATCAAACGCGAAATGGGCGTGTGGGCGAAAATCATCAAGGAAGTCGGCATCAAGGTGGAGTGATGCGTGTACTGATTGCTGCGCTGGGTGCGTTATGGTGTTTTCTGCAAACGGCAAGTGCGCAGGATTTCGCGCCCAAGCAAATCACCGTCATTGTGGGATTTCCACCGGGCGGCGGCACGGATTTCTTCGCGCGCATTTTCGCGCAGCAATTGGCGGCTGCATTGAATACCAGTGTCATCGTGGAAAACCGTTCCGGGGTCGCGGGGGCGCTAGGCACCGGCCTCGTGGTGCGCGCTGTACCCAACGGGCAGACGCTGCTTTTTACGCCCTCGAATCTGGCCATGACGCAGGCGATCAGCCGCAACCTGCCCTTTGATGTACGCAAGGATCTCGTTCCTGTCACGATGACGGGGAAGATTGCGTTTGTGCTGGCGATTCATCCCGCGCTGCCCACGAGGAACGTGAAGGAGTTCATCGCACTTGCCAAGGCCAGGCCGGGCGTGCTCGATTACGGATCGAGTGGGCCGGGATCTCCGCCCCACTTCGCCGCCGAGCTGCTGAAATTTCGTGCCGGCATAGATATTCGGCACATCCCCTATAAGGGCGCGGGGCAAATCATTACGTCGCTGCTTTCCGGGGAGGTGCAGGCATCGTTCCTGATACCGCCGGTTGCAGGACAGCACATGCAAAGCGGCAAGTTGCGCGGCCTTGCGGTCAGTACGCCCCGGCGCTCGCCCGCCGTACCGCAATTGCCGACGCTGCGCGAATCGGGTGTGCCCGGCTATGATGTGACGCAATGGCACGGCTTCTTCGCGCCGGTGAAAACGCCGCCGGCTATCGTGCAGCGGCTGCATGGCGAAATCGTGAAGAGTCTCGCCGCGCCAGCTGTCCGTCAGCGTCTGGAGGCTGAAGGCGCCGAACCCGCCGGGCTTGGCTCTGCCGAGTTCAGTGCCTTTTTAACGGAAGAAATCCGTGTGTGGAGCGATCTCGCGCGGCGCATCGCGTTGAGCAGCGACTAGTACAACGGGTGCTGTCCATGAAATCTTTCTGGCTCGTCAAGACTGGCGAACGTACCGAACTCGAATTGCGCGAGGCGCCCATGCCGCAACCGGCGGCGGGGCGTCTGCTGGTGCGCATGAAAGCCACATCGCTTAATCGCGGCGACCTGCTGGCGCGCATCATACGCCACAGCGCGCAGGGCGGACGGCCCGCCGGCATCGACGGTTCTGGCGAGGTGGTCGATCCGGGTGGTACGTCTTTCAGGTCCGGCGAGCGTGTCATGTTTCGCGCGCATGCCTGCTTTGCCGAGTACGCGCTGGTCGATCCCGCGCTCGCCGCACGCGTGCCCAACAACCTGTCGTGGGAAGAAGCCGCGGCGATTCCCGCGGCATTCATCACGGCGTGGGAGGCGGTGAACCAGTTCGGTCGCCTGCGTGAAGGCGAGTGGCTGCTGCTGGTGGGCGCGTCGTCGGGGGTGGGCGTGGCTGCGGTGCAGATCGCTGCATATCTGGGCGCGCGCGTGATCGGCACCTCAGGCTCGGCGAAAAAACTCGCGGCATTAAAAACGCTGGGCCTCGATGTCGGCATCGAAACGCGCGGCGGCGGGTTCGTTGATGCCGTGCTGGCGGCCACTGATGGCAAGGGCGTCGATGTCGCAGTGAATCTGGCTGGTGGCACGGCGTTTCCGGGCTGCGTGCGCGTGGCGGCCGATTTCGGCCGTGTCATCGTCGTGGGTTATGTCGATGGCGTGCTCAATGCGGATATCGACCTGGAAACCGTGCACGGAAGGCGCTTGCAGATCTGTGGAATATCCAATACGCCGCTCACGCCTGCGCAGCGCGCATTGGCGCACGACGGCTTCATGCGTGATGTCTATCCGGCGATTGCCGAGGGCAAAATCAAACCGGTGATCGACCGCGTGTTCGCGTTTGATGAGCTGCCTGCAGCGAAAGCATACGTGGATACCGACCAGTTTCTGGGCAAGGTGGTGGTGCGGCTGCCGTAGCAGTGCCTACTTCTCCTTCGGATTATGCAACCCCGCATCCGGCGCCTGGTACGCGCCGCTGCGTATCTGCGTCACCAGGTTGGCCAGACTCAGCGACGCGTTTTTTACCTGCGTAAATAAATCGGGATCGTTGTCGAGGTCGTCGTGGCTGGTGGCATACGGCTGGTAATAGCCGATCCATGCGTCGATGGCCGCAGCGGGTCCTGCCTGGATCATGCCCAGATCAGTGAGCCAGTCGCTCAAAATGCGCCGTAGATTTTCCGGCCCGGCCGCATCGCCATGCGCGAGTACCGCGAATGCGCGCCCGGCAAGATGCTTCGGGTAATCCCATCCCTTGAGTTCGAGTTCTTTCGCAATCAACGGGTTTTTACCTTTGGTGGTGGTCGGGTCGGCGTTGCCGCCGTCGGCGCACACCAGCCGGTCAATCATCAATTTCAGGCTCGCCGGTGTTTGATACCAGTGCATCGGGCACAACACAAACACGCCATGTGCCGCGACCCAGCGCGGATATATTTCCGCCATCCAGTCGTTGGTCTGGCCGAGCGCGTGATTCGGGTAACACGAACACGGCCAGTGGCACAGCGGCATTGCCGTTGACACGCAGGCCTTGCACGGGTGGATCACTTTCAGCGGCTCGTCCGCCAGTGTGGATAGATCGAGAAAATCCACCTCGAAACCGGGAATCGCCTTGATGGTTTCTTCAACCGCCTGCGCAAGGCGGCGCGTTTTGGAAATTTCGCCGGGGCAGGAGTGTTCGCTGCGCGTGGAACCGTTGACGATGAGGATGCGCGACGGCGTGTCAGCTTGCTTCTGGCGTTTTTCGGCAGCGGCGATTTGTGCTTTGGTTTGCAGCCATTCCACCGGCAGCTTTTGGTCCGGATGGGCAAAGCCCGCGCCCGCCGGCTGCTGATTGGGTGATTTACGATAGACGATGTAACCATCCCACGCTGTTTCAAAAACTTTTTCCAGCTCAGACTTTAAGGCATCAAAAGCCGGGTCCTGAAAACGCGCATAAAAACGTTCGCGAAACGCTTCTTTGGACAGCGGTTTCCACTCGGTTTGACGGCGGACTTTGGGCGTGATCATGGCGTTTCCTTGATGACGATACTCACTTCGTCGGCTGCCGGACGCGAGCCTTACAACGCCGGGTTACTGCGACTCCGCTTTCGCACCCGACAGCTTGATGATCTTTGCCCACTTGACGATTTCAGACTGAATCAACGTGGCAAATTGTTCCGGCGTATTCGGCGCGGGATCGGCGCCTGCCGTCATCAATTGCTCGCGCAATTCCGGCGTGCCGAGCGCAGTGGTTATTTCGTGATTGAGCCGCGCGATTACCGCGCGCGGCGTGCCGCCGGTTGCGATGATGCCGTACCACGTGCTGGCGTCGTAACCGGGAATGCCGGATTCCGCCACTGTGGGCACGCCCGGCGCCAGTGCGGAGCGCGCGCCCGACGTCACCGCCAGCGCGCGCAGCCGGCCGCTTTTGACGTGAGGCAGCGCAGAAGGCGCGGTGCTGAACGCGGTGTGCAGGCGTCCGGACATCAAATCCAGCAGGCCGGGGCCGAGGCCTTTATACGGCACGTGCGTCAATGTCACGCCCGCCATCGCCGCGAACAACTCGCCCGCGAGGTGCGTTGAGTTACCGGTGCCCGCCGACGGATACATGATGCCGCCCGGTTTGGCCTTGGCCGCCGCGATCAGATCATTCACACTTTTGATCGGCAGCGACGGATTGACCACCACGATCAACGGGCTCACGCCGATACGCGACACCGGCGCGAAACTCTTGATCGAATCGTACGGCAGCTTCGCGTACAGCGTGGCGTTGGTGGCCTGCGAACTGCTGGTGGTGAGCAGCGTGTAGCCGTCGGGCGCGGCGCGCGCGAGGATTTCCATCGCCACAATCGTATTCGCGCCGGGGCGGTTATCCACCACGATGGATTGGCCGAGTCCTTTCGAGATTGCTGCGCCCAGCGTGCGTGACATGATGTCGTTGCCGCCGCCGGGTGCGAACGGCGAGATCAGACGGATCGGGCGCGTGGGAAAGGTTTCGGCGGCGACGCCGATGCCGGTTTGCCCGGCGAGCGTTATCGCCGCAGCGAAGAGGACAGTCGCTTCAATTCGGTTACACATGGTTTTGGTTCACGCGGGTTTCGGTGGATCGGTGCGTGATGTTACGATGCCGATGGCGCTGCTGGGGAATTTTTATGCCGCAGAGGAAATTAC
>JBEBHE010000479.1:0-2365 GCA_040081205.1 Burkholderiales bacterium | reverse complement strand
CTATATAAGTATTTGTTTTTATTCATTATTTATCCATCCGTTTTTACACCTGCGGCACGCACCACCTTGCCCCATTTAGCATACTCGTTGCGGATGAAAACGGCGAACTGTTCCGGTGTCATGCCGATCGGTTCGACACCAGTTGCGGTGAAACGATCTTTCACCTCTTTGTCCGCGAGCACATTGGTCAGATCGCGATTGAGTCTCGTAATAATCGCCTGCGGCAGGTTCGCCGGTCCCAGCACGCCATACCAGCCGGTCGATTCATAACCGGGTACGCCGGCCTCTGCGATAGTGGGCAGTTCGGGCGCGAGCGGCGTGCGCCGCGCGCTGCTCACCCCCAACCCGCGCACGCGACCACTCTTGATGTGCGGCAGCACCACCGATGCCGGATTAAACGTGAGTTGTATCTGCCCGCTCATTAAATCAGCGAGCGCGGGGGCAGCACCCTTGTATGGCACGTGTACCATGTCAATGCCTGCCATGCTGCGGAACAATTCCGTGGTGAGATGCAACGCCGAGCCATTGCCCGCCGACGAAAAATTCAGCGCGCCGGGTTTGGCCTTGGCCAGCGCAATGAATTCCTTGACGGTGGTTGCCGGTAACGACGGATGCACAACAAGAATGTATCCTGCGCCAGCAAGCAGATTGATCGGCGCAAAATCCTTCACCGGATCGTACGGCAGCTTGCGATAGTAGTGCGGGGTGATCGCCTGCGTCGCGGTCGTGCCGAAAAACAGCGTGTAGCCATCCGGTGCGGCACGCGCGGCCATCTCCGCCGCGATCACGCCGCCCGATCCACTGCGATTGTCGATCACGATTTGCTGTCCCATGGATTCAGACAGCCGTTGAAACGCAATGCGCGCAACGCCATCTACGCCGCCGCCGGCAGGGAATGGCACGATCAGGCGGATCGGTTTGCTGGGATAGGATTGCGCGAAGGTTACCCCGGAAAAAAACAGTGCAACCGCGGATAAAAGATGAACACAGTTCATGTCAAGCGCTGGAACGCCGAGAAAGTAACTGCTTTTGTTCCTGAACTTATAGGTGTTCATCGGTGGTTGTGGTGAACTATGGTGAAACCTGTGGCTACATTTTTATTTTATCATCACACCTTGCATCGCCCGTCCGATTCGCGTCATGAAAGCGCGGCACATTCAAGGTAAACTAGCAGCACGCACCATGAAAATTCTGCTCAATTATTTCGGCAATCTGCGCACCGGCAAGATCATCCTCTGGTGTTACCTGATCTGGTATGTGGTCATGGTGGTTTTTTACTTCGACCCGAGAATTTCGCTTTGGGCGAATTCGCTCGGCATCAGCGTGGTTATTGCCACCGGACTCATATTAAGCGTGATGCCCGCCGCCGGCATCCGCGCGATGGAAAAATGGGCCATTGCACGACTTTTCATGATGCCGTTCGCCGTATCGAGTTTTGCGGCGCTGATCAAGGACCAGGGTTTCATTATTATTTTCTCGCCCAGGATGCATGAAAATCTAATTGCCATCGGCGCATGTGCTTTTTTTGTGATTGTGTCGTCAATCTGCAAGTGGAGCCTGCCCTCCCGCTAACGCCCATGCCACATGCTCCCGCACCAACGCGGAGGGGTGACCGGCACGCGCCCGCAATGCGTCCGCTATAACCTGTGCTGCGCCTGCACCCTGTAATTTGCGCAGGGCGTTCCCCATGCCCACCGCCAGATTACGCAGCCAGCGCTCATACCCAATGCGGCGGATCGCGCTGCCGGCGAGTTTGTCGTTGAAGTCGCTTTCGCTCCAGGCAAAGAGTTCCACCAGCGTCGCATGGTCCAGCCCGTTGCGCACCGCAAAATCATCCTCGCTGCTGGCCTGCGCGAAACGGTTCCACGGACACACCATCTGGCAATCGTCGCAACCGTAAACGCGATTGCCGATCAGCGGGCGCAGTTCTTCCGGAATCGAACCTTTGTGTTCAATCGTAAGATACGAAATGCAGCGCCGCGCATCGAGTTGATACGGCGCCACGATCGCCTGCGTCGGGCACACCGTGATGCATTTCGAGCAGGTGCCGCAATGGTCGCTCTGCGCGGCATCCACTGGCAGCGGCAAGTCGGTATAGATATCACCGAGAAAAAAATAGGAGCCTGCCTCGCGGCTCAGCAACAGCGTGTGTTTGCCACGCCAGCCGATGCCCGCTTTCACCGCCAACTCGACTTCCATCACCGGCGCGCTGTCGGTAAACACGCGATATTGAAATTCGCCCACGGCAGCAGCAATGCGATCCGCAAGTTGTTGCAGGCGGCTGCGCAGCACCTTGTGATAATCGCGCCCCAGCGCATAACGCGCGATGGCAGCGCGATGCGGCTCGGCCAGCACTGCCTCCATC
>JBEBHE010000478.1:0-2370 GCA_040081205.1 Burkholderiales bacterium | reverse complement strand
CATAATTTTTATAACTATTTGTTTTTAAATGTTATTTTGAATAACTCTCGACGCGCATTGGCGGATTGCCAATCTCCGCCAAGCGGCCGTCTTCGGCCATGATTTCAATAAAATTTTCCAGCGCGTGCCACGCGCCCGGCATGCCGAAATTCGCGCTGGTCTGAAAAATAATCTCCATCACTTCACGCGGGCTTGCGCCCTGACGCATCGCGCCGCGCATATGACCTTTGGACTGCACCGCCTCGCCCACCGCGAGACAATCACCGATCATGCACAGCAAGCGCGTCTTGTCGTCGATCATGCCCCGCGAATACATCTCGCCGTAGCAAAATTTCACCCACATGCCGGCGAACTCGCTGTCCATCTTGTCGATCCAGTCGAGGATGTTGACGTGATGACGCGGGCGCATGGTCAGTCCGCGCCCCACCGCCAGCCAACCATGTTTATCGATCAGCGGCCGGGTGCGCGGATCGGCCATATCATCCTTATGCCATTTTTTTTCTTCGTCGGCACGATTACGTTTGCTGGCTGTGCCGTCGAGCGGCAACTGCGACTTTTTCAGTTCCGGCAACAGGTTGAGTTCTTCCACGATGTTGTGAAACGTTTGTATCGCCGGATCAACCGTGACCAGCCCGCCGTACACCAGGCATTGCAAAATAATCTCGGCGATTTCGCGCACCGGCACATTCGCTGCAAGCGCTGCGCGCACCGTGTTGTCGAGCAGCGACTGCGACTTCGCCATCGTATATTGACCGATCAACACCAAAAATCGCGTGCGCGCATCCAACGCGGGCCGGCGTGACAATCCTTTGATCTGATAGTCGAGCCATGCCCTCGTAAAATGCGGATCAATGGCATCGCACCGGGCCATGCGTTTCTCGAACGCGTTGCCCTGCATTTTGAAGCCGGTTTCAAACGCATCGGCGCCATACTTGGCACGCAAATCATCGGACATGGCTGTTCCCTGGAAAAGGCGAAAAAGAGACGCAGATTTTAACCCAGCGGCAGCGCGTATCCAGCATTGCCGCCACACTGTGGGCTGTCGGCGGTAGCCAGCTATAATCCGCCGAACGCAAACTGACAGGCCATGCTTAACTCCGCCGAAAAAATCTACGGACCCAGCCCGCGCGCGCGCAACATCATGGTGGGCATATGGTTGCTGTGTGCAGTTCCGCTGACCCTGCTCGGACTGATTGAACACGACTCGGCCATGCTGGTAGCAGTCGTGATACTCAGCGCCATTATGCTGCCGATTTTCTGGTTCTCGCTGCGCACTGCAAAACTGATATTGACGGCGGATGGCATCGAATTACGGCAAGTGGGCGCCAACGTTTCCGCGCCATGGAGCAACGTTGCGGCCATTCGCACGCAACGCGGCGCGGAAGGCTTGGTGTTGCACCAGCCCATGAGCGGCAAAGGCGCGGAACGTCTTGCGGCCGTATCCGGCGTCTCGGTCGGCGGCGCCCCCATGTACGATGACGAACGCCGTCAACTGCTTGACGAGCAACGCTTTATCCCGCTCGACGGATTCGCGTACTGGCTGCATAAGGGTGATTTGCACGAGACCATTCTGCAACGCGCTACGGCCTTAAATGCCGAACTCACGCACGCGCTGAAGACACCGCCACCCTCAGAGAAAATGCCCAGGAAAACGCTCGCGCTGATTATTGTCATCATCGCCGCCGCATTGGGGCTGGGGATCGCCAGTGCCATGGTTCCGGCAGTGAAGTCTGCGGTCGAACCCATCATCGGCGTCGTGCTGATGCTGGCGTTTAGCGTGTACGCCCTGAAACACTTATACGATGCAGTGAACCATCTGCGCGCACGGCATTTCGGCAGATGCGCGCTTTCGCTGCTGATAGCGCTGATTCAGGTGATGCTCGCCATCGCCGCGCTGGGATGGAACGGGTGACTGGCCGTTGAACCAATCGAAATTAATCGATCTTCAGCCCAATAGCGCGCACGATCTTGCCGTACTTGTCGATTTCACTTTTCAGATAAGCCGCCATCTCCGCTGACGTTCTGCTTTGCGGTTCGACTCCCAACGCGGCAAAACGATCACGAACGTCCGGCGTGCTGACCGCTTTGACAAGTTCGGCATCCAGGCGCCGGATGATGTCGCGCGGTGTCGCCGCCGGCACCAGCACCGCATTCCACAGCACATGCTCGTAACCCGGCACGTCGGCTTCCACCATGGTGGGAACGTCGGGCGCACTCGCTGAGCGCTTGCCGCCCGTCACCGCCAGCGCCTTCACCCTACCCGTGCGAATATGCGGCAGCCCCTGCGCCATACCGGAAAAATACGCCGCCATTTGCCCGCTGATCACGTCCACCGTGGCCTGCCCGCCGCCCTTGTAAGCCACATGCGTC
>JBEBHE010000193.1:0-9045 GCA_040081205.1 Burkholderiales bacterium | reverse complement strand
ACGGAGGTATTGCTTCGCAGGCGCGGAGTTTGGCACGTATGACGTGATCCGCGTCCTCGCCGCACTGCGCGCCGAAAATCGCGCACATCACTATTGCGCACCCGATAGCCGGGCTTATCTCAGGGCAAAAGAAGAAATTCGAGAATGTTTTTGCCCTGCGTCAGTGGCGTGGCAGAATCAGGTGATTGATGCCGGACTGCGGGTTGTTGATCAGGGGATACAGGCATTGCTCTTCCAAAGGTAGCGCGGCATTCCTATGCAGCTAACGCGTGGCATTCGGCAATCAGCCGCCCCACTTTAAGCAGTTGTCGTTTCAAACCCAATAGCGTTAACGAAGACCGCTTGTCGCTTCGTATTCGGAATTCAACCGGAATGAAACGGTGCGCCCTTTTAGTCGTGAGATAGCACACTCGGTTTACGAAATGGAAGCCGGGAATAATCCACTGGCTACCAGATTCACCATCGACCACACTCCATACGTAATCAGGATCGTAGCGGCGCACAATTTCTAGGTCTTTACCAAAAGTCTCAAGGCCGTGTCCGCCCCATATTTCATGTTGCGCATCCGGATGGCGAACAGGTTTGAAATATTCGTAGAATGTATCTTCGTGCAATGCACAGGATTTGCTCATGTTAACCTTTCCTATGTCCCACATATACCTCTTCTCGGTGCCTCTTCAGGAACGACACGTCCGGGGCAAATTTTTCCGGGAGCGAAATCCGAATGCCCTCCAATGCAATTAATGTGTCGCGGATAAACAGTTCGCCTTCAAACGCATATAACGCTGGCGACACCAATATTCGAAACTCATCCGTAAGTGTAATCAAGCCCCGGTCGAACGCTCTATCATGAAGTGCGGACAGGCAAAGTCCGTTACGAGGATTAAGCCGATTCTTTGCGTCGGATTTCCATGGGACGATGTGGCTTGCCACAAGTAGGCGTGGTTCCGAAATACTTGTTATGCAGCAACGTTGCTTGTAGCTGCTCAATACAGCCTTGCGAAAAAAAGATTGCTTGATTCGTGCTTGTATTTGCACTGCCTTTGTTGCGCCCTCGTAGTTGGTTTCGTCAAGGCCATCTTCATCCTTTTGTAACTTAGATACTGCGCCTCCGCTTTTCTTGATCAGATCTTCCAAATGAATTTCGCTTTCAACAGCCAATTCTTCCCAGTCTGCATTGAATTCATCCCATATCGCTTTATCGGCGCGTGACGCGTTGCCGAGTCCTTTACGACCAGTAGATGTTATGGATGGATCGAGGCTCGCGAAATTAACCAACTTCATCGCTAATGAAGAAGGCGTTCGGCCAAGAATCGCTGCTACCCGCACAACATCGGGATTCCGGGAGTGCAATTTGCCGAATGGCGTTTTGCAATATATGTTAAATGCCACCAAAAGCTGTTCTCGGCTCCAACGGGGGCTCTGCGCTGCCATTTGGACATCCTTTTTCATTTAGGAGTGATTGGCGCTTGAATCAATAACTTTATTGGAGCCGATATATTTTCCCCGATAGACAATGCCACCTAAACCGTCACGCAGCTGCCCGCAATCGCCGCACACGACGCGTTCCAATCGGCTGAACCGCAAGCCGCATCCCCATTGCTTTGAGCAGCACTCGCAGACTTTTAAGCTCCGGATTGCCGCGAGGTGACAGTGTTCGATACAGCGACGTCGCATTGAGATTCGTTGTTTGCGCCAGCTTCGGCACACCGCCAAAGGCCTCGGCCATGCGGCGCAACGCAAGCAGTAACTCCTGCTGATCGCCGTCTTCGAGCACTGCATTCAGGTACTCTGCTGCGAATTCGGGATCGTCGCGAAAGCTCGCTATCGTCGCTTCGTCGTGGCTGCGATACGGTAATATTTTCTCTTTAATACTACGCATCACTGGGCCAGCGCCGGGAAGTGTGAAGCACACGCAGGATTTCAATATCGCTGCCGCGTACGCGGTAGGGAATGACGTAGGGCAGGCTGCCAATGACAAGTTCGCGTGTTCCGATCGCACGTCCAGGACGGCCAATCGCGGCATGACGTGTCAACGATGCTTCGGTCTGCTCGATCAATTCGAGTATCACCCGTGCCGCCGCCGCAGGACTGTCCTGCCCGATGTAATCGGCAATACTGCCCAGATCAGCCTCAGCGAGTTTTGTCCACCGCAACCGCAAGCTTTTTCTCCCATTTTGCTTTCAGCTTTGCGTGGTCAATGAACTGGCCGCTGTCAGCCTGTTGCACGCCTTTCTGGATGGCAGCAATTTGCCACTCGTTGAGTTCCACGAACTGCTTGACGGCTTCTGCCGCTAAAGCCGAGCGGCTGCGCTCGGTTGTTTTGGCAAGCTGATCCAGCCGTTTACGGATGTCCGCATCTAACCGCAACGCCACAGGTTCACTCATGATCATCTCCTGTACACAATGTATACATTATGCTTAACGAGGCATTCCGCGTCAAATTGCAGCGACAGTCTTGCCGCCGTAATCCGGGCGGTAAGCGGAATGTGTTATGGGTTCCCGCCTTCGCGGGAACGACGATAGTATTGGGATGCCCTACACCAACGTCCGATGTGGCAACAAAAGGACTGCGTGCGGGTTTATTTCACCTTCCGCAATTTCTGCAACGACCGCAAATCCTTAGGTATGGGCAAATCCGGATGCGTCGTCGGCCAGTCGGTAAAACTCACTTCGCCCACGTAAATATCGCCATGCCGATCCAGCGCCACACCATGCGGCGCAATGAATTTGCCGGTAACGTTGCCGGGGCCGTCCTGTCCGCCCAGCCGTGCGATCAGCGTGCCGTGCTTGTCGACAATGCTGATGCGCGGGCCGATGTTCGGGTGTAGGCGATTGACGCGTGCGCCCGAGCCGAGTTCGCCGATGATGAATTCGAGCTTGGGTCCGCGATGGCAGAATAATCCACACGGTCGGTGCATATTGTTCCACTGCGCCTCGTATTTGCCGTTGCCGTCGAACACCTGCACACGGTGATTCTCGCGATCAGCCACGTACACCCAGCCTTCGGCATCGGTAACGATGTTATGCACGATGTTGAACTGGCCGGGATCGGTGCCCGGCTCGCCCCACGACATCAGCAACTTGCCGTCCGGCGAATATTTATGCACCTTGGCGTTGCCGTAACCGTCGGACACATAGATTTCGCCCTTGGGCGACAACGCGGTGTGGGTGCAGCGGTGAAACGGCAGGCCGCTCATATAGGGCGTGGGTTTGCCGGGGGTGCCAATCTCCATCAGGATTTTGCCCATCGTCGTGCATTTGCGCACCACGTGGCCGCCGTCGTCGGTGAGATACAAGGTGTCGTCCGCATCGATGTGCAGACCGTGCGCGCGCGGATACTGGCCCTCGCCCCACGAGCGCAGAAAATTGCCGTCCCGATCAAACACCATCATCGGGTGCTCGCCGCGGTTAAACACGTAAACCTGATCCTTGCTGTCGGTGGCAACCGCGCCTACGTCCTTGAACGACCAGCCGTCGGGCAGCTTCGCCCAATTGTCGATGACTTCGTAACGATGATCTCCACTGCCCAATATGACTGACATTTTTTGCGCCCCCTGTTTTTTACATTGTAGCGGCATTCGGCTCAAGATTTTTGCCACGCGGCCGTTACCCTTATTAGCTTTGGAGCTCCGGCTCGGGGTAGATTCTCGGACTAAGGACACTATCTGGTTTCTACCCACATCATCCGCTGTTGTGCGCACCTCTTTATTGCGGGTGTACCTGATGCGGACGGGCGGCGACCCCCTGAAACCGCCGTTTGAGGGTGACCCCGGCCGGAGACCCAAAGCTATCCCCCCGCTGCCGTGCCATTGTCGCCTCCCAGGTTCGCCGCAACACCGCGAACGAAAGTTTTAACAAATGCCGCCGTAAATCATGAAGAAGCGCCCGCTTGCACGCTGGCTCGACAACCGGTGAATGGATTGATCAAGACGCACCCTGAGCGCACAACGGATACTGCACGTGGATATGACGCCCCCGAGAGTTGACAGTGATGGCCATGAGATTTTTCTTGGCCGCCAGTCTATTGTCGACCGTGAGCAGAATCTGCGGGCATTCGAGCTGTTGTTCCGCTCCAGCCGCCGCAATCAGGCCGACGTGGGTAGCGCGACCGTCGCCACCGCAACCGTCATCAACTACGCACTGAATGAACTGGGACTCGAATCCCTGCTCGGCAACTATCGTGGCTTCATCAATCTCGATGCCGAAATGCTGATGAGCGACACCATTGAGTTGCTGCCGCGCGATAAGGTTGTGCTGGAAGTGCTGGAGACGGTGGAACCGACGCCCGCCATCGTTGAACGCTGCCGCCAATTGCGCGAAAGCGGGTTCACGCTTGCCATGGACGATTTCGTGCGGCATGAAAAGGCATTGCTGCCGCTGCTCGAATTAACGCATATCGTCAAAGTCGATATTCAGATGCTCGATCATCAGGAACTGGCAAAGATCACGCGCACGCTGCGCAGCCACAACGTGCAATTGCTCGCCGAGAAAGTCAACGATATTCAGCAGTTCAAGTATTGCATGGACCTCGGCTTCGACCTGTTTCAGGGCTACTACTTTGCCAGGCCGGAAATCATCACCGGCAAGCGCCTGTCGAGTTCCGAGATGGTGTTGATGCGGCTGCTGGGCATGTTGATAGCCGACGCCGATACGGCAACCATCGAAAACGTGTTCAAGCAGGATCCCGGCCTTAGCGTCAACATGCTGCGGCTGGTAAATTCGGTTGCAACAGGCGCGAGCGGCAAAGTGACATCGCTTGCCTCTGCCCTGCTGGTGCTCGGCCGGCGTCAGGTGCAGCGCTGGCTGCAATTGCTGTTGTTCGCCCGGCTGCCACCGACCAAGGATTTTCCCAGTCCGTTGCTGCAACTGGCCGCCGTGCGCGGCAAATTTCTGGAGTTGTTAGCCGCCGGCGACAAGGCCTTCGAAGACAACGCGTTCATGGCCGGCATCATGTCGCTGATGGACGTGTTACTCGGCATGCCGCTGGCGGAAATCGTCAACGGATTGCCCGTCGCTAGCGAGGTACGCGACGCACTGCTCGACCGTAGCGGCACGCTGGGCCGGATGCTCAATCTCGCCGAGGCGCTGGAGCGCAATGAAGCAGCGGACGTTTCCGCGGCCGTCGCGGCTCTGCCCGGCTACACGGCGTCGCGCGTCAACAGCGCTCAAATGGAAGCATTGCGCTGGGCCAACAGTATCGCGCAACCCGGCGACTGATCATCCGCCCGACACATTGGGTAGCACCCGTCACGCGCCCAGCACACGGTTCTTGCCCGCGCGTTTGGCCAGATACATCGCCTGATCGGCCCGTGAAATAGCCTCTTCTCCGGACTCGCCTGCCGCAAGCTGCGCAACCCCGGCGCTGAAGGTAATTAATATCTGTTCCGTTCCCGCCAGGAAAAAACGCCGCGTCAGCGCGCGCTGCAATCGCGTCATCGCGTCGATACCTTTGTCGAGCGTGGTATCGGGCATCAGAATGACGAACTCTTCGCCGCCATAGCGCGCCAGTGTGTCCTGCGTGCGCATGCTTTCGCGCGTCACGCTCACCAGATGGTTCAGCGCCGCATCACCCGTGTCGTGGCCCTTGCTGTCGTTGAGCTTCTTGAAATTGTCGATGTCCAGCAGCGACATGCACAACGGCGTCTCCTTGCGCTTCACGTCAGCCAGTTCACGCGCCATCGCTTCGTCCAGCCCTTTGCGATTGAGTGCGCCCGTCAAAGGGTCGTGCCGCGCCTGCGCGCTGGCGGCGTTCAGTTCGTGATGCAGTTGGGCGATTTCCGTTTCGGACGCGCTGGCCTTCTCGCGCATGCCTCGCAACTCGTCACGCACTTTGGCCATATCAAACGCAATGCCGCGCGTAGCGCTGATGACATCTTTCAGCACCGGGCCGATCTCCTCGATGGATTTGGCCCGCTCCATCAACCGAGCGCTCTCTTCTATCTTGCTATGGTATGTGCTGGTGGAGTCTGTCATCAATGCCAGCCGCTCGATAAACGTGGCCAGCATCCGGCGCATTTCTTCCTGTGCTTCCAGCGTGCGGCCCTTGGCCTCGATCTGCTTGAACATGACGTCTTTCAGGCGCCGTTCCAGATCATCCAGCCGGCGCAGCGTCAGTGGCGGCGTCGCTGCCGCCATTAGCGCGTCGATCTGGCGCTTCAGCCAACTGTCATCAAGGCTCAGTTCGCCGATGTTCTCGATAATCAGGTGCAGTAACTTGAGCAATGTCGCCCTGATCTCGCCTTGATCTTCTGCGGCAAACGACAAGCGGTGGCTGAAGTTTCCCAGCATTGCCTTCACTCTGGACATCTCGGCCGACGGTTCACGTAACACTTTAAGCAACTGACCGACCTGCTCCGAAAACCGCGGGTCGTCGTCACCGAGCGCCGGCAGTGTGTTCTCGATTAGCCGCGCCACCGGCTCCAGAATTTCAGTGGTGGATACGGATCGATTGCTATCGGCCATTGACGCTGCGGTGCGTTCAACCGGGTTTGCGGCGGCGTTCCCATAAGCGACCAATACTTCCTGCACCGACTGCCAATTGCTCTGCCCGATGGCACGGTCCAGCAGCGCCTTTTGCTTTGACTGCGCCGCGCTTTTGGCCGGCAGCGCACGCGCAATCTTGCGCAACGCCTCGTCCGGAAATGGCGCTACGTCCGGCGTGCCGGCAATCTCGTTGTAAACCGCCTGATAGTTAACCGGCGTTGGCATTAACTTGCGCGCGGTCAATTTCATGAGCGCTTCGCGTGCAATCTCGAAAGGTTTTTTCTCAGCCATAGGAACCCACCGCAATTCGTCCGCGGCGGATAAGGGCCGCGCAACCATTCACGCCGCTATTATTCCCCCGCCGCCACTTGCCTGAGAGCGAATAAACACGGGAATACCGGCCTATATTCGGATTTCGTTACCCGTGATCATCAACCGGAACCGGCTGGAAATGCGTGTACCTTTTCGTCTTTTTGTGTCGTGGTTCTTTTGGTTCTTTGCATTGTCACGCACTAAGGCTACAGTGGTAGTACGCGGCACGGTGTCGCGTATCCTGCCGGTTGCGGGTGGTTTGAAACGCAGTGATGCACAGCGCGCATTTATTGTAAGTATTTGTTTTTATTATTATTTTTACTTCCCTTGCCTCCTTTAACCACACTGCCTCATGAAGACTTCCTCGCCATTACACCCACAATCCGTTTCCCTTAGCCGCGCTACGCAGCACGGTTTCATTGTGCTGATGCGCAGTTCAGCTCATCACTGCCTGTCGGGTATCGCGTTGCTGGCGGTGGCCGGAAACGCGCTTGCGCAAGCGCCCTCGACGGGTTCCAGCCAGAGTTTTCCCACGAAAGCGATCCGCATCGTGGTGCCCGCCGTGCCGGGCGGCGGCACCGATATCCTTGCGCGATTGCTCAGTCCGAAGCTCACCGAAAATTTCGGTCAAACCATCATCGTCGATAACCGCGGCGGCGCTTTCACCAATATCGGCACCGAGATTGTGGCGCGTTCCGCGCCCGATGGTTACACCGTGCTGATTGCCACCACGCCGCACGCGATCAATCCCAGCTTGTTCCGCAAGCTGCCGTTTGATCCGATCAATGATTTCACCATGATCAGCCAGCTGGCGTTGACACAGACGGTGCTGGTGGTGCATCCGTCGCTGCCGGCAAATAATATGAAGGAGTTCATCGCGCTGGCCAAGGCGCGTCCGGGGCAGTTAACTGCCGGTACCGCCGGCGGAAATTCAGCCTATCTCGCGGTTGAAATGCTGAAAGCCACCGCCAAAATCGACATACTCAACGTCGCCTATAAAGGCGCGGGGCAAGCGTTGAACGACACCGTGGCCGGCCATGTGCAGTTTCAGGTGAACACCCTGCTTGCTGCGCTGCCGTTCATTAAAGCCGGGCGGCTACGCGCCATCGCGGTATGCGGTGCGAAGCGCGCCACGGCATTACCCAACATTGCCACCGTCGCCGAAACGCTGCCGGGATTTGAATCCAGTGGCTGGTATGCGCTGCTCGGTCCCGCGAATTTGCCAAGAGAAGTGACGCTTCGGCTTAACGACGGATTCAGCAAATCGCTGCGCGCACCGGAGATCACGCGCCGCCTGTCGGAGATGGGTGTGGACGTGCTCGCGGGTTCGCCGGAAGAACTCGCCAAGGTGATGCCACGCGAAATCACCAAATGGGCGGTAGCGGTAAAGGCTTCGGGAGCGAAAGCGGAATGAGCTGGCCTCAGAAATCCCGGTACTTTTCAGTCGCCAGCAAGCGCACCATTTCCCCCTTCAGCGCGGCAACATCATCCGCGGTCAGCGGTTCCAGGTTACCCATTTGTTCCTTGAACGCTTGTGCTGTGGGTGGCAGCGCCAGCGGGTGGCCGTAGGTTTGAAGGGTTGCACCGTGTGCGCGTCCGTAGAGATGGACATGCAGTTCGTGCCGCCAGTTGCCGTTGTCCTGATAGTTGATTCTGCCGATATCAATGCCGCGTTGGGTTAGCACCGTTTTCATGGCCTCACCCGCAACCATGGTCAATTTCATCAGCTCGACAGCCGGCTCGCGTGACAGGTGCGTTCGATCCACTACTACGACCTTGGGATTGATAATCAAGTGCCCGCCGTCACCGCGTGACACGTGCGGATGCTCCGGCGTAATGATGTTGAAATGTTTTGATTCAAGTATGTGCATTTTTTTACTTTCCGCATTATTTCATCACGTGTCGCAGGCGTGCTAAATACACGCCACCGTGTAGACGTCCTGCACGCCGGACGGCAAGCGGTATTCCTGCCACGAATCGCCGCTGTTTTGCGTGCCGAACACCTGACCACCGCGCGTGACGCAATAGATTTGCGCGGCATCGCGCGGATGCACACACACCGTCATCAGCGTCGATTCCGCCTTGATGCCGTGGTCGATGCGCCGCCAGTTCCGCGCGAGATCATCGCTGCGATACAGCGATCCGTCTTTGCTGAACGCCGCCGGCGACAGGCACGCGTACATCACCCGCGGATCATGCGGCGACACGATCACGTCGCGGCAATAGGTCAGCGGCGAAAAGCGGCCA
>JBEBHE010000010.1:0-31750 GCA_040081205.1 Burkholderiales bacterium | reverse complement strand
TTCCCATTTCATGGCGCCGCGCTCCCGCCAATGTCCTCGATATCTTTGGGCGCGCGCGTATGCCAATCGGTCACTTGCTGATATTGATGCGCCACATTCAGCATGCGCGCTTCGGAGAAATAGTTGCCGATAATCTGCAATCCCACCGGAAGCCCGCCGCCGTCGAAACCGCACGGGATCGACATGCCCGGCAGTCCCGCCAGATTCACCGCAATGGTGTAAATGTCGGAGAGGTACATTTGCACCGGATCGCCGGATTTCTCGCCAATCTTGAACGCGGTCGAAGGGCTCGTCGGACCCATGATGACGTCGCATTTTTTGAACGCTTCGACAAAATCCTGCGCGATCAGCCGACGCAGTTTTTGCGCACGGATGTAGTAGGCGTCGTAGTAACCGTGCGACAACACATAGGCGCCGATCAGGATGCGGCGCTTGACCTCCGCGCCGAAACCTTCCGCGCGGGTTTTTTCGTACATATCCGCCAGATTGCCGTAGTCCTTGGCGCGATAACCGTAGCGCACACCGTCAAATCGGGACAGGTTGCTTGAGGCCTCCGCTGGCGCCAGAACGTAGTAAACCGGTACCGACAGCGCCATATTCGGCAGGCTGACTTCAACGATTTCGCAGCCGAGTTTTTTGTATTCCGCGACGGCGCCTTCGATGGCTTTGATGACATCCGCAGAAGCGCCAGCAGCGAAAAACGCTTTCGGCAAACCGATGCGCAG
This sequence comes from Burkholderiales bacterium, assembly GCA_040081205.1. Classification (GTDB taxonomy): domain Bacteria; phylum Pseudomonadota; class Gammaproteobacteria; order Burkholderiales; family SG8-41; genus UBA5216. Next base: position 31,025 of record JBEBHE010000010.1, on the reverse strand, counting down.
CCCCTTCAGCGGTTTGGTTAAGTCGCGCGAATAATTTTCCGGCGCGCGTTGCAGGCTGGTGGAGTCGCGCGCGTCAAATCCAGCCATCACATTCAACATCAACCCCAGGTCTTCCGCGGTGCGCGCCATGGGTCCACCCTGATCCAGACTGGAGGCAAAGGCGATCATGCCGTAGCGCGACACCACACCGTAAGTGGGCTTGAGGCCGCAGATGCCGGTCAATGCCGCCGGCTGGCGGATGGAGCCGCCGGTATCGGTGCCGGTGGCGGCGGGCGCGAGGCGCGCGGCGACTGCGGCGGCAGAGCCGCCGGAACTGCCGCCGGGCACCCGCTCCCGGTCCCACGGATTGCGCACCGGGCCGTAGAACGAGGTTTCGTTCGACGAGCCCATGGCGAATTCGTCCATGTTGGTCTTGCCCAGATTGACCGCGCCGGCGGCGTTGAAACGCTCGATCACATGAGCGTCATACGGCGACACGAAGTTCGACAGCATTTTCGAGCCACAGGTGGTGAGCCAGCCCTGCGCGCAAAAAATATCTTTCTGCGCAAATGGCACGCCGGTCAGCGTTTGGGCGTTTCCGGCGCTGCGCTGATCGTCCGCCGCGCGTGCCTGCATCAGGCTTTTATCCGCATCAACCGAAATGAAGCAATTGAGTGGCTTATTTAAATGGTTGATTCTATTGATAAAATACTGTGTTACCTCAACACTGGAGAACTTTCCGGTGGCGAGGCCGTCAGACAATTGTTTGAGAGTGGCGTGCAGCATGGCGCGGGGTGGGTTACACAGAAGGCGTGCGTGTTTCCGGTAATAGTCCCTATTCAATAACCCGGGGCACGAGGTATAACCCGGCTTCGACTTGGGGTGCGACCGATTGAAACGGTTCGCGCAGGTTGGATTCGGTAACGACGTCTTCGCGCAGCCGTTGTACTACATCTTGCGCGTGGGACATCGGCGCGATATCGCTGACATCGACGGCTTCCATTTCGCCGATCAACTTGAAAATGCCGGCGAGTTGCGTTTGCGTGGATTGCGCTTCGTCGTCGTTAATCGCGATGCGCGCGAGGTGCGCGACACGCTTCACATCGTCCAGCGTCAGAGCCATGAAAAGTTCCGGAAATTCCAGTAAAAAAACGAAGCATCGGAGAGCACCATAGGGTATCATAATCGCCGATCACAGCGGGTAGTATTCATCGCTAGTCCCCAATAGAAATACGAATAGAAAGACGCTATGTTTGGTTTTCTGGGCAGCTACTTTAACGACGATCTTGCGATCGATCTCGGCACGGCGAATACGCTGATATTCATGCGCGGCAAGGGCATCGTGCTCGACGAGCCGTCGGTGGTCGCGATCCGCCAGGAAGGCGGGCCTAACGGCAAAAAAGTCATTCAGGATGTCGGTCTCGCGGCGAAGCTGATGCTGGGGCGCACACCGGGTAATATCACCGCGATTCGTCCGATGAAAGACGGCGTGATTGCCGACTTCACCGTGACCGAACAGATGTTGAAGCATTTCATTCGCAAGGTGCATCGCTCACGCGTGTTCCGGCCGAGTCCGCGCATCATCATCTGCGTGCCGTGCGGGTCAACGCAGGTTGAACGCCGCGCTATACGCGAATCGGCGATGGGCGCCGGCGCATCGAAAGTCAACCTTATCGAAGAGCCGATGGCTGCGGCGATCGGCGCGGACCTGCCGGTCGGCGAAGCCACCGGCTCCATGGTGGTGGACATCGGCGGCGGTACTACTGAAGTCGGCGTGATTGCGCTGGGCGGACTGGTGTACAAAGGATCGGTGCGTGTGGGTGGCGACAAGTTCGACGAAGCCATCATCAATTACATCCGCCGCAACTACGGCATGCTCATCGGTGAAAGCACTGCGGAGCAAATCAAAAAAGAAATCGGCTCCGCTTTCCCCGGATCGGAAGTGCGTGAAAAAGAAGTTAAAGGCCGTAACCTTGCCGAAGGCATTCCGCGCAGCTTTACCATTACCAGCAACGAAATTCTGGAGGCGTTGACCGAGCCGCTCAATAATATTGTGAGCGCCGTTAAATCCGCGCTCGAACAAACCCCGCCCGAACTGGCGGCGGATATCGCCGAAAAAGGCATGGTGATTACTGGCGGCGGCGCGTTGTTGCGTGACATTGATCGTTTGCTGATGGAAGAAACCGGGTTGCCGGTGGTCATCGCGGAAGATCCATTAACCTGTGTCGCGCGCGGATCCGGCAAGGCGCTCGAAGAACGCTACGACACCATCTTTTCCTACGATGAATAGATGTTCTTGCGTCGCCTGCCTGGGTGCATAACAGGTTACGCATCTGATTACGCCGCTGGGTGCGTGACCGTTAGGCTTGGCTGAGGGATGGAACATACGCCACCGCCGTTCTTCAAAACAGGCGCCAGCCCGTTAGCCCGGTTGTTGATTTTCTCCGTGCTGTCGCTAGCGTTGCTGGTGGCCGATGCGCGCTACAAATATCTCGAAACCCTGCGTCAGGTCGCCGCAGTCGTTATTTATCCGTTGCAACTCATTGCCGCCGCGCCAGCCAGCCTCGCGCGCCGCGCCGGCGATTTTTTTGTTACGCACGCTGCGTTGCGCGAAGAAAACGCACAACTGCGGCAGGACAACCTGTCTGTCGCCACGAAAGCGCAACAGGCCAAGGCGCTCGAAGCCGACAACGCGCATCTGCGTACCTTGCTTGAAGTGCGTCAACGCTTGCAGGATCGCTCGACGCTGGCGGAAGTGCTGTATGCCGCGCGCGATCCGTTCTCGCGGCGTATCGTGATCGACAAAGGGGCGCAACACGAAGTGCGCACCGGGCATCCTGTGATAGATGCCTCCGGCGTGGTGGGCCAGGTCACGCGCGTATATCCGATGCTCTCGGAAGTGACGTTGATTACCGATAAAGGGCATCTGGTGCCGGTGCTCAATGTGCGGAGCGGCCTGCGCTCGGTGCTGGCCGGCACGGGCGTGCACGGATCGCTCGAGTTGCAGTTCGCGCCGCTGAATGCCGATGTGCAAAAAGGCGATCAATTGGTGACGTCGGGCATAGACGGCGTCTATCCCGCTGGGTTGCCGGTCGCTGAAGTTGTCGCAATCGAACACAATCCGGCGCAGATGTTCGCGAAAGTGATTTGCCGTCCGCTGGGTAATGTGGGCAGCCACACGCGCGTGTTCGTGGTGCATGCCTCCGTTGATCTGCCCCCGCGACCCGTGGAAGAAGCGGAGAAGTCACCGCGCGCGCGCAGGGGAAGCAAAGGAAGCGCGGGGAGCAAGGGCGGATGATCAATCGATGATTAACTTATATCCCGGCACGCCGCAGGAAATTCTGCGTCCCGCCAAAACCGGTTTCATCGTCGCGACGCTGGTGGTGGCGCTGCTGATGAATTTGTTGCCATGGCCGGGTTGGGGCTTGCTGGTACGCCCGGATTTCGTGGCGCTGGTATTGCTGTACTGGTGTATCGATCAGCCGCGCAAAATTGGCTTTGGCATCGCTTGGGTGCTGGGTTTGCTGATGGATGTCGCCGATGGCAGTGTGTTTGGTCAGCACGCGCTGGCCTATACCATCGTCGCCTACGCGGGCATTGTGCTGCACCGGCGCGTGCAGCGTTTTTCGGTGACGCCGCAGGCCCTGCAGGTGGTGCCGCTGCTGTTGATGAATGACTGCATCGTGTTGTTGATTCGCCTGGCTGCCGGCGGCGACTTTCCGGGTTATTGGTATTTCTTCGGCAGCGTTATCGGCGGCTTGCTGTGGCCGGTGCTATCGTTTCTGCTCAAGTTGCCACAGCGACCGCGCTACGATCCGGACCACGTCTGAAATGTTGGTTAACCCCGGCATAGAATTTCGCGATGCGCAACGCGAAGAGCAACAGTTCAGGGTGCGGCTTGCCGTGATGTCCGGCTTCGTGCTGGTAATGTTTGCACTGTTGCTGGCGCGGTTTGCGTACTTGCAGGTGATACAGCACGATCATTACCACACGCTGGCCGAGGCCAACCGCATTTCCGTGGTGCCGGTAACGCCGGGACGCGGTGTGATTTTCGACCGAAACGGCGTGCAGCTCGCGTTCAATTACACGGCGCACACGCTCGAAATCACGCCCGGCAGGGCGATGGATGTCAATGGCACCATCGACCGCCTTTCCGAGATTGTCGAAATCACGCCGCGTGACCGGCGCCGCTTCAAGCAACTACTGGAGGAAAGCAAGAGCTTCGAAAGTCTGCCGATACGTTCACGGTTAGCCGATGACGAGATCGCGCGCTTTGCCGCGCATCGTTATCGCTTTCCTGGCGTGGAAATCAAGGCGCGATTGTTCCGGCAATATCCGCAAGGCGAATTGTTTTCGCATGTCATCGGTTATATCGGGCGCATCAACAAAAGAGAGATCGAAAAACTCGAGGCCGACGGAGAACTCGCCAACTACCGCGGTACCGATCACATCGGCAAGACCGGGCTGGAGCAAAGTTACGAAAGCGTGCTGCACGGGACCACGGGCGTCGAACAAATCGAAATTGATTCCGCCGGACGCGCGGTGCGGGTGTTGTCGCGCACGCCACCGGCATCGGGGGCCAATCTCGTGCTCAAGCTGGACGCGGGTTTGCAGGCGTTGGTGGACAAGGCATTCGGCGATCGGCGCGGCGCGCTGGTGGCGCTGGATCCGCAGACCGGCGGCGTGCTGGCGTTTGTCAGCAAGCCCGGTTTCGATCCGAATTTGTTTGTCGATGGCATTGATCCGCAAAGCTGGAATGAGTTGCGCAACTCTCCGGATCGCCCGATGCTGAACCGCGCGCTGGCGGGCACTTATCCGCCGGGTTCGACTTTCAAACCGTTCATGGCGTTGGCCGCGTTGACCACCGGCAAGCGCACGCCGCAACAGGCGATCAGCGACCCCGGCTATTTCCAGTTTGGTAATCATCGCTTTCGCGATGACGCGGAGTTCGGCCACGGCTCGGTCGACATGTATAAGTCGATTGTGGTGTCGTGCGACACCTACTATTACATTCTGGCTAACGACATGGGCATCGACGCCATTTCTCAATTTATGGGACGGCTGGGTTTCGGCTCGCGCACCGGCATCGACCTTACCGGCGAATCGGCAGGCATCTTGCCGTCGCAGGAATGGAAGATGCAGCGTTTCAAGCAAAAATGGTTTGCCGGAGAGACGGTGAGTATTGGTATCGGTCAGGGTTACAACTCTTACACCCCGCTGCAACTTGCGTCGGCGATCGCTGCCGTGGCCAGCGACGGTGTGATGTTCCGTCCGCACGTGGTGGATTACGTCGAGGATTTACGAACCAAGGCGCGTACGCCGGTGGAACCCAAGCCGTTCCGCGCGCTGGATTTGAACCCGGAACACATCGATACCATCAAAAAGGCGCTGGTCGGTGTGAACAAAGAGGGCACCAGCGCTTCGGTGTTTGCCGGCGCGGAATACGTCAGCGCAGGCAAAACCGGTACCGCTCAAGTGGTTGCGATCAAGCAGGGCGAGAAATACGTTGAAAGCCGCGTGCAGGAACGGTTTCGTGATCATGCGTTGTTTATTGCGTACGCGCCCGCAGAGAAACCGACGATTGCGCTGGCGGTGATTGTCGAAAACGCAGGCTTTGGCGCGCGTGCGGCGGCGCCGATTGCGCGTCAGGTATTTGACTATTATTTGTTGGGTAAAGAACCGCCCGCGGAAAAGAAAGAGGCCAGGAAGTGATTGCCTGGTATCTGCGGCGGATCGGACGCTTGTTGACGGTGCACATCGATGGCCCGTTGCTCGCTGCTGTGCTGTTGCTGATGGCGACCGGGTTAACCGTACTCTACAGCGCGTCGAACGCCGGCTGGCCTAGAGTCAGCGGACAAATGATGAACATGTTGGTGGCACTGGCGGTGATGTGGGTGTTCGCGAATATTCCGCCGCATTTTCTGATGCGGCTGGCACTGCCGGTGTTCGTGCTGGGCGTGGCGCTGCTGGTGGGCGTGGCGTTATTCGGCGAAGTGGTCAACGGCGCGCGCCGCTGGCTGCATGTCGGGGTGACACGAATACAACCGTCCGAACTGATGAAAATCGCAGCACCGCTGATGCTGGCGTGGTACTTTCATCGCTATGAGGGCACGCTGCGGCTGCGCAACTATGTGCTGGCGACCCTTCTGTTGATTATTCCGGTGGGTTTGATTGCGCGCCAACCCGATCTTGGCACGGCAATTCTGATACTGGCGAGTGGCGGCTATGTGTTATTTTTGGCGGGCCTGTCGTGGAAGATCATCGCTGGCCTCGGCGTGGCCGCGCTGGCGAGCGCACCGATTGCGTGGTCGATGATGCATGACTATCAACGGCAGCGCATCCTGATGTTGATCGATCCCATGGAAGACCCTTTGGGCAAGGGCTATCACACCATCCAGTCAACTATCGCAGTAGGTTCTGGCGGCATAACCGGCAAAGGCTGGATGAGCGGCACGCAAACGCATCTGGATTTTATCCCGGAGCGCACCACGGATTTTATCTTTGCGGTGTATTCCGAAGAATTCGGCTTGGTCGGCAATATCGTGTTGCTGATGCTGTTTTTGTTGGTAATTTCGCGCGGCTTTGTCATCTCGGCGCAAGCGCCCACGCTGTTTACGCGGCTGTTGGCGGGCGCAATCACACTCACTTTTTTTACGTATGCTTTCGTAAATATGGGCATGGTGAGCGGTATTCTGCCGGTAGTGGGCGTGCCGTTGCCGATGATCAGCTATGGCGGAACTTCATTGGTAACATTATGTCTGGGGTTCGGGATACTGATGAGCATACACACGCACAGAAAACTGGTGCATTCGTGACGGCCATTGCGCGGCGCGAGGCACGGCAAGGGGCGAGCGGGCTGGGCGCCGCTACCCGTGCGTATGGCATGCTGGCGGCGTGCCTGCTGCTGTCGGGTTGCGGGATATTCGGTGGCCGCCGCGAGGCGCCGCGTCCGCCGGACGCGCGAGCACCGTCTGCGACCGCGCCAGCGCCAAGCCCTAAAGGCGGTGGCTACTATCTTGACGACGGCCCAGGCGATAATGCGCCGGCGAATCTCGAACACGTTCCCGACGCCGTGCCGCGTGTCGAGCCGTTGCATCGCGGTGCGCTGCGGCCCTACACCGTGATGGGGCGCAACTACGTGCCGATGACGGCGGTAGCGCCGTATCGCGCACGCGGCGTCGCGTCGTGGTACGGGCGGCGTTATCACGGCAAGCAAACGTCATCCGGTGAAATTTACGATATGTACGGCATGACCGCCGCGCATACCACGCTGCCGATCCCCAGTTATGCGCGGGTAACCAATGCTGCGACCGGCAAATCGGTGGTGGTGCGCGTGAATGATCGTGGGCCTTTTATCGACAGCCGTCTGATTGATTTATCGTACACCGCCGCTTACAAGCTCGGCGTGCTGGCGGGCGGCAGTGCGATGGTGGAGGTTGAAACGATTATTCCGGGCGCGGCGCAGCCGGCCAACATTGTGCCGCCGGCCGGCACCGTGCCACAGGCTGGCGCCATACCGCCCCCGGCGCCCGGCGCGCTACCGGTGGTTGTCACACCTGCGCCGCTACCCGATTCAGGGCCGGATCGGCAGATTCAGGTAGCTGCCGAAAGCAGCGGCATCTATTTACAACTCGCGGCCTTCAGCGCGAGGGACAATGCGGAGGCCTATGCTGGCCGCCTGCGTTCTGAGCAAGCGTGGCTTGCGCCGCAATTGCAGGTGTACATGCGCGAGGGTTTATTTCGGGTTCACGCCGGCCCCTTTGCAAATCAGATTGATGCGCGGCAGGCTGCGGACCGTATCAGTCAATCGATGGGAATAAAGCCTTTGGTTCTCGTAAGATAATTACAATAAAAACAAATACTTACGATATAATTGTCGAAGCTGCGACGCAAGGCCACTTCCCGGCGAATGCTATAATTCGTAACATCGGGCGCGGCGCCATAAGCGTTGGTACACGTATCACCAGTAGAGAACATTGCCCGCCAAAAAAGCCCCACAAAGGTACTCCTCATGGACATGAACGATCCCACTGGTTCCACCGGTTCCTTTTCCGACGTCGATCCGCAAGAAACCCGCGAGTGGCTGGATTCGCTCGACGCGGTGATTGAACGCGAGGGCCCGGCACGCGCCAATTTTCTGCTGGAACAACTGGTGGCGCGTGCGCGCAGTTCGGGCGCGTATATTCCGTATAACGCGAACACCGCGTACATGAACACCATTCCGCCCGACCGCGAAGAGCGTTCGCCGGGCGATTCGGAAATGGAGCATCGCATCCGCTCGCTGGTGCGCTGGAACGCGATGGCCACCGTGGTGCGCGCGAACAAGGAATCCGGTGAACTCGGCGGACACATCGCGAGCTTTGCGTCCGCGGCGACTTTGTATGACGTCGGCTTCAATCATTTTTTCCGCGCTGCGAATGACAAGTTTCTCGGCGACCTGATTTATTTTCAGGGCCACTCGGCGCCCGGCGTGTATGCGCGCGCGTTTCTCGAAGGACGCATTACCGAAGACCAGTTGGTGCATTTCCGGCAGGAGGTCGAAGGTAAAGGATTATCCTCGTATCCGCATCCTTGGCTGATGCCCGATTTCTGGCAGTTTCCGACCGTATCGATGGGGCTTGGTCCGCTGATGGCGATTTATCAGGCGCGCTTCAAGCGTTACCTGAGCGACCGCAGCATTATTCCGGCACAGGGCCGCAAAGTATGGGCGTTCATGGGCGACGGTGAAATGGACGAACCCGAATCGTTGGGCGCGATTTCACTTGCGGGACGCGAAAAACTCGACAATCTGATCTTTGTCATCAATTGCAATTTGCAGCGGCTTGACGGCCCGGTGCGCGGCAACGGCAAAATCATTCAGGAACTGGAAGCCGATTTTCGCGGCTCCGGCTGGAACGTGATCAAAGTGGTGTGGGGCTCGTACTGGGATCCGCTGTTCATGAAAGACAAGTCCGGCATGTTGTTGAAACGCATGGAAGAATGCGTGGACGGCGAATACCAGGCGATGAAGTCGCATGACGGCGCCTACGTGCGCAAACATTTCTTCGGCAAGTATCCGGAACTCGCCGAACTGGTTGCCAACATGTCCGACGACGATATCTGGCGGCTCAATCGCGGCGGGCACGACCCTCACAAAATGTATGCGGCGTATGCGGCAGCCACCAAGCACAAAGGCCAGCCGACGGTGATTCTCGCCAAGACCATCAAGGGTTACGGCATGGGTGAATCCGGCGAAGGCCAGAACATTACCCATCAGCAGAAGAAAATGGGCACCTCGTCGATCAAAGCGTTTCGCGACCGCTTCCGCGTGCCGATTCCGGACGAGCAGTTGGAGAAAGTGCCATTTTATCGGCCGCCGGAAGATTCTCCCGAAATGCAATATTTCCGTGGCCGGATTGCGGCGATGGGCGGCTCCCTGCCGGCGCGCAAGCGTAAAGCGGTGGCGCTGGAAGTGCCGCCGCTATCGGCGTTCGATGCGCAATTGAAGAGCTCCGAAGCGCGCGAAATTTCCACCACGATGGCGTTTGTGCGCATTTTGAACACCGTGATACGCGACAAGAAAATCGGCAAATTTGTAGTGCCGATTGTGCCGGATGAATCGCGCACGTTCGGCATGGAAGGCATGTTTCGCCAACTCGGCATCTATTCTTCGGTGGGCCAGCTCTACACGCCGCAGGATGCCGATCAGCTGATGTTCTACAAGGAAGATAAAACAGGGCAGATTTTGCAGGAAGGCATCAACGAAGCCGGCGCGATGTCGTCGTGGATCGCTGCGGCGACCGCTTACGCCAATCATGGGCAGATGATGATTCCGTTTTACATTTTCTACTCCATGTTCGGCTTTCAGCGCATTGGCGATCTGGCGTGGGCGGCTGGAGACATGCGTGCTCGTGGCTTTTTGCTCGGCGGCACTGCTGGACGCACCACCCTCAACGGCGAAGGCTTGCAGCACGAAGATGGGCACAGCCACCTGATGGCATCGACTATTCCCAACTGCATTTCGTACGACCCGACGTTTGCGTATGAACTGGCGGTGATTGTCCAGGACGGCATGCGGCGCATGTATCAGGAACAGGAAGACGTTTTCTATTACATCACCGTGATGAACGAAAACTACACGCATCCGGCAATGCCCGAAGGCGTTGAGAAGGGCATTCTCCGCGGCATGTATTTGTTCGCAGAAGGCAGCGCGGCGGGCAAGGCGGCGAAAAAACAGCCGAGAGTGCAACTGTTGGGCAGTGGCACGATTCTGCGCGAAGTCATCGCAGCCGCGGAAATGCTGGATAAAGATTACGGTGTTGCCGCGGATATCTGGAGCGTCACCAGCTTTAACGAATTGCGGCGAGACGGGCTTGATGCGCAGCGCTGGAACACGTTGCATCCTGATGCGGAGCCACGGCAATCGTATGTCGAGCAATGCCTTAAAGACCGCGCGGGGCCGGTGGTGGCGGCGACCGACTATGTGAAAAATTACGCCGATCAGATACGCGCATTTTTGCCGGCGCAGCACTACACCGTGCTCGGCACCGACGGCTTTGGCCGTTCCGACACGCGCCGCGCGCTGCGCCGTTTCTTTGAAGTGGATCGCAATTACGTCGCCGTGGCGGCACTCAAGGCGCTGGCCGATCAGGAAGCGATACCGCGTGTCAAAGTCGCCGACGCGATCAAACGTTATGGCATCGATACCGAAAAGCCCAGTCCGACGACAGTTTAAATATCATTTAAAAACAATTAGTTACATTAATTTCTTTTACGGCTCGAATAAGCATTCAACATGGCAAACGTCATTGAAGTAACCGTTCCCGACATCGGCGACTTTAAAAATATTCCGGTGATCGAGGTGTTCGTCAAAGCGGGTGACACGGTCAAAGCCGAAGATTCGCTGATGACGCTGGAGTCGGACAAAGCAACGATGGATGTGCCGTCACCGGCGAGCGGCGTGGTGAAAGAGATCATCATCAAGCCCGGCGACAAAGTGTCGAAGGGTACGCTGGTGTTGAAACTGGAAGCCGCTGACAGTGCGGCCGCGCCTGCAAAACCTGCCGCTGCGGCTGCACCTGCCAAGGCCATGCCGCTCGCTAACGCAACGCCACCCGCGCCTGCGGCGGCCATGCCCGCACCGAGAGCCGCAACACCGGCGGCGCCAGCGCCGCCGATCGACGACACGCAACACCGTATGGCGCATGCCAGCCCGTCGGTGCGGCAGTTCGCGCGCGAACTCGGCGTCGATCTGTCACGCGTCAACGGCGGCGGCCCGAAAAATCGCATACTGCGCGAAGACGTGCAGGCGTACGTGAAAGCGGAACTGGCGAAACCGCGCGGTGCTGCCGGTGGCGGGAGCGCGGCGGGCACATTGGGCTTCAATCTGCCGCCGATGCCGGACATTGATTTCTCGAAATTCGGCGGCATTGAAACCAAGCCACTGTCGCGCATTCGCAAACTATCGGGCGGATTTCTGCACCGCAACTGGGTGAGCATTCCGCACGTCACGCAGCACGACGAAGCCGACATCACCGAGCTCGAAGCCTTTCGCAAATCGCAATCCGAAGAAGCCAAACGCAAAGGCGTCAAGCTCACCATGCTGTGCGTTTTGCTTAAGGCCTCCGTCGTTGCTCTGAAGCAATTTCCGGAATTCAACTCGTCGTTGTCTGCCGATGGCGAGAGTCTGGTGTTGAAGCAATATTTTCATATCGGCGTTGCGGTCGATACGCCGAATGGATTGGTGGTTCCGGTGCTGCGCGACATGGATAAAAAAGGGCTGTTCGAGATCGCGCAGGAACTCGGCACAGTCAGCGAACGCATGCGTTCCGGAAAAATTGCGCCGGCGGATGTGCAAGGCGGCTGTTTTTCGATTTCCAGTCTCGGTGGTCTGGGCGGTACGATGTTCACGCCCATTATCAACGCGCCCGAAGTTGCCATTCTCGGCGTGGGCAAGGCATCGATGAAGCCGGTATGGGACGGCAAGACGTTCCAGCCGCGGCTGATGCTGCCGCTGTCGCTGTCGTACGATCATCGCGTGATCGACGGCGCGCAGGGCGCGCGTTTTGTGTCGTTTCTGTCGCAAACGCTGTCTGATATTCGCAGACTTGTGCTTTGATGCAGGGAGCCATCGGCATCCTCGGTGGTACTTTCGATCCGATACACTTCGGCCATTTGCGGCTTGCGCAAGAGGTAGCTGAAACCTTAGGCTTGAACGCTGTACGTTTTATTCCGGGCGGCACGCCGCCGCATCGCGCCGCGCCGCAAACACCGGTTGCGCATCGCGTGGCGATGGTGAGGCTGGCGATCGAAGGCAATCCGCTGTTTGTGCTGGATGAAAGAGAAACGCGGCGTACCGGCAAATCGTACACGTTCGACACGCTCTCCGAGTTGCGCACAGAACTCGGCGCATCGTGCCCGCTGATATTGATGATGGGCGCCGATGCGTTTTTAGGATTCGAGTCGTGGCATCGCTGGCAGGAAATTTTTGGACTCGCGCATATCGCGGTCGCGCACCGGCCCGGTTCGGTATTGGGTGAGATGCCTGCCGCGTTACATCATGAATTCGCGCAGCGGCGCAGCGGCGATTATCAAGCCGTGCATCGCGCGGCGGCAGGCGCCATTGTTGAAGTGCCGATTACCGCGCTGGATATTTCGGCCACCAGGATACGCTCGTTGGTAAGCGCCAGGTGCAGTGCGCGCTACCTTTTGCCATCCGTGGTGCTGAAACATATTAACGATAACAATTTGTTTTTAAAGGATTATTTACAATAATGGTAAGACTGGATAAAGTGTCGCGCGCAGCGGTGGATGCGCTGGAAGACGTCAAGGCGCGCGACGTCGTGGTGTTCGACGTTAAAAAAATGACGGCTTATTTCGACAAGGTGATTGTTGCCACGGGCGATTCAAACCGCCATTGCCGTGCGTTGGCGAGCCGCGTGCAGGAAGGGGTCAAAGCGGCCGGCGGAAAAATTTACGGCGTCGAAGGCGAAAAAACCGGCGAGTGGCTGCTGGTGGATATCGGCGACGCAGTGGTGCATATCATGCAGCCCGCGATACGCCTGTATTACAACATTGAGGAACTCTGGGCGCCGGCGCCAAAAGCAGCGAAAGCCGCCAAGGTCGCGAAGTCCGACAAGCCAGCCAAGCGAGCCAAGTCCGCCAAGCCCCCAGCCAAGGCCGTCAAAGGTTCCAAGCGTTCAGCGCCGCGCAAAGCGGCGGCATCGCGCACACCGGCTGCGACTCGTACGCCAGCGAAGCCGCGGCGCACCCGCGCAAAAACCGCGTAGCGTTGTGAAGCTGCGCATCGTCGCGGTGGGACATCGTATGCCGCAATGGATCAACGCCGGGTTTGACGATTACGCGCGACGCATGCCGCGGGAAATGCCGCTCGTGCTCGCCGAATTGAAGCCGGAGGCACGCAACGACAAGCCCAGCACCGGCGACATCACGCGTATCGTTGAGCAGGAAGCGCAACGTATCGAAGCGGCGCTACCGAAAAGTGGCCTGACCGTGGTGCTCGATGAAACCGGCAAGACGGTAACCACAAGACAATTGGCCGATAAAATCACACGCTGGCGCGATGACGGGCGCGACGTTTCATTTGTCATCGGCGGCGCCGACGGCACGGCGGCGCGATTGAAGCAGAATGCCGACTGGCTGTGGTCGCTGTCGCCGCTGACCCTGCCGCATGGCCTGGTGCGCGTGGTGCTGGCGGAACAACTGTATCGTGCTGTATCAATCCTCGGCAATCATCCTTATCACCGGGTCTGATCATCATGGCGATTTCCGACAGAAATATTTTTCTTGCGTCGCGCAGTCCGCGCCGCCGCGAATTGTTGCGGCAAATCGGGGTTGGACATGACGTGCTGCTGCTGCGTGAAGACCCCAAGCGTGGTGCGGACGTTGACGAAACGCCGCATGCCGGAGAAACGCCGCGCGGCTATGCGCTGCGTGTGGCTACGGCCAAAGCGTCTGCCGGCTTGCAGATCGCGGCGCGTCGCGCGGGCGGCATGATCAAGCCGGTACTCGCCGCCGACACTACCATCGCGCTCGACGACGCCATCATCGGTAAGCCCGGAGATGCCGTTGATGCGGCACGCATTCTGAAAGCCTTGTCGGGGCGCAGTCATAGGGTGATTACCGCCATAACAATGGCGTTTGCCGAGCGCCTTGAAACGCGCGTCAGCGAGTCAACCGTGACGATGAGCGTGCTCGACGATGCGCTCATCGAGCGCTACATCGCCACCGGCGAGCCGATGGACAAAGCCGGCGCGTATGCGGTGCAGGGGCGCGCAGCAGCGTTTATTACGCGTATCGACGGCAGCTACTCCGGTATTATGGGTTTGCCGCTGGCCGAGACGGTGGAATTGCTCGCGGCGTTTGATATCGCAAGCGTGTAAAGCCCGTGACGTTTACAACAATTGAACCATGAGCGAAGAGATTCTCATCAACGTTACGCCGCAGGAGACACGTGTCGCCGTGATTGAGCATGGCGTGACGCAGGAACTGCACATTGAGCGCACGTCCGCGCGCGGATTGGTGGGCAATGTTTATATGGGCAAGGTGGTGCGCGTGTTGCCTGGTATGCAGTCCGCGTTTGTCGATATCGCCGGCGACCGCGCGGCGTTCTTGCACGTCGCCGATATCTGGGGCAGCCGCAATGGTACCCATGGTAGCCACGGTAGCGAAGGCGGCCCGCCCATTGAACGTTTGCTTTCCGAAGGCCAAAACCTGATGGTGCAGGTGGTGAAAGACCCGCTCGGCACCAAGGGTGCGCGTCTCTCCACGCAGATCAGCATCGCCGGGCGCTTTTTGGTGTATCTGCCGCAGGATGACGCGCACATCGGTATTTCGCAGCGCATTGAAGATCAGGAAGAACGCGCCCATTTGCGCGAGACGCTCCAGCACATGTTGCCGCCCGAGGAAAAAGGCGGTTTTATCATGCGCACCATGGCAGAGACGGCATCCGACGCGGAGCTCGCGTCCGATCTCGCTTATCTGCGCAAACTGTGGGCAGGCATACAGGAGCGCGCGCAGACGGCGGCGGCGCTCGCGCTGCTGTATCAGGACCTCAATCTCGGGCTGCGCGTGTTGCGCGATTTCGTGGGCGATGAAACCTCGCGTATCGTGGTGGATGCCGAAGCGGATTACGTCACCATGAAAGCCTTTGCGCGAGACTACACGCCGGCCAACGTCGAGCGCATCAGCCATTATCAGGGCGAGCGGCCGTTGTTCGAGTTATACGGGGTCGAAGACGAAATCGAAAAAGCGCTGGCGCGTCGCGTCGATTTGAAATCCGGCGGCTATCTCATTATCGACCAGACCGAAGCGCTGACCACGGTGGATGTGAATACCGGCGGTTTCGTCGGCGGGCGAAATTTCGACGACACCATTTTCAAGACCAATCTCGAAGCGGCGCAGGTGGTGGCGCGCCAGTTGCGGCTGCGCAATCTCGGCGGCATCATTATTATCGATTTTATCGATATGGATACCGAAGAACATCGCAACGCCGTGCTCAATGAGTTCCGCAAGGCGCTGGCGCGTGACCGCACGCGCATGACCATCAACGGTTTCACGCAACTGGGGCTGGTGGAGATGACGCGCAAGCGGACACGGGAGTCGCTCGCGCACGTGCTGTGCGAGCCGTGCCCGGTATGCCAGGCGCGCGGCGAACTGAAGACCGCGCAAACCGTGTGTTATCAGATACTGCGCGAGCTGACGCGCGAGGCCCGTCAATTTAGCGCGCGCGAGTTTCGCATCCTTGCCTCGCAGCAGGTGATTGACCTGTTTCTGGACGAGGAATCGCAAAGCCTCGCCATGCTGTCCGACGCGATCGGCAAGCCGGTGTCGCTGCTGGTCGAAAGCATGTACAACCAGGAACAGTTTGATATTGTGCTGATGTAACCTGGTCCCCAACCAAGGAACCGTCCGTGGCAGGCGATCTGCGCCGCTTTAACCCGCATTCCTCGTCGCCGGTACGCGTGCTGGCGGAGCAGGCATTGTCGCGCGCGGCCGGTGCGCCGCTGGTGTCGGGCAATCGCGTGCGCTTGTTGCGTGATGCGAGTGAAAACTACCCCGCGTGGCTGGCCGCTATCGGGGCGGCGCAACGGTTTATCCTGTTTGAAAACTACATCATTGAAAATGACGCGGTCGGAAAGCGGTTTGCCGACGCGCTGGCGGAACGCGCGCGTGCCGGTGTGCGTGTGCGTGTGATTTACGACTGGTTTGGCGCGCTGGGCCTCGGCTCGGCACGGGTACTGGAGCCGCTGGTTAAAGCAGGCGCAGAAGTGCGCGCGTTTAATCCGCCGTGGATCGGCAGTCCGTTTGGCTGGATGCAGCGAGATCATCGAAAAATGATGACCGTCGATGGCGTTGTGGGCTACGTGTCGGGCTTGTGCGTGAGTAACCGCTGGGAAGGCGACGCTGCGCTTGGCATCGATCCGTGGCGCGACACCGGCGTCGAAGTCGTCGGCCCGGCGGTGGCCGATATCGAGCGCTCGTTCGGACAGGTTTGGGCGGCCGCGGGGACGCCGTTGCCGGCCGACGCCTACACGGATCTTCTGAATATTCCGCGCGCCGGTGATGTCACGCTGCGTGTGCTGGCGAATCAGCCTAACGTGGCAAATATGTATCGGCTGGATCTGCTGGTTGCGGCGATGGCGACGCGCACGCTGTGGCTGACGGATGCGTATTTCGTGGGCATGGTGCCGTATGTGCAGGCGTTGCGTGCCGCGGCACTGGACGGCGTGGATGTGCGGTTGCTGGTGCCGGGGGCGAGTAATCTGTTCGCGGTATCCACGCTGTCGCGCACCGGCTACCGTTCCTTGCTGGAAGGAGGCGTGCGGGTATTTGAGTGGAACGGCCCGATGCTGCACGCGAAAACTGCGGTGGCCGATGGGCGCTGGGCGCGCGTCGGTTCGACCAATCTCAACGTGACGAGCTGGATCGGCAACTACGAACTCGATATTGCTATTGAGGATTCCGGCTTTGCGGGCGAAATGGAAGCGATGTACGAGGATGATCTCGGTAACGCCACCGAAATTTTATTGTCGCCGCGTAATCGTGTGCGCCCAATGACAATGCCAGCGCGTGCCCGCGGGCGTGGACGTTTTCGCGGCAGTGCTTCACGCGCCGCGGCGGGCGCGTTGCGTATCGGTAACACGGTGGGTGCGGCGATGACCAATCACCGGGTATTGGGCCCTGCGGAAGCAGGCATCATGGCGGTAGTGGCTGTGTTGATACTTGGCCTTGTCGCGATAGCGGCGTTGTGGCCGCTGGCGCTGGTGCTGCCGCTCTGTGTGCTTGGCGCGTGGATCGCCGTATCGCTGTTGGTGCGCGCGGTTTTGTTGCGGCGGGACGGACGCAAGGCCGACGAAAAAGCAGCGGCGCCTGAGCAAGAGAAGGACGCGGTCTAGGGGGCCGGGTCCGGTAAATCCGCGATAGCGGCGCGTAGTTGTGCGATCGCCAGATCCGGTGCATCAACAATTTCCAGCCGCTTGCGGCGCGAGCGCAGCCCGCTGCGAATGTGGATTTTGCTGATGGCCACGCCCAGCAGTTTGCTCAGGTAAGTCACCAGTGCGGCATTGGCTTTGTTATCGACGGCCGGCGCAGAGATACGGATTTTCAGCGCGTCGCCGTGCAGACCGGTAACCGCGCTCGATTTGGCGCCAGGCTGGAGGTGAACGTTGAGAAATATCCGGTGATGATCCGGGTCAACTGTCAGAAAGTCCGCGGGCGGCTTAGAGGAGTGCGCCAATCATCCGCTCCAGATACACCAGCGGCACCATCAGTATCAATTGCAATAACAACAGGGCAATCAGTGGCGACAGATCGACCATGCCGATCGGCGGCACCAAGCGCTGAATCGGACGTAGCAGCGGACGCGTAAGCGTGTTGATGAGCGAGTACATCGGACTGGCCGGATTCACCCACGAAATAATCACCATCATAATGATGCTGCCGATGGCGAGATAGACCGCTAATCGCAGCAACATCACCAACGACAGCAGCACCACCACGCCAAGCACCGTGCCGGACACCGGTAAGACGCCTTTGACGGCAAGCGTGAGCACGGCTTCGATAACAACGACCACCCACGCCAACACCAGTGACGAGAGATCCATGCCCCACAATCCCGGAACCAGCCGTCGTGCGGGTAGCACCGCGAAGTTGGTCAGCGCCTGCACGAATTCCGACAGCGGATTGCGTATTGGCGCACGGCACCACTGCATCCAGAAGCGCAGCAGCAGTATGCCGGCGAAAAATCCGCCAACAGACTGAATCAGAAACAGCAGCGCTTCATTGAGCATAATCAGATTTTATAAATATTGTTTAAAAACAAATACTTATGATATATCGGCTTACGGTATCTACCCGCGTCCCAGTTCATCACCTAACTCGCGCGAACGATCCGCAGCTGCTTTAACGGCACGTACGATCGCGGCCTTGATCTGATCGCCTTCCATCGACGCGAGCGCGCGTTCGGTGGTGCCGCCTTTTGAGGTGACGCGCGCGCGCAACACCGCAACGTCTTCGCTGCTTTGCGCTGCGAGTTTTGATGCGCCGGTGAACGTGCTGATCGCGAGTTGCCGCGCAGCGTCGGCGTTCATGCCGAGTTCACGCGCGGCCTGTTCCAGGGCTTCGATAAAATAAAACACATAAGCAGGGCCGCTGCCGGACACGGCGGTAACAACGTCGATATCTTCCTCGCGCGCTACCCAAACGGTTTCGCCCACCGCGCCCATGATGCTTGCGGCGCGCTCTCGATCTTCTTCCGTAACACCCGGCATTGCGTAGAGACCGGAGATGCCCGCCAGCACCAGCGCCGGCGTATTCGGCATTACGCGCACGATGCGTTGGTGATTGCCGAGCCAACGCGACAGATCGGCGCCACGGATGCCGGCCGCGATGGTGATGACCAGCGCGTTCTTAACCAACGGCGCGAGTTGCGCGGCGGATTCGCGCATTTGCTGCGGCTTGATCGCCAGCACCACGCAATCCGCTTGCAGCGCTTCGGTGGTTGCGCCGGCGAAGGTTTGAACGTGATATGTCTGCTCAAGCTTCTCGCGCGCTGCGGCGATGATTTCGACCACATGCAGTTGCTTCGCGTCCCAGTGGCGTTGCAACAGCCCGCCGATAATGGCGGTCGCCATGTTGCCGCCGCCGATGAAAGTGATATTCATTTTTGCCGTGAAATGTGAACCGTCAGGCACAATGGTAACGCGCCGTGAGGGATTGCTGTTCGCTTTTCACGGCTCACGTCCCCCAGTTATGTTCTTCTGCCGAAAATGGCTGTGCCGACACGCACCATCGTCGCGCCCTCGGCGATCGCAGCCTCCAGATCGTCCGACATACCCATCGACAGCGTATCCAGCGTGTGCCCGCACGCAATCAGGTTTTCCTGCAGGTGGCGCAGTCGCGCAAAGCGTTGCCGCTGCAACGCCGTGTCCGGTGTGGGTTCTGGAATAGACATCAATCCGCGTAACCGCAGCCGCGGCAGGTTTGCGATCAATGCCGCCAGCGCGACTTCCGCGCCGGGATCGAGGCCGGATTTACTGGCTTCGCCGCTGACGTTGACCTGGATGCAAATGTTGAGCGGCGGCAGATACGCGGGCCGTGATTCGTTTAACCGCTGCGCGATTTTGTCGCGTTCGACGCTATGCACCCATTGAAAATGTTCGGCGATAGCGCGGGTTTTATTGCTTTGTATCGGGCCGATCATATGCCATTCGATTTCATCGTTGTCAGGTGAGTCGGCGAGCGCTGCGATTTTGTCGAGCGCTTCCTGCACGTAGTTTTCGCCGAAAGCGCGCTGGCCGGTGCTGTAGCACTCGCGCACTTGTGCCGCGCCGAAAGTTTTGCTGACAGCGAGCAACGCTACGGATTGCGCCGGACGGCCGGCGGCGCGCGCAGCGTTAGCGATACGCGCCCGTACAGCTTGCCAGTTGGCGGAGATTGGCGTCATAATTTACGGCGTGCGTACCATGGTCAGATTGGCGTAGAATCAATGCCTTAGTTCATGCCGTGACAGGGTGAGCGCGGCCACTACAGTACAACTGCATTCGAATTCGGACTTTCAGGGAAATTATAATGGACATCTCCGAGCTGCTGGCCTTCGTAGTCAAGAACAAAGCCTCCGACCTGCATTTGTCGTCCGGGCTGCCGCCGATGATACGGGTGCATGGCGACGTGCGCCGCATCAATCTGCCGCCGCTGGAGCACAAAGACGTGCATGCGATGGTGTACGACATCATGAACGACGGTCAGCGCAAGTTCTATGAAGAAAATCTTGAGTGCGATTTTTCGTTCGAAATTCCCAATCTCGCGCGCTTTCGCGTCAACGCGTTTAACCAGAATCGCGGTGCGGGTGGTGTATTCCGTACTATTCCGTCCAAGGTGCTGTCACTCGAAGAATTGAAGGCGCCCAAGGTGTTCGGCGACATTGCCAATCAACCGCGCGGCATGGTGTTGGTGACGGGGCCGACGGGGTCGGGAAAATCGACCACGCTGGCGGCGATGGTAAACCACCTTAACGAAAACGAGTACGGCCATATTCTCACCGTTGAAGACCCGATTGAGTTCGTGCATGAATCCAAAAAATGCCTGATTAACCAGCGTGAGGTGGGGCCGCACACGCTGTCATTCGCCAATGCCTTGCGCTCGGCGCTGCGGCAAGACCCCGATATTATTCTGGTGGGCGAGATGCGCGATCTGGAGACGATTCGATTGGCGATGACCGCTGCCGAAACAGGCCACTTGGTGTTCGGCACGCTGCACACCAGTTCGGCCGCCAAAACCATCGACCGTATCATCGACGTGTTCCCTGCGGAAGAGAAGGAAATGATTCGCGCGATGTTGTCGGAGTCGCTGCGCGCGGTGATTTCGCAGACGCTAATGAAAACCAAGGACGGCACCAGTCGCGTCGCCGCGCATGAAATCATGGTGGGTACGCCGGCTATTCGCAACCTGATCCGCGAAGGTAAAGTGGCGCAGATGTATTCGGCGATCCAGACCGGCGCGCAGCTTGGTATGCAGACACTGGATCAGAATCTCCAGGATTTGGTCAAGCGCAATGTGGTGAGCAAGGAAGAAGCCCGTAACAAGGCGTCGAACAAAGACAATTTCAACTAAGGTTCAACCGAGGCCGGTCGCGGCGCGGTTTTATAAACGCAGGAGAGTCGAATGGACAGAGATCAAGGCGTCAAATTCATGCAAGACCTGCTGCGAGCGATGGTCTCGAAGAAGGCGTCCGACTTGTTTATCACGGCCGGTTTCCCGCCGGCGATCAAGCTCGACGGGAAGATGATGCCGGTTGCCAATCAGCCGCTTGCGCCGCAGCACACCGCCGACCTTGCCGCCGCCATCATGAACGACAAGCAATCAGCCGAGTTCGAATCCACCAAGGAATGCAATTTCGCGATCAGCCCCGGCGGTATCGGACGCTTCCGTGTGAGTGCCTTCGTGCAGCAAGGCCGCGTGGGCATGGTGCTGCGTACCATCGTGGCAAAAATCCCGAATTTTGACGAACTCGGATTGCCGGGTGTACTGAAAGACGTGGTGATGACCAAGCGCGGACTGGTGATCATGGTCGGCGGCACGGGATCGGGCAAATCGACATCGCTTGCGGCAATGGTCGGGCATCGCAATGAAAACAGTTACGGTCACATTATTACCATCGAAGATCCGATTGAGTTCGTGCACGAACATAAAAATTGCATTATCACGCAGCGCGAAGTCGGCGTGGATACCGACACCTGGCACGCGGCGCTGAAGAATACCTTGCGGCAGGCGCCTGACGTGATTCTGATCGGTGAGATTCGTGATCGTGAAACCATGGATTACGCCATTGCCTTTGCCGAAACCGGCCACCTGTGCATGGCTACGCTGCATGCGAACAGCGCCAATCAGGCGCTGGACCGCGTGATCAACTTCTTTCCCGAAGAACGCCGGCATCAATTGTTAATGGACTTGTCGCTTAATCTGCGTGCGATTGTTTCGCAACGCCTGCTGCCCAAACGTGACGGCAAGGGGCGCGCCGCGGCCGTCGAAATCATGCTCAATTCGCCGCTGATTTCCGATTTGATCTTCAAGGGCGAGGTGCACGAGATCAAGGAGATCATGAAAAAGTCGCGTGAGCTCGGCATGCAGACGTTCGACCAGGCGCTGTTTGATTTGTACGAAGCCGGGCTCGTTAGTTACGAAGACGCACTGCGTAATGCCGACTCACTCAACGAACTGCGGCTGTCGATCAAACTCCAGGGCAAGGAAGCGAAGGATCGCGATGTCATGACCGGCATCGAGCATCTGCAAATCACCTGATCGGCGCTATCGTGCCGACGCACAGGAAAACGCCGGTTTAACACCGGCGTTTTTACTTGTGCCGCCCGATTTTTTGCCGGGTTTCGGTTGACTAACCCGGCCCCGCCGCAGTGTCCGCGGCCGGCTTCACGCGGCGCATGCTGCCGGCCACCAGCTTGTATTCAAACAACCGGCATTCCAGCGCGCCGTTAAACAGCGGCGTGCGTTTCGATGCGGCAAGGCCGATGCCTTTTGCGAGTTGCATGTCCGACGACAGAATGTAGGCCGTCCAGCCGCTGAAGTTTTTTTTCAACGCATCGCCAAGTTTGGGATAAAACGCAGCGAGCGCGTCGCGATCTTCCATGCGCACGCCGTATGGCGGATTGGTGACGATGATGCCGGATTCGGCAGGCGCGGGCATTTCAAACACGTTCGCTTGTTTGAGCGTGACTTTATCGGCCAAGTCGAGCTCGTCAAGATTGGCGCGCGCAAGCTCCAATGCATCGCCTCGCAGGTCTGATCCGTAAGTAGATGTTTTTATTGAGTTATTTTCTGCCGCATAGGCGGTGTTGCGCAGCGCATCCCAGGCTTGGGCTTCGAAATTCAGAAGCTTTTCAAAGCCAAACGCGCGGCCAATACCGGGCGCGCGGTTCGCTGCTATCTGCGCGGCTTCGCACAAAATAGTACCGCTGCCGCACATCGGATCGAGCAACGGCACGTCAGGCGTCCAACCCGACAACGCCAGCATGCCTGCGGCGAGATTTTCGCGCAGCGGCGCTTCACCGGCTTCGCGCCGGTAACCGCGTTTGAACAGCGGCTCGCCCGACAAGTCGAGATACAACGTGAGATCGGTTGCGGTGAGAAACGCATGCACACGCACGTCCGGCGCATGCGTGTCGATACTGGGTCGCTTGCCGTTGCGCGCGCGAAACACGTCGCAAATCGCGTCCTTGATGCGCAGCGTGATGAAATCGAGGCTTTTCACCGGCGCTTTAATCGCGGACACGTTCACGCGCAGGGTGCGATCCACGCCGAACCACGCGGGCCAATCGAGCCGTTGCGTCGCGTCGTAAATATCCTGATCGCTGTTGGCGGCACGGTAGCGTGCTTGCCCCACGCGCCACAACACGCGGCTCGCCACGCGGCTGTGCAAATTGGCCGCATAGCCCACGGTAAAGTCGCCTGCAAAATGCACGCCGCCATCGACTGCTTTGACGCTGGACGCGGCCAGTGCCGTGAGTTCTTTCGCGAGTACCGGTTCAAGTCCGCGCGGACAACTCGCGAAAAAATGCGCTGTGTTGGTCAAAGGTTGTCCATAGACGCATTACAGGTCAACGTAAACCTCGAACAGAATGCGTTGCCACGGATTGCGCGCCTGCGTGAGTTTGACCACACGCGCTTTCACCGGCGCGCCGCGATCCATCTGCCGCGCGACATCGGCGTTTTCGCGGCGCGGAATGTAACCGAGGCGGCTGCCGTTCCATTCGACGCGCACTGCATTGGCATCGTGTGGATTGTCGCGCTCGCGCACCAAGGTCAGCGCATCACCGGCTTTCATCTCGTCCCACAACGCCTTGCCGTCGTAGAACTGGAACCCCGCCAGCGGCGATTGCTGCACGATGATGCTGGCGTCGGCGTGAGTAACGGCAGGGATCAAAGCAAACAACAGGGCGGCTATAAAATGACGCATGCAGTTAGAACGGCTTGACCACAACCAGGATGACAATCAGTAGCAGAATTATGACGGGAATTTCGTTAAACCAGCGAAACCACACATGTGAGCGCGTATTGCGGCCCTGCTCGAATTTTTTCAATAACCGCCCGCAGGCATGGTGATAACCGATCAGCAACGCTACCAGCGCCAGCTTCGCGTGTAGCCAGCCGCCGCTGATGCCGTAGCCCAGCCACAGCCACAGGCCGAAACCCAACGCTAATGCCGACAGTGGCGACATAAAGCGATACAGCTTGCGCGCCATCGTCAGCAGGCGCGCGGTCGCTGCCGCGTCTTGTTCCATCGCCAGATTCACCAGAATGCGCGGCAAATAGAACAGCCCCGCAAACCACGCAGTGACGAATACAATGTGTAATGCTTTAATCCATAACATATTGTTTTTATTTGAGAATTCTTTTGCGCAGCAAATGCCGCGCGACACCGTAGCTTACACCGGCGTAGAGCGCGAGCACCAGTACGTGCAACCACGCGTGATCGGGCGGCATGCCGTTCATCAGCGGCCGCGACAGCGCAACCGCGTGCGACAACGGCAGCAGTTGCGCAATGGCTTGCGCGGCGAAGGGCAATTGTTCAGGCGGAAAGAACACACCGCACAGCAGCATCATCGGCGTGATCGCGAGCGTGAAGTAATACATGAAAAAATCGTAGCTCGGCGACAACGCGGTGATGATGAGCCCCAGGCCCGCGAACACCAATCCGGTGAGCAGGATCACGGGAATAATCAACAGCGCCAGCGCGGAGCCGACGAGCCCCAGCGCCGCTGCAACCAGTAACACCGCGCAGCCAGACAGCAGACTCTTGCTGGCCGCCCAGACGAGTTCGCCCAGCACCACGTCGTCGAGCGTCAGTGGTGCGTTGATAATGGCGTCCCAGGTGCGCTGCACGTGCATGCGTGAAAATGCCGAGTACATGGCTTCGAATGATGCCGTAAACATGGTGGATGAACACACCACGCCGCCCGCCAGAAACGCCACGTAACTCACGCCCTGCATCTGCGGCAACATGCTGCCCAGTCCATAGCCCAGCCCCAGCATATAGAGCATTGGATCCGCCAGGTTGCCCAACATGGAGGGAAGCGCCAGCTTGCGCCACACCATCAGGTTGCGGCGCCATACGTGGATGAAGCGCAGGTTGAATATCGACGAGTGATTGGTCATGTGGGTCAGTCGCGCAATTCCCTGCCCGTGAGCTTGAGAAATACGTCCTCAAGATTGGCGCGCCGATGCAGATAACGAACATTGCCGTGATCCGCAAGATTCGCCACCAGCGCGTGCGCGTCACGCGCATAACAAAACACCGTCTCCCCGTGTGTTTCGCAACGCTCGGCAAGCTGGCTGCCGCTGGTTGTTGCCCATTCGTCAGCGCCGTCGCCATACACTTCGACCACCTCCGGCTCGATATTCGCCGCGATCAGTTCGCGCGGCGTACCAATGGAGATGATGCGCCCGTGATCCATAATCGCAATTCGGTGACACAGCCGCTCCGCTTCTTCCATGAAATGCGTGGTCAGCAACAGTGTTTTGCCGCGCAGCGTGAGTTGCCGCAGCCGCTCCCAGATCACGTGTCGCGCCTGCGGGTCGAGGCCGGTAGTCGGCTCGTCCAGGAACAGCAAATCAGGATCGTTGATCAGGGCTCGCGCCAGCGTCAGCCGCCGCTTCATGCCGCCGGAAAGGGTTTGAATGCGGGTATCGGCGCGCGTCGCGAGGCCGGCATAGTCGAGCAACTCCGGAATACGTCGTTCCACATCGGCGCGTGTCATGCCGAAGTAACGGCCATACACCAGCAGGTTTTCACGCACCGTGAAATCCGGATCGAGGTTGTCGAGTTGCGGCACCACACCCACGCGCGTGCGCGCTTCGCGGGCGTGGGTGGCAACGTTGTAATCCAGCAGCGTGATGTTTCCGCTATCGCATTGCGTCAGTCCGAGGGTTAATCGCAAGGTGGTGGTTTTGCCTGCGCCGTTGGGACCCAGCAATCCGAAACACTCGCCGGGCACGAGCTCGAAATCAATGCCCGCGACAACCTCGCGACCGTCGTAGGATTTGCGCAAACCGTTGACGGCCAGATGCGTCATGCGCACCAGCGCGCAACGATTTGCGACAACAAATGCAAGCGGCCATGAAAGAAGTGTTCGCCGCCCGGCACCACCACCAGCGGCAGATTCTGCGGACGCGCCCAATCGAGTACTGCGGCAAGGGGCACGACATCATCCAGTTCACCATGAACGATCAGCGTATTCTCCGGCACGGTCTCGGCGGGGAAACGATTCACTGCCGGGCCGACCAGCACCATGCGCTCGCACGCGATGCGCTTTGCCACACGCGTTTGCACGAAGCTGCCGAACGAAAAACCCGCCAGTAACAGCGTTTGCGTTTGAAAGCGCGTTTTGGCGTACTCGGCTACTGCGATCAAGTCATCGGTTTCACCAACCCCTTTGTCATGCGCGCCGTCGGTGGCGCCGACGCCGCGAAAATTCGGCCGCACGGCGATGTAGCCCAGGCCGGTGAAGGCGCGCGCCAGCGTCGTGACAACTTTGTTGTCTTTGGTGCCGCCCTGCAGCGGATTCGGGTGTGCGATCAGCGCAATGCCGCGCGGCGGCACGCCCGGTTCGCTGATATTGGTTTCAATGCTGCCCGCGGGCCCGGGGATCAGCACGCGCTCGGCGGCGACGCGCATCTAAATTTTCAGCCGCTCCACCACGCGGCCGTTCACCAGATGTTCCTGTACGATTTCGTCCACATCCGCCTGATCAACATAGGTGTACCAGACTTCTTCGGGGTAGATCACCAATACCGGGCCTTCATCGCAACGGTCGAGGCAGCCCGCCATGTTGACGCGAACCTTGCCTTTGCCCGACAGTTTCAATGCCTTGACCTTGTCTTTGGCGTAGTCGCGCAACTTGCTCGCACCATGGTTGTTGCAACAGTTCGCGCCGGCCTCGCGCTGGTTGCAGCAAAAAAAAACATGCCGTTCGAAATAACTCACGCTGCGTCCTTATGCTCAATCGCTTCGGTGGAGTGGTAGTGACAGGCGCGCATTATAAGCCGATCACAATGACCCTGGTGACCGGCGACCCTGCCGCGACAAGGTGATGAGATACGCCAGCGCAAGCAGTGGCCATAGTTCCGACAAGGCGCGCAGTATCGCCGAAAAGCTGAGCAAATGGCTGACCCGGCCGCTGGCCAATTGCGGCGGCATATTGAAATAGGGATTGTCCGGCGCGAGATTGATCGCGGCCAGCGCGAGCAGGACACACAATATCGATAGCCACAGCCGTGCCTGGTGTCCGAACGACAGCACACCGACCAGCAATACCATCACCCCCATGCTCAAACCCACCATCACGCCGGGCGTCATCCATGCAAAAGCGCCTTGTGATTTGGAAAATACCGCGGTAATCAGTATTTTCAACAGAATCGCCGTGATGATAAACCCCGCTATCACGGCGCCACGGCGCGCGTCTTGCCGCAGCAGCGTGGACAGCATCAAACCCAGCCCCAGCAGGTTAAAAAACACCACAGCCGCTTCCGCCGTTAGCAAAAGTCCGGGTGTGTGAAAAAAATATACGGGCAGATCGAAGGTGGCGCGCAGGTTGCCGGTGCCAAACATCTGCGTCACCGGGTTGAGTTGCGTGATTACCCACAGTACCGCGATGAGCAGGCCGGTTTCGGTGAGTGCGCCCGCGCGAAATACCCGGTCGCGCCAGGCGATGAGCCGGGCGCCAATGAGTTGTGACGGCGAAAACAAAGGGGCCGCCAGCGCACCAATCAATCCGCCAGTGCTGTTGGCGAGCACATCGATATTCGATGGAATGCGCGCGGGCAAAAACAACTGCATGCTTTCCATGCCGGTGCTGACCATCGCGGCAAGCAGTGCGCCCGCGATTACCGAAAGCACCGGACGGCAAAACGGCCGCAGACCGAGCGCGAGCATGAAGCCGAGCGGCATATAAGCAGCGGCATTCGCCAGCACGTCTTCGAGCGTGATATAGCGCGGCCACGCCGCAGTGAGAAAACCGTAAAGGTCTTCCGGCGGCAGCCGCCAGCCGCGAAAGGGTTGCAGGCTGGCGTAGATAATGGTGAGCAGGTAAGCTAACGCCAACACCAGCGCCAGCTTGTAAACATGCGGCCTGTACGTATTATTCGGGGTGTTGTCCGTTTGAGAGTCAGACGCCATTGAGCAAATATTACGACATTTTTAACGGCGATGCAGATGGCATTTGCGCGCTGCACCAGTTGCGTCTGGAAGAGCCGCGGGACGCCGAACGCATCACCGGCGTCAAGCGTGATGTGAAATTGCTGGATCGCGTGGATGCAAAAGCCGGCGACGAAATCACCGTGCTGGATGTCTCACTGAAAGCCAATGCGGCGGCGCTGGCGGCATTGCTCGCGCGTGGCGTGAAGTGCCGGTATTTCGATCATCACGACGCAGGCATGATTCCTGTTCATCCCAAACTCAGCCCGCACATTGATACGTCTCCTGATGTTTGCACCAGTCTGATCGTCGATCGTTATTTGTCGGGGCGCCAGCGCGCGTGGGCGGTGGTGGCCGCGTTCGGCGACAATCTCGTCGCATCGGCGATACGCGCGGCGCAACCGCTGGAACTGGATCACACCGACCTCGCGCGTTTGCACGAGCTGGGTGATTGTCTGAACTACAACGCCTACGGCGAAACGGTCGATGATCTGCATTATCCGCCGGCGGATCTCTATGAGGCGATCATGCCGTACAGCGACCCACGCGAATTCATGATCGACGAGCCGGTGTTTGACGTGCTGAAGAGCGCCTACAAAGAAGACCTTGAGCGCGCTGAAGCAATCAAACCGGAATTGGCCAGTGACAGCGCGGCACTTTATGTGCTGCCCGATGCCGCATGGTGCCGCCGCATCAACGGGCTTTTCGGCAACCGGTTGGCGCAGGAACACGCCAAGCGCGCGCATGCGGTGCTGGTGACCAAGGCTGGCGGTTATACGGTGAGTGTGCGTGCGCCAGTGTCGCATCCGCACGGCGCGGATGAACTGTGTTCGCGCTTTGAAACCGGTGGAGGCCGCAAGGGCGCTGCGGGCATTAACCTGCTGCCGTCATCGAAGCTTACGGCGTTTGTCGGCGCATTTCGATCCGCGTACTCCTGATGGAGCGCCCGCGTGTTTGAAAACCTGTTCGGTAAAAAATCGCTGGCGCAGCACAAAGACGATCAGGTGTGGAAAACCGCGAAGGCTTGTTTAAAGGGTCTCAGCGCCGAGGCTGTGAAATGCGCTGATGCGGGGCGCAGTGTTATCGTTGTTTGTCTTACGAACCTTGCGTTTGACGCGCTGGATGCCGTGCTCGCGCCGCGTCAGCCGGTTCACTGCCGCGATCTTTTTGGGCGCGATTCGTTGCGTGCGGCGCTGGCACGGCCCGGGGCAATGACAGTGGCGTTATCGGGCAGCTTGCCTGCCGCCATGACGACGGCGAACGTTGCGGTGGAAATCCTCGTATATGGTCGCCATGCGTCACGCGCGGCAGACGACGCCATCCAGCGTTTTGCGGATCAGATCGGCGCGCAGGCGGCGATTACGTTTCACTTGTCGCTGGAGGATGAGCTGCTCAAGCCGTTTGTCACATCAAGCCTGCCGCTGCTGGCGCAACTGGGCATAAAAGAAGACGAAGCGTTGTCGCACGCGTTTGTGACACGCGCTATCGCGAATTGCCAGTCTCCGTGACGCACGGCGCTGATCGCGCGTGCCGGGGAAGTGATTGCACAAGGAGCGAGGAGCGCCCATAAAAAAAGACGCCGCAGCGTCTTTTTTTACACCACCCGCACGCGGGTTAAAACGCGTGGTTCATATGCAGCACGAACGCACTGGCGTTATCTCCTGCACGCCCGCCGACCTGGGTAAGCGGTACCAGACTAAATTGGCTACTCACAGCATTGCCGTTATTATCCAGTCGCACATACGATGCGCCCACATTGGTGCGCTTGGACAGGGCGTGGTTGTAGCCGATTTGCCACTGCTTGGCGCCGTTATCCGGACTGCCCACAAAATCGATGCCACCGTCACCCACATATTTGCTGACGTGGGTGTAACCCGCGAGGACAGACCCCGGCCCGCTGAGCTGATATTGCAGCGCGAGGTTCCATGCCTTGTTTTTGTAGCCGCCCACATTATCGTCAAACTTTTTGTCGATATAGGTCAAGCCACCCTTGAGCGGGCCATAGGTATAGGTGGCGCCGAGAGACCATGCCCAATCTTTTGCGCTAGCCAAACCAAACGTCGCCCGGTTCTGGTTCCGTTTCATATACGCTAACGCGACCACCAGCGGGCCATTCACGTAATCGGCGCTGATGCCGGTATCACGTCCCTTGACGTTGGCGACCGTGCTCGCTGCGTTCATCGCAGCTTTGGTGCTGGTGGTCTGGGCGTTAATGGTGAAACCACTAAAGGTGGGCGACGTGTAGTTAATGGAATCCGAGTTCCGGTTTGAGAAGTTGAAGTTGTTCGTTGGGCTACCCAACAGCATATTCTGCACGCCCAGCCAGCCCAGCTCGTTCAGCATACGAGTCTTGGCGACCGCCTGCTTGATGGGTGTGTCCCAAGTGCCGACGAAGAAATTGCCGAAGCCACTTTTCAACCCGATCGCGCTGTTACGATCGCAAATACTGCCGCTGGTTCGAGGGGTGCCGCCGAGGAATTGCAAATCCGATTCGCACTGAAACCACGCCGTGCTACCGCCTCCCAGGCTTTCTTGTCCCTTAAAGCCAAAATAGGACGGGCCGGAACCGAGGCTGTCAACGCGATGCCGGCTTGTGGTGGCATTCGCGTCAACCTGGCTTGCAAAGCCGTATTCCGCGTTGACAAAGCCGTAGATTTGCACCGAGGCGGTTTGTGCGAGTGCCAACGCCGGCAAGGCCAAAGCGCCTGCAACGGCTATCGCGATAGATTGTTTTTTCATGCAAATTTCCTATGTTTCGGTAATAACGCCTTATTCTTGTACGGGAAACGCTTAGTGGCATCACGCTTTGAAAACCACCTTATGAGCAACAATAGGTAATTGT
>JBEBHE010000477.1:0-2386 GCA_040081205.1 Burkholderiales bacterium | reverse complement strand
AGCACCATGGCCTTGACGTTGGGATCAGCGTTGCCTTTCTCCACGCTCGCGATAATGCCTTCGCGCACACCCGGTCCCAGCGAATTCACCGGCGGATTATCGACAGTAATAACCCCAATACCGTCTTCAACGTCAAATCGAACCACTTCTGCTTCGCTCATAATTTGCTCCTTTACTTATTTCTTTTTCATCACTTCAGGTATCAATCCGGTATGCACGTCGCCCGCTCGAAATTGCTCTGACTTGAGGATCATCAGTACCGCGGGAATGTTGTGCTTCAAGCCCTGAATCTCGAATGCTTCCAGCGCTCCGGCCAGTTTATCAATCGCTGCGGCGCGCGTCGGCGCGTGGGCAATCACTTTTGCAATCATCGGGTCGTAATGCGGCGTAATGTCGCGGCCCTCGGCAAACCCCGTGTCCACGCGCACCGATCCATCCGTCGGCGGGCGAAACACATTGAGCCTGCCGGGCGACGGAAAGAAGTTCTTTGGGTCTTCGGCATAAACGCGCGCCTGTATGGCGTGGCCTTTGATTTCAATTTTGTGCGGCAGAATATCGCCGAGCCGCTCGCCCGCAGCGGAGCGAATTTGCGCCTGCACCAGATCAACGCCGGTGATTTCTTCCGTCACGCCGTGCTCCACCTGCAGGCGTGTATTCATCTCGAGAAAGTTAAACGAGCCGTCGGCACCCAACAGCATTTCGACGGTACCGATGTTGTCGTAACCGATGTTTCGCATGATGCCGGTGATCTGTTCCGCAACCGCGTTGACCTTGTCACGCGCAATGGCAGGCCCCGGTGCCTCTTCGATTACTTTCTGGTTGCGGCGCTGCGTGGAACAATCGCGCTCGAACAGATGCGCAACGTTTCCGTGTTGATCGCCCAGCACCTGAAACTCTACGTGACGCGGCCGTTCGAACAATCGCTCGAGATACACCTCTGCGTTGCCGAAACCGCGGGTCGCCATTGAGCGCGAACGTTCGACGGTTTCCAGCAACTGCGCTTCATCTTTTGCGGGCAGCATGCCGATGCCGCCACCGCCGCCCGCCGGTTTTACCAACACCGGGTATCCGATCTCGCGTGCCGCTTTGAGGATTGCCTCATTGTCCATCGGCAGCACTGGCGAACCTTTGGACATCGGCATGCCATGCTGCGCGGCCAGTTCACGCGCCTTGGTCTTGTGCCCCATCGCGTCGATCCATTTGGGCGACGGGCCGATAAAGCGCGAGCCCGCGTCAATTACACGCTGTGCAAACCCCGCGTTCTCCGACAAAAAACCATAGCCTGGATGCAGGCCATCCGCGTGCGATTGGCGGATGATATCGAGGATCAAATCCTGATTGAGATAACTCTCCCGCGCGGGCGCGGGCCCGATGGCGTAGGCCTCGCTCGCCATCGCCAGATACGGCGCACCGGCATCCGCTTCGGAATACAGCGCTACGGAATGAATGCCCATCTCGTTCAGGGCGCGCAGCACGCGGGCCGCTACTGCGCCGCGATTGGCGACTACGACTTTATTGAACATGAACTAATAACTCGTAGGCCAGGTGCGCATCAAGTGCTGCCCCACGCCCTTGGTCATGCGCAATTTATAAACATCGAGCATGCGGATCAAATAATCACGCGTCTCCTGTGGCCGGATGACCGCTTGCGTGGCATACACCGAAGCCAGTCCCCACACGTCGATGCCCTGTTCTATATCCTTCAGCTTTTCCTCGTACCCCGGCTCGCCAAAACCCACGCCATGCACAATCTTGGTCGCAAATTCCGGGCTCATGAAACTGATCTCCGCACTGGGCCATGCGGCGATGTCGTCCGAATGCCGTCCGCCGCCCATGCACACATAGGCGCGGCCGTAGCTCTTGCGGATAATCACCGACAAATGCGGCACCGTGAGGAGCGTCATCGCGTTCATAAAATTCATGATGCGGCCTGGCGCGCCGGCTTTTTCCGCCTCGGTGCCGATCTGGAATCCCGGTGTATCAACCAGCAGGACAATCGGCACGTTGAATGAGTCGCACATCACCAAAAAGTCTACGATTTTTCGACACGCATCGGCATCCAGCGCGCCGCCCCGATACAGCGGATTGTTGGCGATGATGCCGACACTTTTGCCGCCGAGCCGCGCCAGCGTCGTTACGGCGCTTTTTCCGAACCGCGGTTTCAATTCAAACATCGTGTCTTTATCCACGATGCACTTGATCATGCGCTTCATGTCATAAACCTGCGTGCGGCTCTCGGGCAGGATGCCGAACACCTTGTCCATCTCCGCGCCCGAGCCCGCCGGGATGGGCGCATCCGGCGGCGCTTCGTTGTGATGGCTGGGCATGTAGGACAGAAATTTCCGGATCGCGTCGAAGGCCTCTTCTTCCTTGTCGACAATCTGAT
>JBEBHE010000192.1:0-9094 GCA_040081205.1 Burkholderiales bacterium | reverse complement strand
CGTTTCCGGTGGCGGATGCCGATCTCTGGAAATCCCGTTTGCCGGAACTGCTGAAACAAACCACGGTGTGCAAACCGGAATAACAAACCGGCAAATTTCGGCGTAACGCCGGACTACCACACCGGCCCAACGCGATGGGGGCGATCGCCGTAAGAACAAACATTCCAAATGGCAGCGTGATTCCCTGTGGATGACACCTCAACTGTCGAATCGCTATACTTCGCGCACGATGAACGTCACAATTCCAGCTCAAACCCACTATGGTTATTGTGCAAGGCCGCACTGAACATTGATGGACACGCTAACCGCCTTTGGCCTGTTTGCCGTGACCGCGATGATGGCGTGCTACGCGCTAGAACACAAAAGCCGCCACTACACGCTGGGGTTCGCAGCGTCGTGCGGGCTCGGATCGATCTACGGATTTTTGCAGGGCGCGTGGCCGTTCGGCGTGGTCGAAGCGGTGTGGATGCTCGTCGCATTCCGCAAATGGCAGCGGCGTGCCGGCGTATAATTTAGCGCAGCTAACGCTTCACAAAAATATCAATAAAAACAAATAGTTACAATACACTCACAAAAACAGGCTTGCTATGGATTTCAGTCTCACCGCAGAACAACAACGCTGGCGCGATCTCTCGCGCGCGTTCGCCGAAAAAATCATCAAGCCCGACGTGATGCGCCGCGACCGGCTGCCCACCGCCGCCGAGCGCATACCGTGGGACTGGATACGCGAAGCGGACAAACAAGGCATACGAACGATGGGTGTGCCCAAAGCATTCGGCGGTGCGGGCTGCGATATTTTCACCATGTGTCTCGTCGGCGAAGAACTCGCGGTCGGTGATCTCGGCTTCGCGGTGATCATGGATCAGTGCTGGAAAATGGCGCACATTTTCAGCGACGCGATGAACGCGGAGCAGCAGCAGCGCTTCATCCCCAAATTTGTAGCTGACCCCGAAGCCACCGCTGCCATCGGTATTACCGAAGAAGGCGCGGGCTCCGATCATCAGGGCTATTACGATTCGCCCGATATCGATTTTAAAACCACGGCAGTGCGCGACGGCGACCATTACGTGTTGAATGGCAGTAAGCGCTATGTCTCCAACGGCAGCATGGCCAAGCTGTATTTCGTGGTGGCGCGCACCGACACCAAGAAGACCTTGCGTGAAGGCGGCAGCATTTTCATCGTGCCTTCCGACACGCCCGGCTTTCGCCCCGGCTTCTTTCACGAGAAAAGCAGCCAGCGCCTCGCCACCAACGGCACCTTTCATTTTGAAAACTGCCGCGTGCCCGCCGGCAACATGCTGGGCCGCGAAGGCATGCTCGGAAAATTACGCTCGGAATACATGTGGGGCAGCAAGGCCGAAGCCGCCGCTACCGCGCTGGGCGTGGGCCGCGCCGCCTACGAATACGCGCTGGCCTACGCCAAAAAGCGCGTGCAGGGCGGCAAGCCCATTGTCGAACAGCAGGCGGTGGCGATGATGCTGGGCACCATGGCGATGAAGCTCGACGCTGCGCGCCTGCAAATCTGGAAAGCGGCATGGCTGGCGGATCGCAAGCAGCCCGAAGCACGTCCGCTGGGATTGCTGGCCAAGGTGAATGCCTCTGAAACTGCGTTTGAATGCTGCAGACTCGCCGGCGAAATCCTTGGCGGTGCTTCAATCATGCATGAGCATCCGGTCGAGAAATACCTGCGCGATGCGTCGAGCTTTTTGCATTCGGATGGGACCAATCAGGTTTGTTTGTTGCGGGCATCGCAGGCGATTGCGAATCAGGGGCATGCGGCACCGTATGGGTTTTAGTTTCACCTAGATCTAATTGTCATTTAGTCCAAATGGCGCCCGCGTATGCAGCCTTTCCTTCCATGTACTTTCTAGCCTGGTCACATCGTTAACGGCCATATCAGGCGATACTCGCTGAAGGATAGTAAATCGATAATTCCGAGGATCACGCGGAGGACGAAGTAATCGATTTCCACCGTGCCCACGGGAGGCGTAATTTAACCATCTGCCGAGAAGGTTATTTTCGCCGGAAGCAGAACCAACGTAACCTTTCTTGTCTGACGTGTCGAATATGTAATAAATGCCGCGCCATTGCGACAGCGCATCTTTTAGGCGCTTTGGCAAAATCCTCAGTTGCTCCCACGTAAGGTCAATTGCATCCCAATCAACCATTACGGTATCGAAAGCACTTTCTTCGTGAACAGCGACAATTGGAAAATCATTGCGATGCGCACGCCGCCACCAAGACCGTTCAGGTGGAGGCCAGCCGACGACTAACTTGCCCCTCCAGTGTTTATAGAAATCGTGCAGAACAAGATTGAACCAGCGCACGGAACGATTTGCATGCATGGCGTACCAGTGCTTCATGCCAAACTTCTCCAACTCAATATTGGCTGGAATCTTCCAGAACTGTTCATATGTAAGCGGTTTAGACGATACGATCTTATATAGACCCACAAACGTAGCTTCCTTTGGCTTTTGTCCGATGAAGGAGGCCACATATCCGACACCCTTTATCGCCTCCATAGCTCCTTCGAGGTTTCCTCCATGCGCTTGTTGGTAGGCGGTGAACAATTCAAGCCTCTCGGCTGCCAGCCACGGAAGAGCCTTTTTGAGTTCTGGCTCGGTAGGCCGATTGCGAAGCACAAGAACATGTTGTAGGTCAATGTCCCTGCTCTTCAACATGTCTTTGAGATTCATCTCAGGCCAACTTTGTAGTTATCGGGGATGGGCCACAGTATCTGTCTGATCACAACCTTCTTGTCCTCTACATGCGACACGCATGTGATCCCGATCATCGGGCCGTCACCCGATCAGCACAACTGTTGTCGAACCACTTCGCGCCCTGCGTTCCCGCCAGCGTGCCCATCGGCCCATCGACATAGCCGCCAACCATGCAGCGGATGCCGGCGCCGCCGTTGTTCTGCCCCGCCACGGTCTGGTTTGGTCCGTCTTTGCGCGGCTCACTCACTAAATTCACGCCACTGCCAAAGCTCACCGAGATGGCGTCGCCGCCATTGGCGTTGATGGTGTTAGCGATAACGTCGGCCTGCGCATTGCGATGCACGGTTATGCCGTTGCCCTTGTTGTTGTTGATGGTGTTGCCGACGATCCACGCGCCCGACGTGCGTTCGATGTTGATGCCGGGCCCGCCGTTGTTGCGGATGGTGTTGGGCGCCAGCGCAGGCACCCGCGGAATGAAAACCCCGATGTAGGCATAGGAAGCACCGGTGATGTCGATGCCGATGCCGCCGCTCTCTTCCACCGTGGTGTTGAGTATGCGCGCAATGCTGCCCTTGTCGATATGGATGCCGCGCCCGCTGTTTTTGACCACGGTGTTACCGTCGATCACCGCCGAAGCCGGCCCGGACAGATGAATGCCATCGAGGCCGCCGGTCACCGTAAACCCCTTGATGGCAATTTCCTTGCCGCGGATGTAGACGGCATGCCCCGATGCTGCCTTGCCGCCAGGGTGGTGCACGGTGGACTTCTTCTGACCGTCGATCGTGATCCTGACGATTTCCGGCGCGATGTTGACATGCTCCTTGCAGTAGCCGCTCACCAGCACGGTGTCGCCCGGTTTGACGTTGGCCACGGCGCCCATGATCGTGCCGCCCGCATCGCAATCGACCGCCACCGTAGCGGCATTAGCGACCAGCACTGAAAAGCAAAGGCTCGCCGCGAGTGCTGCCCTGCTGGTTACTACGCGAACAAATGTCTTATCCATTTTATCTCCTTTGGTAATTCGTAATTGTGGAGTGCGGCGGCTTGCCGCCGCTATGAAGTTTCGAGTCTTGCCTCGGCACCAAGACAGCGGCGGCAAGCCGCCGCACGCCATAACTCATTAAACCAGCGGTTGTAATTTCCCATCCCTGTCGGATTGCAACTCCGCAAATTTTTGCCCTTCCACGGTGCCGCTGGCCAACCACTCCAGCGTCGCCTTGTGCAGTACATGGCGCACGCGCTCGTACTGCATGAAATGCGACGCACAGCCGACCTTGATGTACGCACGGTTATCCATTTTCAATCCACCCCACGTCGGAAAACGGTTGACGTAGTTATCGAATTCACCCAGCAGGCACAGCGTCGGCGCCTTGATGCTGCCAATGTTGGCGCGCCAGCCGAAGTTCATGCGATTGGGTGCGCGCATGATGCCTCGGCCATCGGCCGTCCACTGCGCGCCAAGGCCGTCTTCCTTCATCAATGCCTTCCACATGATCTCGCGGATTTCTGGGTGCTCAATCTGCCCTTCGCTGCGGCAATCGTTCTGCCAGCGCTTTTCCATCAGCATGTCCCAGCTTTGCAGAATCATCGGCGCACCGGGTTCCGGAAACGGATTCGGCGGCGTGTCGCTCGGAAAATACGGCGCCGGGCCGTAGAGCACCAGCTTATCGACTTTATCGGGATGCATCGCCGCAAAGCCGCCCGCGCGCGGCGTGCCGGTGGACCAACCGATCATGCTGATACGATCCACTTTTCGTAAATCCATGATGAACTTGACCACGGTTTCCACTTCATCATGCTCGGTGCGGCTGGACACCAGCTTGAACGGGTAGCGCGGCGCGGCGCGCTCTTTCAGCACATGCGGAATCAAATGGTGCTGGGAAGCCGCATCGACATTGCACGGATCGTCCATCATTGGCTTGGGCGATGAACCGTAGGCGGTGTGCGTCATCGCGAACACGTCGTAACCCGCACGCGCCAGCACGCGCATGAAGCTGTAGTCGTCCTTGTAATCCAGATCGTAGGCCACGTTCGACGGCGAAAAGCCGCCATGCACGAATAGCACGACATGCGGTGTCGCATGGTTCGCAACCGAGGCCGCAACTTTCTCGCGCAGGTGCAGGCCCACGGTCTGCCCCAGATTGGCCGGCACGGTCGATACATGCGTGACGAAACGGTCTATGGTTTGGATGGAATCGTTTGAAATCATTTGATGGTGCTCTCTGATGGTTGCCGCTATCGCGTTGCCATTATTCTAATGCAGGTAGAATCCCGTAAAGGAGAACGATGATGCAAATCCATCTTTTTCGCGCGTTGATGCTAACCATAGCGGTCTGCGTTGCCACGAATACGCAAGCACAGGAATGGCCTGCCAAGTCCGTGCGCATCATCAATCCTGCAACCGCCGGCGGCGTATCGGATGTGATGGCGCGCGCCGTGGCGCAGCACTTCACCGCCACGTTCGGCCAGAATTTCGTGGTCGATAACCGCGCCGGTGCGAATGGCATCATTGGACTGGATATCGCGGCCAAATCCCCGCCCGACGGATATACGCTGCTCGCGGCAACCAGCGGCATGCTGGTGATGAATTCGGCGATTTTCCAGAAACTGCCGTTTAATGTGATGCGCGATTTCGCGCCGATCAGCATTGTCATTTCAGCGCCGTTTGCAGTCTTCGTACATCCTTCGCTGCCGGTGAAGACCGCCAAGGAACTGATTGCGCTGGCCAAGGCCCGCCCCGGACAATTGCCCTACGGTTCATTCGGCCCGGCAAGTTTTGCGCACATGGCAATGGAGCTTTTTATGCTGCAGACGGGGACAAAAATGACGCACGTGCCGTACAAAGGCGGTGCGCCGATGGCTTCTGCATTGGTTGCGGGCGAAGTGACCGTCGCTTTTGATTCGGTGCAAAACCAGTTGCCGTTTCTGCGCGCGAATCGGGTGCGCGCCATCGCCATGGCCAGCCCGAAGCGCGTGCGCCTGCTGCCGGAGATACCCACATTAGCCGAATCCGGCGTGCAGGGCGCAGAACTTCCCGCATGGTATGGCATGCTCGCACCTGCGGGCACGCCGCGCGCGATCATCAACCGGCTTTATGACGATATGGTGGCACAGTTCAAATCCAGCGAGCTGCGCGAACGGTTCGCGGCGCTCGGCTCGGAAGTCGTGCTTAATCTGCCCGATCAATTCACGGTACAGCTTAAAAATGAAATCGATGCCATGACCAAAGTCGCGCGTGAAGCGGGCGTCAAAGCCAACTAAGTGAACGACATTTCCATGACCGTTCACCCCACCACGCATGGAACTGCTTATGATATCTTCGGTCAGAGTAGCGTTAACCGTTAACTTTGGCACGTTGTAACTTGTACATTGATTTACCCAATAGATATTCAAAATATTCCGAGGACGCATTATGAAAAAAAGCAAAATGAGGACGCTTTGCCCACTGTGGATGGCGGTCGTTGCCGCCGCCCCCTTACCCGCGATCGCGCAAAAATTCCCGACTAAACCGATACGCATGCTGGTGGGTTTCGCGCCCGGCGGCGGCACCGATACCGCCGCGCGCGCGGTCGCGGCCAAACTTTCCGAGCGCCTTGGCCAGCAAGTGGTTATCGATAACCGTCCCGGCGCCGCAGGCAATATCGCGACCGAACTTACCGTGAGCGCCGTGCCCGACGGTCACACCTTGCTGCTCGGCTCCATCGCATCGTTTTCGGTCAATCCCAGCCTTTACAAGTCGCTGCCATTTGATCCTTTGAAAGACCTTGCACCACTGACGCGCCTGGCGGATTCAACCAACATCCTCGTCACGCATCCGTCGGCAAATGCCAAAACCGTCAAGGAGCTGATCGCGCAGGCGAAATCGCGCACACTCAATGCCGGCTCATCGGGGATCGGTGGTACCGGCCATCTGGCCATTGAGCTGTTCAACCTGCAAACCGGCGTGAAGATGACGCATGTGCCGTACAAGGGCGGCGGCCCGGCAATCATCGACTTGCTCGCCGGCAACATACATCTCATATTTGCCACGGCGGCCAGCGCCGTACAACATGTCAAAGCCGGCAAGATCAACGCGCTCGGCGTGACCACGTTGAAGCGCTGGGCGTTCAT
This sequence comes from Burkholderiales bacterium, assembly GCA_040081205.1. Classification (GTDB taxonomy): domain Bacteria; phylum Pseudomonadota; class Gammaproteobacteria; order Burkholderiales; family SG8-41; genus UBA5216. Next base: position 2,264 of record JBEBHE010000192.1, on the reverse strand, counting down.
GCCGGACATTCCAACCATCATCGAAGCAGGCGTGCCAGGCTTTGAAACCAACAACTGGTACGGCTTCATGGTGCCGCTGCAAACACCGAAACCCATCATTGCCCAGCTCAACAAGGAAATCACCGCGATTCTCCTGTTGCCGGACGTGAAAGATTACCTGTTCCGTCAGGGCATGGATGTTGCGCCCGGCACGCCGGAAGACTTTGCCAAATACATCAAGTCCGAAACCGTGAAGTGGGAAAAAGTCATCAAGGCGGCTGGATTATACAAATCGAACTAAGACTGACACACCAATGAAAACTCACAGGCTGGCCGCAAGCGCGGCAGCCATGTTGCTCACATTCGCGGCCCAGGCCGCGGATTGGGCGCCGACCAAACCGGTGCGCATGATCGTTGGTTTTCCACCTGGCGGCGCCACCGATCTGGTGGCGCGCATTATTCAGCCGAGGATGACCACTGCGCTGGGCAGGCAGGTGGTGATCGACAACCGGCCCGGCGCTAATGGCGTGATTTCGCTCGAGATCATTTCGCACGCAGAGCCGGACGGCCACACCGTCGGCTTCGGGCATATCGGCGCACTCATCATCAGTCCAACGATACAGAAAGTCCCTTACAACCAACACAAGGATTTCGCCTCAATCGGCTTGGTAGTGTCGCTGCAAAACCTGATCATCGTGCATCCGACCACGCCGGCAAAGAATCTCAAGGAATTTATCGCGCTGGCGAAAACCAAATCAGGCCAGCTCAACTTTGCGAGTTCCGGCATCGGTAGCCCTGGTCATCTGGCAGCGGCATTGCTGGAATCCATGGCCGGCATTCAGATGACGCACATTCCGTACAAGGGTGGCGGCCCCGCCATCACCGATTTACTGGCCGGACATGTGCCATCATTCTTCGCGGTGATTTCCACCGGCGTTCCGCATGTGCAAAGCGGCAAGGTGCGCGGCATAGCTGTCACCGGCAGCAAGCGCGCCGAAGCGCTGCCCGACGTGCCGACCATTGCCGAAGCGGCCGTGCCCGGCTACGCCGCCACCAACTGGTACGGCCTGCTGGCCCCGGTAAAAACGCCGCCGCAGATTATCGAACGGCTGAATCGCGACCTTGTTGCGGCACTGAAATCACCGGAGGTCATTCAGCAGTTGAAGAACAATGGCATCGATGCCGCACCCGGCACGCCGGCTGAATTCACCAAATTCATACTCGCCGAAGAAAAGAAGTGGGTACCCCTCATCAAGCGCGCGAACATCAAGGATTAGCACGCAGGATGCGAATTACCTGCGTGGGCAATATTACTCAGCCCGCACGCCCGCGTCCTTGATGACTTTCGCCCAGCGCTGAATCTCGGCCTGCAAAAATTTTGCCGCTTCGGCGCCAGACGAACTTGTGGCCTCACCGCCGTCTGCTGCAAATCGTTTGCGCACGTCGGCGTTGTCGAGCACGCGCAACGTGCTTTCGTGTATGCGCGCCACCAAAGCGCGCGGCGTGCCGGCGGGCACCATCAACATGCTCCAGGCGGTGGCTTCGTAACCGTCGATGCCGCTCTCGGCGACGGTGGGCACATTCGGCAACGCGCCAGATCGTTTCACGGTAGTGACCGCCAGCGGCCGTAATTTGTTGCCCTGAATCTGCGGCATGGCCGAACTCACCGTCGAGGCGATCATCTGAATCTGCCCCGCCAGCAAATCCGTAATCGCCGGCGCAACACCTTTGTAAGGCACGTGCGTCATGTCCACCTTGGCCATGCTGGCAAGCAGCGCTGCCGCGAGGTGCGGCCCCGTGCCCACGCCGGACGAACCGTAACGCACCGCGCCCGGTTTCGCGCGCGCCATGGCGACCAGTTCCTTGATCGAATTTGCCGCCACCGAAGGATGCACCACGAATACGCGCGGGTTAATCACCACCATGCTCACCGGCGTCAAGTCGCGCTGCGGATCAAATGCGCGGTTGCGCGACAACGTGGCATTAATAGCCATCGCCTCGTTGGCAAACAACAACGTATAACCGTCCGGTTGCGCGCGCGCGACCAGTTCCACGCCGATGCTCGATCCGGCGCCGGCGCGATTATCAACCACCACTTGTTGCCCCCACGCCTCGGTCAGACGCTGCGCCACGACGCGGCCCATGATGTCCTGCGCCGCCCCCGCCGCGAACGGGACGACCAACCGCACCGGACGTTCGGGAAAACCGGCCGCCGCCGCAGGAAGCGAAATCAACAAACTGGCAAAAATAATATAACTATTTGTTTTTATTGACATTTTTATAAC
>JBEBHE010000476.1:0-2392 GCA_040081205.1 Burkholderiales bacterium | reverse complement strand
AGGGCGCGGATGCGCCCTTTTGTTTTCCTGAACTTAGACCAAGCCTTTATTCAGGCGCCAAACTTTGGCGCGTCGGTCCACGGAAAATTCATCGCCGTCACACCGTCTTTAAGGTCAGCCATTGCGGCCGCGACCTGTGCGGGATCGCCCCGCGCGCCGAGTTCGATAAATCGTTCCGGCTGCACGCGCGGCAGGCTGAAAATTTTCAGTGCCGGGAATTTACCCTGCACCGCTTTCATCAAATCAATCAACAGGCTCTCCCCCGCTTCACGCACGATAATCGCCGCCTCGCCAATGCGGTTTGCATCGAATAAATGGCTGTAATGCGTATCCAGCACCCATTGCATCATCGGCCATGCCATCTGCGGAAAACCCGGCAGGAAATAAATATTCCCGTAGTTGAATCCCGGTATGCGGTTAAACGGATTCGGAATAATCGTTGAACCGGCTGGAAACGTGCCCATCTCCAGACGTTGCGGCGTGACGCCTTTGGGATCATCGACGAAACGCGCACGGATTTCGGCTTCCGCATCGGGATGCAATTTGAGTTCCACGCCCGCGGCAGCCGCCGCGCACTGGCGTGTGTGATCGTCCGGCGTGGCGCCGATGCCGCCGAAGCTGAACACCACATCAGGCATGGTCAGCGTGCGTTTGATGGTGGCGGTGATGAGTTCACGATCGTCGCCCAGATAATGCCCCCACGAAAGTTCCAGCCCGCGCGACGACAGCGATTCGATGACTTTCGACAGGTGCTTGTCCTGCCGTTTTCCGGAGAGGATTTCGTCACCGATGATAATGGCTCCAAACTTCATTCCATTTCCTTTCATACTGCAACACACAAAAAGCCTCCGGCCCTCGCTGAGGAAGGCACGACAGGCTGCTCAGCCCCGCACTATTGGTGGATGTAGGACTCCAACTGCTTGATGGTCTCTTCGCGGTCGGCAATCACTTCTTTGACCAGATCGCCGATCGAAAGAACGCCCACGAGTTTACCGGCATCCACTACCGGCAGATGGCGTATGCGTTTGTCCGTCATCAATGCCATGCAATCCTCCACCGTCTGCTCCGGTGTCACCGTAAGCACCTTGGTGGTCATGATCTCATGCACCGCAGTGGCATGCGACGAACGGCCTTGCAGAATAATTTTGCGCGCGTAATCGCGCTCGGAAATCATTCCGGCAAGACGCGCGCCATCGAGCACCACCAGTGCTCCGATGCCTTTGTCCGCCATGAGCCTTATGGCATTGAGAACACTGGTCTGCGGGGAAACCGCATGCACGATGCCACCACCACCGGCCTTTGACTGCAACAACTGTCTCACTGTTTTCATCGCTGCCTCCTTGCATTGGCTTGCCACGAAACTGCTGCGAAACGACTACCGGGACCAGTGTATTCCCGTTTGAAGCGCGGAGAAAGTGCATTTTATTTTGCAACGGCCGCAGAAATGGCATCGGCCATCGAGACAATGTTTTGCGCCATGCGCAGATTCGCCGTGTCGATGAGACGGCCGTCGATCTGCACCGCGCCGCGTTTTTCGCGGGCCGCGTCCTCCATTGCCGCCAGCACACGCCGCGCGTCAGCGATTTCTTTTTCACCGGGGCTGAACGCCTGATTCGATGGTGCAATCTGCGACGGATGGATCACCATGCGTCCGGCGAAACCCATCGCGGCAGCGCGCCTGGTCGCCGACGCGAAACCCGCGGCATCCTTGATATCGCCAAACGCTCCATCGAGCGGGCGCAGACCGTATGCGCGGCATGCCACCACCACGCGATTCTGCGCAGCATGCCACGGATCGGTCTGCGCGTAGGCGCGCTGCCCCAAAGCATCGGCATCGCTCAACACGCCGTGATCGGGATGCAGGCCGCCGATAGATGTGGTACGCATGCGCAATGACGCCGCCAGATCGCCTGCGCCAAAATACATCGCCTCAAGGCGCTTCGACGACTGCGCAATCACTTCCACATTGGTCAGTCCGAGCGCGGTTTCGATCAGCGCGACGAAACCTATGCGTTTGGTTCTGCCAAGCGCCTGCTCAATCTGAGTTACCAACATGTCGAGCGCGTAAATGTCGGCAGGCACCCCCACTTTCGGCATCATGATCATGTCCAGACGCGGGCAATTCTCAACAATGTCGATCACATCACGATACATGTAATGCGTGTCCGCGCCATTGATGCGCACGCTCATGCCCTTGTTGCCCCAATCCACTTCGTTGAGCCCTTTGATAATATTGGCGCGCGCCTTTTCCTTGTCATTGGCAGCAACCGCGTCTTCAAGGTCAAGAAACACCACATCCGCTGCGGAGCGCGCGGCTTTTTCAAACAATGCCGGCGTTATTCCAGGCACGGCGAGTTCGCTGCGATGCAATCGCGTCGCAGCGCCTTCAGGC
>JBEBHE010000191.1:0-9130 GCA_040081205.1 Burkholderiales bacterium | reverse complement strand
GCTGGGCGCGATCGTGGTGTCGGTCAACACGCGCTTTCGGTCGAGTGAGGTCGCCGACATCGTGGGGCGCTCCGGCGCGAAAGTGCTGGTGTACTGGCCGGGTTATCGCGGTATTGATTTCGAAGGCATTTTGAATGACGCCGGCGCGGACAAGCTCAAAGGGCTTGGCGCGATCGTGGCCTACGACGAAGAGGCTGCGTTGCCCACAAGGCGCGTGGTTCTCGGGCATGAGGTAAAGCCGTATCGTGAGCTTGCCGCGTGTTCACCGTACGCGCACGATCACGCGCGTCCCGAGTTGGGCTGCCTGATTTTCACTACCTCGGGCACGACGAAGTTGCCGAAATTTGTGTTGCACAACCAGGCGTCGATGGCGAGTCATGCGGCGGAAGCGGCGCGCGGCTTTGGCTATGGCGATGATGATGCCTGCACCTTGTTGACCGTGCCGATGTGCGGCACTTTCGGCATGAGCAATGCGCTGGCGCCGTTGGCGGGCGCGCGGCCGCTGGTAATGATTCCGACATTTGAAGCGCAGACGGCGGCGCGCGCCATCCGCACGTATCAGGTCACGCACTTTCCCGCCTCGGGCGACATCGTGGCGCAACTGCTGGCAGTCTCCGCGGAGCCGATACCCTATCCGAGTGTGCGCATGGTGTTCGGCGCACGCGCGGGGCAGGCACGGCCTGCCGAGGCGCGCGGCTTGCGACTGGTGGGGATTTACGGTTCCAGCGAAATGCAGGCGGTGCTGTCGCGGCAGTCCGAGCATCTGTCGCCAGAACAGCGCGAAGTCGGCGGCGGCAAACTCATCACTGTCGCAACGCAGGTGCGCGCGCGCGATACCGACACCGGCAAGATCCTGCCGCACGGCGAACAGGGCGAGCTGGAATTCAAAGGGCCGAGTTGCATGATGGCTTACTACGGCAATCCGGAAGCTACCGCAGCGGCGTTTACCGATGACGGTTTTTTCCGAAGCGGCGATCTGGGTTACACGGTAGCGGATGGCGAGTATGTGTTTCTGTCGCGCATGGGGGATGTGTTGCGGCTGGCCGGATTTCTGGTGAACCCGATGGAAATCGAGGCGGTGCTCGACGCGCATCCGGCGGTGTCGGCGAGTCAGGTGGTTGGCATCGACGGTCCGCGCGGTCCGCGCCCGGTAGCCTTCGTGGTGCCGAAGAATAATGATGTGCTGGACGAAGGTGCGCTGATCGCGCATTGCGCGAAGCAAATCGCGCAGTTCAAAGTGCCGCATCATGTGCTGCGCATTGATGCGTTCCCATTTACGCCGAGTGCCAACGGCAACAAAATACAAAAGGCCAAGCTGCGTGAAATGGCTGCGGCAGCGCTGCGGGAGAAGTAATATAAGTATTTGTTTTTAAATATAATTTTATGATTCATGCAGTGGCGTATGATAGCAATGTGGCGATCAGCAAACCGGGCGAACCGTCAGCAACACTCAATAATTTATTCACAGGGGAGAGATCATGAGCGTATGGAATCGGCGCGATTTTCTGGCAGGCATGAGCGCCATTGGCGCGAGTACGTTGTTGCATGGCTGTGCATCCACTGAAAGCGGTGGTGCGGGCACGAAAGCGCATCGCATTGATGTCCATCACCATTTTGTCTCGCCCGGCTATTCGGCAGCGCTGAAGCAGCGCGGTCAGGGACATGCCAAGTGGTCGGTGCAAATGTCGCTCGATGACATGGACAAGAGTGGCATACAAACGTCACTGCTGTCGTTGATACAACCGGCCATCGCTATCGGTGATGTGCCGCTCGGCCGCAAACTCGCGCGCGAGGCCAACGAACACGCCGCAAAACTGGTCAGCGATCACAAAGGGCGGTTCGGCAGTTTTGCCACGTTGCCGTATACCGATACCGAAGGCAGCATTGCTGAAATCGGCTACGCCTTCGATACGCTGAAAGCCGAAGGCATTTGCCTGATGACGAGTTATGGCGGGCGTTACCTCGGCGATCCCGCCTTCTGGCCGGTGCTCGAAGAATTAAATCGGCGCAAGGCCGTGGTCTATACGCATCCGTTGGCGCCGCAGTGTTGCAGCAAAATTCCGTCCCCGGTATCGATAGGCACCATCGAATATGCGGTGGACACCACGCGCACCATGGCGAGCCTGATGTTTCATGGCGCGGCGGCGCGTTATCCCGATATCAAGTGGATTTTCTCGCACAGCGGCGGCGTGACGCCGTTTCTGGTGTCGCGCTTCGACCGCGAAGAAGCCACTATCAAAGGCATCAAGGAAAAACTGCCTAATGGCTTCAAGCATGAACTGGCGAAATTCTATTACGACATGGCGCAGGGCAATCATCCGGGCGCGCTGGATGCGTTGATGCACATTGCGCCAGTGTCGCAGTTCCTCTATGGCACGGATTACCCGTTCCGCGGCGGTGCGGAAGTTAACGAAGCACTGGCCAAGTATCAGCGATTCAGCAGCGCTGAGCGCCGCGCGATTGATCGCGACAACGCACTGCGCCTACTGCCGACATTGGGCCGCTAATGCCGACAGCAGTCGTCGCAGGCGGTGAGATTCATTACGAAGCTGTCGGTGAGGGCGACGCGGTCATATTCGCCAGCGGCCTGAACGGCGTAGGGCGCTATTGGACGCCGCAAGTGCCGCTGTTCTCGAAATATTTTCGCGTGATCACCTATGACCAGCGCGGCACCGGCGGCAGTGATCGTATCCAGCGCGAGTTTTCTGTCGATCAAATGGCGGAAGAGTTGGTCGGGCTGATGGATGAGTTGAACATCAAGCGCGCGCATATTGTCGGCATGTCCACCGGCGGCGCGATTGGTCAAACCATTGCGATTGAGCATCCCGAGCGCGTGATGAAACTCGCGCTGTGCAGCACATGGACGCATTGCGATGCGTGGTTCCGGCGGCTGTTTCATGCGCGGCGCGACATGTATCTGCAAGCCGGACCGGACTTGCATTCACAGTTTCATCCGCTGTTTTTGTATTCACCGGATTATGTCAACGCGCACGACGCCGACATCGAAGAGGAGCGCAAGCGCGCGCCGACAAAATCGTCACCGGTGGAAGTGTCGGTCGCGCGCATCAATGCGCTGCTTCAGTTTGATCGCCGCGCAGGCCTGCCAAAAATAAAAGCCGAGACGTTGGTGATGGGTAGCGACAGCGATTTCATCACGCCGCATTATTTTTCCGAGGCGCTGGCGCAAGCGATTCCCGGCGCAAAACTGATCATGATCAAAGGCGGCGGGCATTCGTTCACCGTCACGCGCGCGGAACAGTTCAATCGCGAGTTGATGGCGTTCCTGCTGGGGAAACAATAGGACGTGGTAAAAAAAATAAAAACAGGTAGTTGCACAATTATCGTGATACTGGCACTGGGACTGGTGAACGCCCACGCCGCATCGGGCGAAGCGATTTACAAAGCGACATGCAATATTTGCCATGACAGCGGCGCAGGCAATGCGCCGCGCGTCACGCATCGCGACGATTGGGCGCCGCGCTGGCAGCGGGGCCGCGCCGCCATGCACGAGGGCGGAATCAAGGGTGTGCCGAATTCCGCGATGGCTGCGAAGGGCGGCTTTACGCACCTGAGCGATGACGACGTGAAAGCGGCGGTTGATTACATACTCGCGCGCACCGGTTATCAGGACAGCCTGGTGATCAAGGCAGCGCCCGCAGCGGGCACCGCGGCCCCCGTGACCGTGGCGGCCAAGCCGCAAACCAGCAATGCGCCGGTTGCTGACCCCGTGCTGCTGCGGCAAATCGCCGAGGCGCTGCGTCAGGCGTTCTCGCCCGGCGCCCAAATCGAAAGTGTTGACGGCAAATTGCTGGTGCGTGGCGTGAACATTCGCGTCAGCGTGCGCGATAGCGTGGTGATGCTTGAAGGCACGCCCGAAAAGCCCGACGTCATCGCCAGAGCCGAACAGATTGCCAAATCCTTCCGCAGTGTGCAGCGTGTCGATAATCGCATGGTGTCGGCGGGGATGCTGGATTTCGACTGAAGGCGTGCTGATGGGCGCGTTGGCCGGGCCAGTTGTTCTTTTTCAAGCGGCATTTGCCTAACCCCCGCACTAGGCATACGATGCTTCCAGAGATGCCGCGTTCGTTGTCGCTAACGATGCAGAACATCCGCTTTGTCGCAGACGTCGAAGCTGTGACACCCGGCAGCGCCCTGTTCCGAGGCATGGTGCTCAACAAAAAGAAGCACTGAATGGTTCCGGAGTTCTGCTCAAGGAGGGTTTATGCGGATCAAATGGCTATCGCTATTGCTGGTGTTGTTTTCCTTCGCGCCGTTCATGGCCGAAGCGCAATCGGTTGCATTGTCGGGCGTCGTGTCGTCAGGCGAAGAAGGCAATATGGAAGGCGTGTTGGTCAATGCCAAACGTGCCGGCTCCAATATGACGATTACCGTGGTGACCGATGACAAGGGCCGCTACCAGTTTCCAGCGGCAAAACTGGAACCCGGAAAATACACGCTCTCCATACGTGCTGTCGGGTATGACCTGGCGCGGCGCGCGACAGTCGAGGTGGCGGCGGGTGGTGGCGCGCAAACCGATCTCAAGCTGATCCGCTCGCGCGATATTGCTTCGCAACTCACCAACGCCGAGTGGCTGCACAGCATGCCGGGCACCGATCAGGAAAAGCGCCCGTTGCTGGGTTGCGTGACATGCCATACGCTGGAACGCATTGTTCGATCCAAGTACGATGCCGACGGTTTTTTGCAGACCATCGCGCGTATGGGCACTTACGCCAATCAAAGCACGCCCTTGCTGCCCCAGCGCCGTTTGACGGGGCGCGACACCGACGTGGTGGGAGAGGATCGCGTGCGCATACTGCGCACAAATGCCGCTTTCTTTGAGTCGGTGAATCTACATGCCCATACCACCTGGGAATACGATCTGAAAACGTTTCCGCGTCCGAAAGGGCGTGCCACACGCGTGATCATCACCGAGTGGGATTTACCGCGACCGACGATCGAGCCGCATGACGTGGTGGTCGATTCAAAAGGCATGGCGTGGTTTTCCAATTTTGGCGAGCAAACCATCGGCAAGTTTGATCCCAAGACCGGCAAGCTCGTCGAAATACCCGTGCCCACCCTGAAAAAAGGTTCGCCGCTCGGCGCACTGTCGATCCGCATGGATCGCGACGAAAACATGTGGCTGGGCGCGATGTATCAGGCGGCCATCCTCAAGTACAACACCAAAACCGACAAGCTGGAACACTGGGAAGCGCCGCCCGAATTCAACCGTCCCAACACGCAAATCAACATGACCAGCCCGATGAATATCGGTGTGGACGGCAAGGTGTGGGCGCAGAACAACGGTTTCGCCGGCGTGCATCGCATTGATCTGAAGACCGGCAAATGGGAGGTGTGGGAGCCCTATAAAGAATCGCCGCAAGGGCACAACATCTATGACGTGATTTCGGACTCGCAGAACAATGGCTGGTTTACCAACATTGGCCGCAATCATATCGGCCGCATCGATGCTAAAACCGGCGAGGTCAAGATTTACGAGACGCCGACCGTGAACTCCGGCCCGCGCCGCGCCTCGATGGATGCGCAGGATCGTTTGTGGATCGGCCAGTACCGCGGCAACCGCATCGCGATGATGGACACCAGGACGCTGGAGTTTAAAGAGTGGCGGGTGCCCACGCCTTGGGCTGCACCGTATGACGTGGCGCTGGACAAGAACGGCGAGGCGTGGACAGGTTCGATGTTAAACGACCGCGTGGCACGTTTGAACACCCAGACCGGCGAGTTTGTGGAGTATCTGTTGCCGCGTAACAACGTCAATATCCGCCGCGTATTTGTTGAAAACCAATCCGGGCCGCGCACCACGTTCTGGGTGGGCAGCAACCACGGCGCGTCGATTATCAAGCTGGAGCCGCTGGACTGAACGTAATGATGTAAGGAAAAACAATTGAAGGAACTCCGGCTGGTGGTGTCCGATATGGCGGGCACCACCGTGAAAGACAGCGGCGAGGTTGCGCGCGCATTCTCGGCGGCGCTCGCCGACCACGGCATTGAAGCGTCGACGGCGCAAATCAACGCCGTGCGCGGCGCATCCAAACGCGAGGCTATCGCGACGCTGGTTGCGCCGAAATACGGCAATGACGCCGCACGCGTGGAAGCGGTTTACGCTTCGTTTAAAAATCACTTGCAGCGCGTATTCACGCGCGAAGCGGAGCCGATTGCCGGTGCTGCCGAAACATTTTCCTGGTTGCGCGGGCGCGGCATCAAGCTCGCGCTCAACACCGGGTTTGATCATGATATTACCAATTTATTGGTCGATGCCCTGGGCTGGCGTGGCGTTGCCGATGCGGTGATCTGCGGCGACGATGTGCCCCAAGGCCGCCCGGCGCCGTACATGATTTTCCGCGCGATGGAAGCAACGGGCACCGTGGACGTGCGTCACGTGCTCAATGTGGGTGACACGGTTTCCGATTTGCAGGCCGCACACAACGCGGGCGTGGCGGTGAGCGTGGGCGTGCTGTCGGGCGCGCACACGCGTGAGCAACTGGCGCGTGAACCACATGCAGTTTTGATGGAAAGCGTTGCGGATTTGCCGGCGTTATGGGGCGATGCGTTGCCGATGGCAGATCGTCACTGACGGAGTTTATTTGTCTCTACGTACCAGCACCAGCATCACACCGGCCAATACCGCTAGATATAGCGCAACGTACAAATAATATTCGTTCCACAGCGCAACGGCCTGACGCCAAAGGAATTGTTGCGGATCGACGAGCGCCTCGCGCGCTGCGCCAGTTTTCTTTTTCTCGGCTACCTTTTGATTGGCTTGCTGGAATTCGGCTTGTGCAGCAGCGATTTCACTGCGACGTCCCATCGCCTCCAGTGCCTGTGCCACACTCAATTGCGCATTCGGTTCGCCCTTGGCGGCGGCGCGTTTCAACCAGGTCAGGCCTTCTTCGCGATTGGCAGTCACGCCGCCGAAGCCGCTAAAAATATATTTGCCCACCATGGTTTCAGCCCACGCGTCGCCGGTTTCACCGGCCGCGCGGAAATTGTGATACGCGCGTGCCTGCTCGCCGCGTTGCTGCAACCGAAAACCGCGCAGGTTGAGCAAGTCGGCGTGGTCGGGATGGCGCTCCAGCACCGCGTCGATCAATTCATCCACGCCGGCAAGCGGCGGTTGGTGGCGCGCGAGTTGTGCAACTTCGTCTGCTGCGTGCGTGCGATAAAAATTCGGATCCTTGAAAGCGAATTGCAGTTCTTCAAGCGCTTCCTGCGCACGCCCCAATCGCGCCAAAGGCCCGGCACGAGAGGCGTGATGGCCTGCGTCATCCGCGATACGGATGGCCACGCTGAATTTTTTCTCGGCGGCATCGTATTTATTTGAGGATTCCAGCATCGATGCTTCATCGGATGTGGCGGCAGCCTTCAATTCCGCGGCCTGCGCCGGCGTTACCGCGCTTTCGCTCTCAGCGGCGTAACGTGCCATGGCCGCGTAAGTGCCGCCCCAGCGCGGCTCCAATGATGCCATCCAGACGCGCCGCAATTTTATGTTGCCGGGTGAATGGGCGAGCGCCAATTCGTACTGTTCGCGAAACAGCACGCGCTGACTGCCCACCAGCGAATTCCACATCAGGCGCACGCGCGCATGCAAGGGCGCTGGCGTCAGCGCGGTCGCCGCCAACAAATCCACGCGCGAGCGCTCGTGCAGATCACGCATGTTAGCGAACTGTTCATCGCTGGTTGATCGCGCCCATGCGCCACCGCGAGCGCGGCCGGCAGCAACGCCCAGATACTGCCCGCGCAACAGGCGCGCCGCATAAGATTGTGGCGCGTGTTCCACCCATTGATTGAGCTGCGATTCAATGTGGTAAAAGGGCAGGCGCTTGTCGGCAATGCCGTCGAGCAGGCCCGCAATACGATGGTCGTCCGCCGGGTTCCGCTCAAACGCTTCTTGCGCGCTTTGCACCATTGCCTCGATGCCGGCGATTTTTCCTGCCTGCGCCAACGCCACCACCTGCGCCCTGGCTTCCGCCCACGGCAGGGGTTGCGCCGTGCCCAACGCGGGCGTCAGCGCCGTGATGGCTGCGATGATGAATGTTATTACTATTCCGCAACTTCTGGCTGTGCCGTGTTGGTGCAGTCGATTCATCGTTGCGCTCTCGTGTGAAATAGCAGTGGCTGATGGCGGCTACTGAATGTATCGCCGCACAGGCGCGTGGGTCAATCGTGACTTATTGCACGGCTGCTTGTTGAATGGGAAATGTCGCATAATCCGCCTCTTCGACGTATTTTTTGACACGCGAATATTTTCGCGATTGAGGAGAAACACGATGGCAAGCAACGGCACAACACGCATCTTCGCGGGCGCAGGCTATTCCGCGCCGGGAGCGCGCGTGCAATTGCGCGGCGGATTGTTTTGCCGCGATGCTGAAGATGGCGAGTGGGAAGCGTTGAGTGTCGGCTTGCCGGAAAAAGTCGAGGTGCGCGCGATTGCCGTGCATCCAGCGAATTCAAACGTGATTTACGCCGGCACGCAGGATGGCCCGTACCGCAGCACCGACGGCGGCGCTCATTGGGAGCGGCTGGGGTTTCCCGATCGCAACGCGGTAATTTGGGCGCTGTCGATTCATCCCACGCGGCCGAATGTTCTGTTTGCAGGCACGGCGCCGGTGGCGCTGTATCGCAGTGTTGATAGCGGCGATAACTGGCACCGATTGCCGAAAGCGATATCGCCCGCGCATTGCGAACGCGAAGGTTTCGACTCGCGCGTGGTGCGCATTACCGTCGATCCCAACCGGCCCGACGACGTGTATGCCGCGCTGGAAGTGAGCGGGGTGATTCGCAGCAGCGACGGCGGCGAGACGTGGGCGGATATGTCGGGCTCCCTCATCAAATTTGCCGAGCAGCCGAAGTATCAAAGCAATGTCGGAGGACGTCACTGCGGCGTTTGTGAAGGCATGCTGGATTCGCACGCGCTGGCGGTTAGTGCCGCCGTGCCGGGCACGGCGTTTCTCGCGATACGCATGGGATTATTTCGCAGCGATGATCGCGGTGCGACCTGGCACGACACCGAAATTGGCCGCTTTTCGCCGCTGACCTATTGCCGCGACGTGATCGTGTCGCCGCATGATCCGCGGGTGATGTACGCGTGCCTGTCGCCGGCGGCGTTCAGCAA
>JBEBHE010000190.1:0-9139 GCA_040081205.1 Burkholderiales bacterium | reverse complement strand
GGTATTACGCACGCAGTCAGTTCAAATCTCATGTATCCGGCAACGCAAAGCAATGCCGGCACAAGAACCATCGCAAATCTGATCATTTACAGCCTCTCGATTGGAATTTCGGACTTGCTCGAATTCGTAAGGCGAACCAATGAAACCCTGTAATTTCGATATATCGTTGTCGGCTCACTCAATTTTCGCGCCGGAAACTTTAATCACGTTGATCCATTTTTTTATCTCGGATTTAATATAAACGGAGAAATCAACCGACGGTCCAGCGATAGGCTCGAATCCTATCGCGATGAGTTTGTCGCGTGACTGCGGCGCGTGGATCGCTTTGGCAAACCCGGCCTGAAGTAGCGCTGTTACCGATGGTGATGTACCCGCTGGCGCCAGAATGCCGATCATGTTATCCACGTCGTACCCTGGAAATCCGACCTCCGCAACCGTTGGCACGTCTGGCAGAGACATTTCACGTTTGAGTCGGGTGACACCGAGCGCCTTGAGTGCGCCGGACTTGACATGGGGGACCACCGGCGGCAGCGCCGTGATGCCCACCTGCACCTGCCCGGCAATGACGTCGGTAATCGCCAGTGCCGCGCCCTTATAGGGTATGTGCTGAATGGTGGTACCGGCCATCATGTTGAACAGCTCTCCTCCCAGGTGGCCGGTGGTTCCGGCCGAAGGCGATGCATAGTTGAGTGAACGCGTCTTGGCCAACTTCGCCAGTTCAGCCATGTTTCGTACCGGCAGCGATGGATGCGCAAAAGCAATCAACGCGGACGACGCAGCGTGCGTGACTGGAACAAAATCTCTGATTGGATCGTAGCCCGCCCGAGAATACAGGGTGGGATTGACCACAAATGCGGTGGAAACGACGCATACGGTATAGCCGTCGGGAGAGGACTTGGCGACCAGTTCCATCCCGATATTACCGCCGGCGCCACTGCGATTATCGACGACCACGGTCTGCTGCCAGATCTCGGGCAACCGCTGCGCCGCTATTCGGGCAACGATGTCGTTGGGCCCGCCCGGCGGATACGGAACAACTACGCGCACCGGACGTATCGGAAAGGTCTGAGCGGCACTCACCGCCGATCCTACCAATAGCGCACCAGCCAGGGCTGCTCGAAAAATTGAAATTCCCGAGCCAATACCACGCCGTAACAGTGCCCAGCAGACTAAACGCCTCTCGCCAAGGATCATTCCCTTCCAACCTTTCTGTTTCCCTGTTCTTGATTTGCCATTGTGAACCACATGGTACACAATTACCATATTAATTCTCCATTTACAGCATCCATTTACAGCAAAAAATACAAATGCTCGGAGGAGCCTGTGAAACAATTGATAAAGCCAATGGCTGCGGCACTGGGATTGTGCGTCAGCCTGCATGCGACGGCGCAAGTAGAAAAGCCGTATCCTGATAAAACTGTGCGTCTTGTGGTGCCGTGGGCTGCCGGCGGCAACATAGACGTGCTCACGCGCGTGGTCGCGCAGCGACTGACGCAATCCTGGACGCAGCAGATGTTGGTGGATAACCGCGGCGGCGCCAACGGCATGATCGGTTCCGAGCAGGTGGTGCGTGCGGCGCCCGATGGTTACACCCTATTGGTTGACGGGCTGCAAACGCATGCGATCAATCCACTTGTGTTCGGCAAAATGAACTATGACACGTCGCGCGATCTGGCGATGATTGCGCTGTTGGGCGCTGTGCAGCACATCATGGTGGCGCATCCGTCGCTGCCAGTCAGGAACACGCGCGATGTCATTGCGCTGGCCAAGTCGCGACCGACGGAAATCGCCTATGCCACTTTCGGCACCGGCAGCATGCCGCACATGGCGGGCGAGCTGTTTCAGCAAATGACCGGCGTGACTTTTTTGCATGTCCCGTACAAAGGCGGCGGACCGGCTTTGACCGGGCTGCTGTCCGGTGAAACGTCGCTGTATTGGCCCGGCATCGCCATTGCCACGCCGCATATCAAGGCAGGCAAACTGCGCGCGCTGGGCGTGGCCAGCAAGCGCCGCGCCGACGAACTGCCGGACTTGCCCACGCTTGCAGAGCAGTTGAGTGCGCCCGAATACGATGTAACCAGCATCTTCGCCATCATGGCGCCCACCGCTACGCAACGATCCGTGATCGACAAAATCAACACGGGTGTAACGCAGGTACTCGCTTCGCCGGAAGTGCGCAAGGTGTATGCATCGCTGGGCGCCACGTTACCCGAGCCTTTATCGCCGGATCAGACGACAGCCTTATTCAGGGGCGAATCGGCGCGCTGGGGCAAGGTAGTGCGAACCGCGGGAATCAAGGGCAACGCGCCCTGAATATTTCAAGTCAAAATTTCAAACAGGAGTGTCATGCATGAACGCCGCTAAAAAACCTGATCCACGCATTGCGCCGCTACCCCAAGAAACAACACCGGAGCTTGCCGGTGCGTTTCAGACCTATGTGAAAGTACTGGGGTTTGTGCCCAACAGCGTGCTCATCATGCAGCGCAAACCAAAAATCGTGCAGGCGCTATCGCAATTGGCTGCGGCGATTTGGGATCCGGCGAGCGAAGTGCCGGTAGGCTTCAAACGCATGCTTGCGCACGTCGCTAGCCGCGCGCACGGCTGTCACTACTGAATGGCGCATACGGCTGGGGCGGCGCTCCATCTGGGTATAGAAGACAAAAAACTTGAGTCGGTGTGGGAATTCCGCACCAGCGCGTTGTTCTCTGCGGCGGAACGCGCAGCGCTTGAAGTAGCGATTGCTGGCGCGGCACAACCGAATGAAGTCACAGACGACCAGTTCGCAGATCTAAAGCGTTACTGGAGTGAAGGCCAGATTGTCGAAATCGTAGCGGTGATTTCCATGTTCGGCTTCATGAACCGCTGGAACGACACTATGGCCACGCCGCTAGAGGAAGAACCCATCCACGTCGGTGAGACACATCTGGCAAAAAGTGGCTGGAAGGTGGGCAAGCATGTGCGGTAAGTCCTTACGGTTGCCGGCATGAGCGCGATACTCTTTCGTCCCATCGATTTACGCGGACTGACGCTGCCAAACCGGATCGTCGTCGAACCCATGACGCAGTTCTCGGCGCACGACGGGACTGCGGGTGACTGGCACTTGATGCACCTCGGCCAGTATGCAGTGTCCGGCGCGGGGCTGGTGATGACCGAATCGACTTACGTTGCGCCGCAGGCGCGCAATACCCCTATGTGTCTGTCGCTTTACAGCGATGAACAGGAACAGGCTATCGCGCGCATAAAACATTTTTTTGATGCGTATGGCAATGCGCGCTTTGGCGTTCAGCTTTGCCATGCCGGACGGCGCGCATCGGCAAAAGAGCCTTGGCTGGGCGGCGGGCCACGTTTACCCGAAGACGGTGGTTATCCGAATGTAGCACCCTCGCCTGTACCGCTGTCGTCAAAGTGGCCGCAGCCGCGTGAACTCACTCACTCCGATATCGCGAAAGTACGTGAAGCCTTTACAGCGGCCGCTCAGCGCGCTGACCGTGCTGGCGCCGATTTGATTGAACTGCATTGCGCGCATGGGTATTTGTTGCACCAGTTTCTGTCACCGCTCAGCAACAGGCGTGGTGACGGGTATGGCGGTAGTCTTGAAAACCGCATGCGATTTCCGCTCGAAGTATTCGAGGCGGTGCGCGCCGTGTGGCCTGCGGAAAAGCCCCTCGGCGTTCGTGTGTCGGCGACGGATTGGGTGGACGGTGGATGGGATCTCGAACAGACGCTTGCGTTCGGGCGTGCGCTGGATGCGCTGGGCTGCGATTTTATCGATGTGTCCAGCGCAGGATTGAGCGAACGACAGAAGATCACGGTCGGCCCCGGCTACCAGACGCCGTTCGCCGCCGCGCTGAAGCAGACAGTCAAAATGAAGGTGATTGCGGTCGGATTGATTACCAGTGCATGGCAAGCGGAGACCATCCTCATGACGGGGCAAGCGGACATGATCGGCCTCGCGCGCGCCGTAATGTACGATCCGCGCTGGCCGTGGCACGCTGCACATGAACTTGGCGAAAAACTTGTTTATCCACGGCAGTACGAACGCGCGCATCCTTCGCAGAGGGCGGGCGCTGGCATCAATGCGCCGGGTAATGTGGCACCTCCACCGGAGATGACAACGACAAAAGGGAACGAGTGATGAAAACAACATCCATCTTGCTTTGTGGGGTTGCACTATCTGCGATAGGCATTCATGCCGTGGCGCAAAATTTCCCCACGAAACCCGTGCGCATCGTCGTCCCCTTCCCGCCCGGCGGCACATCCGACGCAACGGCGCGCCTGATCGCACAACGGTTGACCGAGCGCTGGAAGCAAAACGTGGTGGTGGACAATCGCGGTGGCGCAGGCGGCAACATTGCCGCGGAACATGTGGCGCGCTCCCCAGCGGATGGATACACCCTGTTGATGGGCACGCATGGCACGCAAGCCATCAACATAAGCCTGTTTGCCAAGCTCCCCTATGATCCTGTGCGGGACTTCGCACCGGTCACGCTTGCAATTACGGTGCCCAATTTGTTCCTCGCGCACCCCTCGCTTCCGGTACGTTCGATGAAGGACCTGGTCGCGCTGGCGAAAGCGCGCCCCGGCGAGATTAATTTTGCTTCGGCCGGCTACGGCACGATGCCACACATGGCGGGCGAACTTTTCAACCTGATGGCCGGTGTGAAGATGACACCGATTCTTTACAAGGGTAGCGGACCGGCGATGAGTGAAGTGCTTGGCGGGCTGGTGCCGCTGATGATTGAATCGCTGTTGACTTCGTTGCCGCATGTGAAATCCGGCAAGTTGCGCGCGCTCGCAATCACCAGCGCACAACGCAATCCCGCTGTGATGGATATTTCCACCGTCGCGGAAACAGGTTTTGCCGGCTACGAAGGCATCACGTGGGTCGGCCTTGTCGTACCCGCTGCCACCCCGCGCGATGTTGTTAGTCTGCTCAACACGGAGATCGCACGGATTTTGCAGGCACCGGAGATGAAAGAGCGACTCGCGGCGATGGGCGCTACACCCGGCGGCGGCTCCCCCGAGCAGTTCGCCGGCTATATCCGCAGTGAAACCGAGAAATGGGCGAAGGTGGTAAAAGCCGCCGGACTAAAAGCAGAATAAGTATCTGTTTTTTAATGTTTTTTTAAGAAGTAATTGAAGGATACCTCATGGCCCGGCTGGAAGAAATACCGCTCAGCGAACGCAAAATGATGGAAACGCTCGACTGCTCCGGATTCGAGGGCCGGCGTCCTTGGGTAAAGGGGCCTCCGCTGAACAAACGCCGCGTTGCACTTGTTTCCACCGCCGCGCTGAGTTTGCGCAACGACAAGGTTTATCAACGCGACGAGACGGCGTTTCGCATCATCCCCAGCAACGTTAACGCGGGCGACGTGGTAATGAGCCACTCGTCGGTAAATTTTGACCGCACGGGTTTTCAGCAGGATTTGAACGTTTGCTTCCCGTTGCAACGCATTCATGATCTGGCCGCCGAGGGCGTCATCGGCTCAGTGGCGAACTTCCACTTCACGGTTTCGGGCGCACCCCATCCGGTCGATCTCGAACCGTCGGCTCGCGCCATCGCACGTGCGATGCAAAGCGATGGTGTCGACACCGTGCTGCTGGTACCGATATGACCGAAATGCACGCGCGCCGTCGGCGGGCTGGCGATTTACTTTGAAGAAAGTGGGCTTGCGACTACACAGATCAGCCTAATTCGCATTCATTCCGAACGCACCCAGCCGCCGCGCGCGTTGTGGGTGCCGTTCGAGCTGGGCCGCCCGTTGGGCGTACCAAACGATCCGGCATTTCAGACGCGCGTGCTGCGCGCCGCCCTCGCCTTGCTCGATGCGCATCAAGGCCCCTTAATCGTTGACTATCCCGAAGACGTTCCACTCAACATCGCCGAAGCGGACGCGGATGCCATGAGCGGCATGGTTTGCGCAATCGATCTGCCCAAACCACCGGACGAAACGGCGCCAGCCAGTGAAATCGGCATTGCATTGTTGAAAGAAGTAGCTTCGCTTCAGCCTTGGTACGATCTTGCTGTTACGACACGCGGACGCACAACAGTCGGCCCCAGCGGGCTGTCCGTCGTTGATGCCGGGAAATATCTCGCGGCTTTTCTCGAAAATCAGGCTACGCAGTGTCCGCGCACGGATATGCCCGCACCACGCGTACTCAAACTCGCTTACGAAGACCTGAAGGCCTACTACACCGAGGCGATTACCGCCCAGCCCGGCTACAACACCAGCAAGCGCGTGGAAGATTGGTTGTTCCGGGAGACCGTTCTGGGCAAGGCGCTGTGGCGGTTGCGCACCCGCTGCCGCGCAAGTCATGACGAGGGCTACCAGTTTCTTGGACGCAATTCCATCGTCCCGGATCGGCAGATTAATCCGGTAATATAAACGGTTACCGCTAAGCAAACGTTGAAAAAGGGATTAGCTATGCGATTCACTACCCCGGCCACCCTGACTGCCGCGCTTGCTTTAGTGTTTATTGGGTCGGCGCTCGCCCAAGACTATCCGAGCCGCCCACTGCGACTGATTGCGCCTTTCCCGCCGGGTGGCGGCATCGATTTTCTGGCGCGCATTCTTGGCCAAAAAATGACTGAAAGCTGGGGTCAGCAAGTCGTTATCGACAATCGTTCCGGCGGCTCTGGCATCATCGGCATGGAGATTGCGGCCCGTGCCGCACCTGACGGTTACACCATCCTCATGAGCGAGGTTGGTACGCTCAGCATCAATCCCTCGGTGTTTAGCCGATTGTCTTACGACCCTCTGCGGGACTTTCAACCGGTTACCAAGGTAGGCGACATTCCGCTGACCTGCGCCGTTCATCCGAGCCTTCGTATCACAACGCTTCAGGATTTTGTTGCCGCGGCAAAGGCGAAGCCAGGAGAATTGCGATTTGCATCTGCGGGTAACGGCAGCATGCTTCACCTCGCCACCGAATTATTCGCAAAGCGTGCGGGGATCAAACTGACACATGTGCCCTACAAAGGCGGCAGTCTCGGCTTGAACGCGCTGCTTTCCAATGAAGTTAATCTGCTGTGCATGACGACGTCGAGTTTGCTGCCGCACGTGCAGCAGGGGCGCATCAACGCGCTCGCCATTTCCACCGCACAACGCTCGCAATCGCTGCCCGATCTGCGCACCATCGCGGAGCAAGGCTATGCTGGTTACGACACGGCACAGTGGGTTGGCATGCTGGTGCCCAAAGCGACACCCAAGTCCATCGTGACCAAACTGCATGCCGAGTCTGTGCGCATACTGGCGCTGCCCGACGTGCGCGACAGATTGAAGACTGCAGGGGTCGAGGCCGTCGGCAATACGCCGGATGCGTTTGCCGCGCAGATCCGCGCCGACACGGAAAAGTACGGCAAGCTCGCGTCGGAACTGGGAATTCGGCTTGATTGATGATTTGAAGTGATAGTGGATCCGCATTTTTCAATCTTGCGTGAACGAATAAACGCGGCGGCAGCACCATCGCCAAATCCGTTCGAATAAAGCGCTAGTCCCGTACAGCGTATCACCGACAATCCCAACGCACTCCCGATGGCTTGTCATGCATGGGCGGCTGATAAACCCTCCGTCATGAGCGAAGCGCGTTGCGTAGCAAGGCTATGCAATCATTGCCAATCCTTGTTATGAACCGTATAGTCCAGAATTGGTAAGGTAGTTGATTCACCGCATAGTTCGACTAAATGCAATGACATTTTTTTGTGGCGTATCTACAAGCGCTAGCTATTGCCTTCACAGCCGTAGTGGTCTTATGTTCCACGCACATCGAAAGGAAATCCAATGTCAGACAAGCTGGGTATCGGCGCCGTGTTTCCGAACATGACGATAAATATTGTCAGCGGCGGGACAATCAATTTACCAACTGATCTCAATGCCAAATACCGGGTAGTATTGTTTTATCGTGGACACTGGTGACCTTACTGCCGCCGACAGTTAGTCGGCTTTGAAAAGCTCAAAGGCGAGTTGGATGCCCTTGGTGCCAAAGTCTTCGCAGCCAGTGTGGACCCAATCGACAAGGCGCGCGAAGTCGCTGCGGAAGTCTCGTTTCCCGTTGGTTACGGCGTTACGCGCGAGATGGCCGACCAACTGGGCTCATGGTGGGAAGACCGTCGCAGCATCATCCAACCTGCGGAGTTCGTTCTCGGTGCCGACGGCAAGGTGCTGGCCTCGAGTTACAGTGACGGCCCCATCGGACGTATCGACGCGGCTGACGTGATCAAAATGATCAATTTTCGTGAGGCGCAGTTACGCAAGTAACGGGTTGTCTCGATCTGTCTGTGCGGTCACGCACTTGCACGCGATGACCGCGCGGATCGAAGGGATTGTCTGGTATTTACCTTGGCGCTTTCGAAGTTCAAGGCCTATGTCATTGCCGTCCAGTCAGGACGCCGCTGATCACGGCGGCCAAATCCGTTCACCAATAAACGGCGAACCCGGCGTATGCACAGTACCGGCCATTACTTTTGATTCCCAGCGCGTGCTGTCGAGTGCGAGCGCCTCGTGCGGCTCCTCGAAATTGTGCAGGCGCGTTTCAAGCGATGTGAACTCATAAAGCACGCTGTGCTTGGCCCAGCCGGCAACGCCGCAGAGCTTGCGAGTGGCGATACAGCCGGGCATGCGCGCCATGAACGGCAAGCGGTATTGCGCATACCAGCGACCGAGATCGAATTCCTCTTCCGGCGTGCGCATGCGAAAGCTGCCCATCTGGATTGCCAGCCCCGGCCCAGAGCCGGGGCCGAACTCGCGCGGCTCCGGCCCGTTGACGCGCGCTTCTTCGGTAAAAATCGCCGTGCGCAATCCCACACGCAGTGCCAGCATCTCATCGTATTCGGGCGGTAGCGTGATTTCGTCCAGCGACGGTTTGAAGAATGTATGCGCTGAAGCAGCACCCACGAGCAACAGATATTGATTGCCGCTGCCAATTGCTTCCTGCGTGTAGCCGATTGCCGTTTGCTTGACGCGCTCCATTTGCGCGCCGCCGCCCGTGTAGCGATAGTGTGCTACCCAACTGTAGCCGGGCTGTACACGCAAGTACGGGCAGTAACATTCATGCACCCATTTCAGGTAGCGCTCACGCGACACGTCAGCCAAGTCGCACCACGTTGCCCAAATGCCTTGATCCATTGCCCGCTTTCTAT
>JBEBHE010000475.1:0-2404 GCA_040081205.1 Burkholderiales bacterium | reverse complement strand
GTGGATTGATGAGCGTGTTTCATTCGCGAACTTGAAAGGCGTGGTCACTGAGTTCTTCCAGCTATTTTTTGAGCGCAGCGATTTGCAGGTGCGTTTCAGACCGTCTTTTTTTCCGTTTACCGAACCTTCGGCTGAAATTGACATGAGCTTTGGCGATGGCTGGCTCGAAATAGGTGGTTGCGGCATGGTGCATCCGAGCGTGTTGAAAAACGTGAATATCGACAGCGAGCAATTTCAGGGCATGGCGTTCGGCATGGGACTCGATCGTTTGACCATGCTGCGCTATGGTGTAAACGATCTCAGGCTATTCTTTGAGAACGATCTGCGGTTTTTGCGTCAGTTCAGGTAACACGTCATGAAATTTTCAGAGAACTGGCTGCGTACCTTGGTCAAGACGTCGCTTTCGACGCGAGAGCTCGCGGATCTGCTCACCTTCGGCGGTATTGAAATCGAAGGCGTGGCGCCCGTAGCACCGCCATTCGAACGCGTGGTGGTGGGCGAGGTATTGTCGATCGAAAAACATCCTAACGCGGACCGGCTGAACGTTTGCCAGGTCAATATCGGTGTGGCACCGCTGACTATTGTTTGCGGCGCGCCCAATGTGCATCCAGGTATGCGCGTGCCTGTGGCATTGGTCGGGGCGCAGTTGCCCGGCATCGAAATCAAAGCGGCCAAAGTGCGCGGTGTTGATTCGAGTGGTATGTTGTGTTCAGCCAAAGAGTTGGGTTTGAGTGATGCGGCCGACGGGCTGTTGGCATTGCCTGCGGCCGCTACGATCGGCGCGAACGTGCGTGACGTACTCGCGCTTGACGATCACGTATTTGACAGCAAGCCTACGCCGAATCGCGGCGATTGCCTGAGTATGCGCGGCATGGCGCGCGAAGTTGCGGCATTGAGCGGTGCGTCACTGCGGACGTTGGAGGTCAACGCGGTGGCGGCCAGTCACAATGCCAGATTGAACATTCAACTGGATGCTCCTGCTGCTTGCCCTTTATATTGCGGGCGCATTATTCGCGGTGTGAACGCAAAAGCGCTTGCGCCGGACTGGATGATCCAGCGATTGGCGCGCAGCGGCATACGATCCATCGGCGCCGTAGTGGATGTGACCAATTACGTGATGCTGGAATTGGGGCAGCCGATGCACGCGTTCGATGCAGCAAAGATTGAAGGCGGCATTCGCGTGCGCTTTGCCAAGCCGCAAGAAAAACTCACGCTGTTGAATGGTGAAATACGCGAATTGACAGACGCGTTCCTGGTAATCGCCGATGATCGCAAGGCGTTGGCGCTGGCCGGCATTATGGGAGGGGCGGACAGCGCTGTTGGCGATGCCACAAGCGATATCGTATTGGAGAGCGCGTTCTTCGACCCGAATACGATAGCGGGTAAGTCGCGTGTGCTCGGATTCGGTTCGGACTCGTCGTTCCGTTTTGAGCGAGGCGTCGATTTCGGCGTGGCGCTTGAGGCAATGGAGCGCGCAACGCGATTGATATTGGATATTTGCGGCGGTAGTGCGGGACCGGTTTCGGAAGCTGTCGCGACATTACCAAAGCGTGATCCGATTCTGTTGAGGCTTTCGCGTGCCGAGCGTGTACTCGGCATTGCTTTAAGTAGCATCGAGGTCGCCGGAATATTCAAACGCCTGGGCTTCTCGCACACGACGACTGCTGATGGTTGGTGCGTTACACCGCCGAGTTATCGATTCGATATCGCCATCGAAGCGGATTTGATCGAAGAAGTGGCGCGCATTCATGGCTACAGCAATATACCCGCGGCACGTCCTGTGATGGCCTCGGCGGCGCTGCCGGTTCCAGAAAAAACGCGTGGCGTTTCCGCGATGCGACGCCTGTTCTGTGCGCGGGATTATCAAGAGGTCGTAACCTATAGTTTCGTTGATCGGGCGTGGGAGCATGATTTTTGCGATAACCATTCGCCAATTGCACTGGCGAATCCGATCGCGAGTCAGATGGCGGTGATGCGCTCCAGTTTGATCGGTGGCCTGGTTAGCACGGTCGCTTACAATTTGAATCACAAGCAATCGCGTGTGCGCGTGTTCGAGGCGGGCCGCTGCTTTGTGCCGGCTCAAGGGGGGTATGCACAACCGTGGCGCATCGGTGCCGCGGCCTGTGGATTTGCCGTGGACGATCAATGGGGATCGCGTCCATCGCGGCAGGTTGATTTCTATGACGTCAAAGCGGATGTCGAAGCCTTGTTCCAGCCCAGGACGTTAACGTTTGAAGCCGCTGCGCATCCGGCGCTGCATCCCGGTAAGAGCGCGCAATTGGTGCTGGATGGCGCGCCGGTAGGCTGGATCGGAGAGCTGCATCCAAAATGGCAGCAGAAATACGATCTAACGGTTGCGCCCGTGCTGTTTGAAGTTGATTTGAGCGCACTGGCTGGCCGCACA